>CACXEJ010000145.1 GCA_902766595.1 Ruminococcus flavefaciens | reverse complement strand
GCTATTGACTCGTCCTCAACATACTCGGTTATGATACCGAGAGCTTCATAATAGCTGCCCGAGGCGAAGACACGCTCACGCATGATCTCCGCATCTTCACGGGATATTTCAGATATAGATGACTTTTTTATCTAAAGCAGTTATTTTGATTATTATAGCTTTCAGATTTAGAAGAGTTGATTTAATCAAAGAATTGTAAAACGCTTTCAGATATAGAAGAGTTGACGTATTCGAAAATCCCATACAACGGGCAAATAATTAAGACTGTCATTGAAAAATGGGGCATTTAAGATATACTGGACATAACCATTATCTTAAAACACAGACAAAAAGAAAAAGCAGGAGCTATCTGTAATAAGACGGCTCCTGTTTCTTATGTTTTAAAAAAGAAAATGCTGGACTTGAATATGATATCTTTTAGTTGTAAGATAGTTCTTGAAAAGCTTATGCTTGACCTTATCAAAGACCGTAGGATCGCAAGTCACGAACGTGATCTTGAAAGAAAACGCAGAATGCGGCAGGACGAAAGCTTTGGTTACAGCAAAAAGGATAAACTGACCCAGTGGGAGAAAAACGTACTTGACGGGATATTGATGCCAAGCGGTCAGCAAAGGCGGCATCGCTTTGATGCCGCCTAAACTATATCGTGTTATCCTTCTCAATTATTCTTCCGCTTTATCACCGTAAATGCTGATATCAGTGCTTTTTGCGGACAGCTACGGCTGCTGCGGCTGCCGAGACCAGAAGAAGTCCTGTTGCTGCTGCGGCACCTGTTTTCGGGTTGGAGTTGGTGTTGTCAGCTGCCTTGGAGCTGCTGTCAGTTTTTGAGCCGGAGCTGCTGTCGGGAGTGCTTTCAGAGCTGCTGTCATTTTCGGGAACAGAGCTCTCGGGAGCATCAGCCTCTGTCTGGACCGCGAAGTTCAGGTCCTCCGGGAAGATCGGCTTACGCTCTTCATCGAGATATACACTCATGAACTTGAGGCGTGCGGTGCTTTCAACCGAGCCGAGCTTTACGTCATCTTCGGTAACGGTGTATTCGTAGGGGATCTCAAGGGTCTCGCCCTTAGCCAGCTTGTTGAATACAGCATCTGCATTGTTCTCACCGATCATGAGCTGCTTGCCGCCTACGGTGACCTCAATTTCAAAATTGCCGCCAAAATCTTCGACAAGCGGAGAATTCTCAGCGTTGTAGCTTACCTTGACAACGCCCTTCAGGACATCTCCTGCCTTGTAGGTCTCCTGCTCATCGACAGGCTTGTTCTCTACAGACAGAAATTCAGTCTCGGGATAGCTTCTTACGGCGAAGTTGTCATACTCAAAGCCGTCATTGTTCAGATCCTTGTTCAGCACCTTGAGTTCAGTGATAACGTCTGCCCAGTCGCTCCAGTCGCTGCCGCTGCCGACGAAGCTCTCGCCCTTGTTGACTACTGCCTTGGCATATTTCTCAGACGGCTTATATTGCGCAGGGTCCTGTCCCGCATCGATATAACGCTCGTAGTCGTAAGGCTCATAATAGTCTACTCCCTGCTTGTTGGTATCTCTGCTTACGTTAAGCTGATAGCCGTCAGGGTCCTTGATCGTAACAACTACAGAATACTTGTCTCCCTTTCTGAGCGACATTGCTCTTCCGATATCCACCATATGGTAGCCGATATAGTTGAAATGCTCGGTGCTCTGTGCAAACAGCTCGCCGTCAACAGGAGAAGAAGCGTTATCGTTCAGCTTGTAGACTTTGTATTCAACATCGCTCTCGGCAGATGTTACCTCAACGCCGATAAATCTTACTGCGCAGTTATTCTCAGCAGTAAAGACGCTTGCCATGCTGATCTCGTCTTCCATAGTGATCCTTTTTTTACCAACAGTAGGCAGGAAGTCGTACATATCGATATCCTTCATGAGGAATTGTGTTTCAGAATCGGTATCGAAAACGAAGCTCTCAGCTACGTTCATACTCTGGTCATAGTATGAGAGATAGAAGTAGCCGTCGCCGCCGTTGCCCCAGTAATGGTTGTTCTTCGGGTCAGATGCATCGTCGCGCCCCCAGCTGTTCTTGATTATCCATGCACCGTCGCCGCCGATAGTCCCGTTCGGGTCATTGAAATTCTCCTTGGGGAAGTTATCGTCATAACCGACTATACATACAGCGTGATTGGAGGCAACAGGTTTGTTGACTGACTCAGGGTCAGACGGATCATAGGTCTTGTCATAGGTATACTGAGCCCAGATAACAGCATCTTCAATACTATTGGTATGGTTTCCGTCCTTGTCAACAAAGCTCATATATCCGCCGTCACCGGCGACCTGTCCCGGCTGTGACTGGTCTGCGTGGAAGCCGACAGCAACACCTCTGCCGTTTATAAGCTCTCTCTTTATAGCCTCAACACCGGCAGGATTATAGATATATTTATTGTTCTCGTCTCTAACATAGGTCGGAGGAAGGATATTACCGTCCTTCAGGTAATATGCGCTGCTGAAACGACCTGATTCATCAAGAGTCCAGTCAACTACTTCCTTTGCATATACAAACATATATTTTTTGCCGATATTATCCTCCGAGGGGTTCTCGATTATTGCCTGAATACCATCGACCGTTGTGAGCTCATAGTCGGGGAATTTTGCGAGCTGTTTATCAATAATCGCATCTGCATCTTCTTTGCGGACGACTTCCCTGAAAAGCGCATTTGCCGCAGTATTATCCTTGCTGTGATCGCCGGTGATCTCTATGCCTAAGAGCATGAAATGAATAAGACCGACAGTCTCATCACTTGTCTGGTAGG
>CACXEJ010000144.1 GCA_902766595.1 Ruminococcus flavefaciens | reverse complement strand
TATAAACACAGGAATGCGGACTGATATTCCCGCATTTTACTCTGAATGGTTCATGAACCGTATACGAGAAGGCTACGTTCTTGTGCGGAATCCGTATCGACAGGACTGGATAACGCGATATGAGTTGGATCCTGAAGTAGTTGACTGCATAGCCTTCTGTACAAAGAATCCTGCTCCGATGCTGAAGTATATTGACGAGCTGAAAAGGTTTCATCAATACTGGTTCGTGACAATTACTCCCTACGGAAAGGACGTTGAACTGAATGTTCCGCCGAAGGAGCAGGTCATGCAGAACTTTATTACTCTCTCAAAAGCGATAGGCGTCAATTGTGTCGGCTGGAGGTACGATCCGATATTCATTGACAGCACCTACACGCTCGAACGTCACTTATCTGACTTTGAGACTATGTGCAGAACTCTTTCAGGTTATACAGAAGTATGCGTTATCAGCTTCATTGATATCTATGAGAAGGTCACTCGAAATTTTCCGCAGGCAAGAACAGTAAATATGCTGATAATAAAACCTGCTAACTACGAAGATATAGAGAAAGAGTGGCTCTTTCAGCGCAGTATTCCTGTTGAAGAGAACGGTTTTCTAAACGATTATCCTGATATAAGCCGTGATGATTTTGATTCTGCTCTTGAAACGATTATTGCTCAATCAAAGGGCGAAAAGCTACCAGAAGGATATGTTCCGCAGACAGTATATTACCTGTGGGATGATGATACTATCGTTGGCACATTTCACTTCCGCCATTATCTCTGCCAGTCGCTTATTGAGGGAGCAGGACATATCGGCTACTACATAGCTCCTGAATATCGCGGTAAACGCTATGCTTCTCAGGGACTTAAACTCCTCATCGACGAGATAAGAGACGATGTTCAGGATGATGAAATATATCTGCGTGTTAACAGGGATAATCCAGCTTCTCTCAGAGCTATGCTGAATAACGGCGGGTATATCCATCACCAAGACGATACGAAGTACTATGTCAGAATCAAGAAATAAACTAAAATCACAGGTGAAATAATTGAAACAATACGTCGTTGACGCTTTCACAGATAAGATTTTCTCAGGTAATCCCGCTGCTGTAAGCGTTCTGGACTCGTTCCCAAGTGAAGATATCATGCAGAGTATCGCAGATGAGAACAATCTGTCGGAGACTGCATTTGTTGTCAAAGAGAATGACCATTATCATATCCGCTGGTTTACTCCCAAGAGTGAGATTGATTTCTGCGGTCACGCTACTCTGGCAACTGCGTTCGTACTCTTCAATTACTATGCCCAGGATGTGGATACTATCAACCTTTATGGTCAAATCGGTGAGCTCACCGTTCAAAAGAGCGATGAGCTGATAAGAATGGAGTTTCCGGCTTATAAGCTGGAACATATCGAGATAACTGATACAATGATTGAAGCTCTCGGAACTATCCCACTTGCAGCATACACGGATCGCGATATTCTATTTGTCCTCAGGAATGAAGACGAAGTTCGGGACTTGCAGCCTGATATGGAGCTTATTTCCAAACTGGACGGAGCTTGTGTTGCTGTTACTGCCAAGGGTACGGAATACGACTGCGTTTCACGGGTATTCGCTCCAAAGTACGGTATGAACGAGGATCCCGTTACCGGTTCAACGCATTGTATGATTGCTCCGTACTGGTGCAAACGGCTGAACAAACCTCAAATCCCAGCTTTTCAAACCTCCCACCGTACCGGTATCCTGTACTGTGAATGTGTTGGAGATAAAGTAATTATCTCTGGTAAAGCCGCACTATTCTCAATAAATGAAATTGTTGGATTATAATATTATATGCACCGCCTACGGGCGGTGCTTCTTTTTTACTGTTGCGTGCAAGACTTGATGTTGCTGTTTTAAGTACGATAATTAAAATTTGAGGAAAATGAAGGTTTTACGATCAACTATATGTAGCAGTTGAAATAATAAACATTTTTACGAAGTTTGGCTTGAAATAAATTGTGAAATATGTTACAATATCTAAAATGTCATTTATGTGCCAGATTCATATCATAATAGATTCCGGAGGCGATAATATGCCGTTTCATATAATCAGGAATGATATAACAAAGGTCGAAGCAGACGTTATAGTGAACACTGCAAATCCTGAGCCGATTATCGGTGACGGAACTGACAGCGCTGTATATCAGGCGGCTGGCAAGGAGAAGCTGCTTGCAGAGCGCGTAAAGATAGGCAAAATGGAGCAGGGACAAGCTGCTATAACTCCTGCATTTGACCTCCATGCGAAATACATAATACATACCGTCGGACCTGCGTGGATTGACGGTAAGCATAATGAACGCGATATACTGCGTTCCTGCTATTCAAATACTCTTGCACTCGCGGAGCAGGTCAAGGCTGAGAGTATTGCTTTTCCGCTTATTGCGACAGGTGTATACGGTTTCCCGAAGAACGAAGCTCTTGATATAGCGCTTTCGGAGATAGGCAAGTATCTCCTTACACACGATATGGATATAATTCTTGTTGTATTTGATAAGGAGTCTTTTCAACTGTCATCGGAACTGGTCGGTGCTATTGATGAATATATAGACGAATTCGGCATAAAGAAGATGTACAGCGATGAATACTCCATTAGCGGAGAAGAATATATCCACCGCAGAAGAGCGGCTGCTATGCTTGAAGATGCTGAAGATGAGGTGCTTTCCGCATCTTATACGCCTTTACCGGCGGATACAAGCCTTGACCGGTTGCTTGACAATGGCGAAGAAACATTTCAGCAGTGCCTTTTCAGACTGATTAACGAGCGCGGCGCTGATGAAATCGAGCTTTACAAGAAAGCCAATATTGACAGGAAGCTGTTTTCCGCTATTCGCTGCAATGTCAACTATAAGCCGAAGAAGAAAACGGCTGTTGCGCTGGGCATAGCCCTTGAGCTTGATATGATGGAGATGATGGATCTGCTCCAAAGAGCAGGAATAGCTCTTCACTTCATTCTTGGCTTTGAAGGTGGGGAATCGATTAAGAAGCATCACCTTCGTCAATTTGATGCTCTGCCACTTGCAAAGAATGGTACGCTGAAAACAAAACTCGATTCTATATTTAACGACTGAAAGAAGTGAATCTATGCCAGAACAGAAGATTATCGACCGAGATACCTACTGTGCAATAAAGAAAATGAGCCGTGAGGAGTTGCAAGCCTTTCTGATGCGCTACGCTGACGGACTACTGGAGAAAGACGGCAAGTCCATCGATCTGCGTGAGGTAGAGAAAGACCTACGTCAGATCAAGGGCATCGGCGATAAACGTGTCGAAGAAATCATGGCAGTATTTGAAAAGCATCTGGGCGTATGAAAAAAGCCGCTGAGTGGTACATTCCACTCGGCGGCTTTCTATATTTTAACGAACCCAGATAAGATTTAACGAACCTACTGGGTTCGTTAAATTTTGCACCCAGCCGCATTCAGCGCACCGGCGGCGGGGCAAAAAATAAGACCTCATCGGTCTGCCATTCGCAAAAAGCCCTGAAATAGCGCCTATTTGCGGTATTCTTTGTATCAATCTCGGAACTGCTTTATCGGCAACAGTCTCAGTTATCTTCGGATCAATAACGTCCACGATTGCTGAGATAAGCGCTCTCGGCGTGAAATACTGACCTGCTCCGCTCTTCTTGTCCTGTCCGTTCTTTTCAAGGATACCCTCATAGATAGCACCCTTGAAGTCGCCGTCCATAAGGTACCAGTTCTCCTCAGATACCATATCAAGAACCTTTTTGAGCATAACGGGACGGTCTATCTTGTTTGTAGCTCTTGTGAAGATAGTACCGATAAGACCTTTCTCATCTGAGAGAGTT
>CACXEJ010000143.1 GCA_902766595.1 Ruminococcus flavefaciens | reverse complement strand
TTGCTGGAGTCTGAAGTGGTGTTACGCAATAGCGGCACAATTTGAGTGGTACCGCGGGTAATCAGTTTATGATACTCGTCTCAAAGTTAATTCTTTGAGACGAGTTTTTTGTTTTTTCTTGGCAAAACACAAAGCAGTATTCCTCTGCACCCGTTTCATTTTCCAGTATAATTATTTTTAAGGAGAGATTTTTATGAGCGAAATGACTGAATTGCAGAATGCAGAAGCAAGGATCAGAGAGGTCGCAGAGCGTATTTCCAATCTGCGTGAAGACCTCGGTATTTCAGTCGAGGAAATGGCTGCAAATACAGGATACTCCGTTGAGGACTACAAGAAGCTCGAAGCCGGAGAACAGGATTTCAGCTTCACATTCATCTACAAATGTGCTAACACACTGAATGTTGACATCACCGATCTTATGGAGGGCAGCAGCCCTGAGCTGACCGGCTACACTATCACCCGTAAAGGCGAAGGCGTTCCGATCGTCCGCAGAAAGGGCTTTGCATATAACCGACTCGCCTCAAAGTTCAAGAACAAGGCTCTCGAGCCTTTCCACGTTGTTATCCCCTACTCTGAGGAAGCTCTTTCCCAGCCGCTTCATATGGCAAGCCACGCCGGTCAGGAAATGGACATCGTTCTCAAAGGAACGCTCCGTATGACAGTCGGCTCACATACTGAGATACTCCACGAAGGCGACTGTATCTACTATGACAGCTCTATGCCCCACGACGAGGTCGCACTCGGCGGCAAGGACTGCGAGATATATGCTTTTGTTATGCCGCCCAAGGGTACTACCGGTATGGCAGAATACCGTGAGCACGTTGCCGAGCATCATCTCACAAATGTGGACAAAGCAGGTCTCCTCCACCCCGTTGCCGAGAAATTCGTAAAGTGTGAAACTGACGAAACCGGTATACTCAGCGGAGTTCATTTTGAAAATCAGGACAAGTTCAACTTTGCATATGACATCGTTGATGCTATGGCAGAAAAATGTCCCGATAAAACCGCTATGATCTATGTTGACGTCAACAAGAACGAGCGCCGTTTCACCTTCAAGGACATAAAGAAATATTCCTGCCAGACAGCAAATTATTTCAAATCCCTCGGCATAAAGAAGGGCGACAGAGTAATGCTTATCCTCAAGCGCCACTATCAGTTCTGGTTCTCGATCATAGCCCTTCACCGCATCGGCGCACTTGTTATCCCCGCTTCCAATATGCTCAAGGAGCACGATCTGGAATATCGCTTCAATTCCGCTGAGGTATCCGCTATCGTTTGTACTGCTGACGGCGATGTTGCTGATGAAGTCGATAAGGCTTGCGCTGTTTCGCCTACACTCAAAACTAAAGTCGTTGTAAACGGTCAGCGCGAGGGCTGGCACGATTTCAACGAGGAGCTCCCTGCATACAGCACTCACTTCGAGCGTACTGCTGATACCCCCTGCGGTACTGACCCTATGCTTATCTTCTTCAGCTCAGGTACTTCCGGCAACCCCAAGCTCGTACTCCACAGCTACCAGTACCCTCTCGGTCATTATGTGACAGCACGTTACTGGCAGAACGCTGATCCAAACGGTCTTCACTTCACTATCTCCGATACCGGCTGGGGCAAGGCTCTCTGGGGCAAGCTCTACGGTCAGTGGATGAACGAAGCCGCTGTATTCGTCTATGATTTCGACCGCTTCCACGCTGACGATATTCTTCCTATGTTCAAGAAGTACAACGTCACATCTTTCTGCGCTCCTCCTACTATGTACCGCTTCTTCATAAAGGAAGACCTTTCAAAGTACGACCTCTCGTCGCTCAAATATGCCTGCATCGCAGGTGAAGCTCTCAACCCTGAAGTATTCCACCAGTTCCACAAGGCAACGGGCATCAAGCTTATGGAGGGCTTCGGACAGACCGAGACCACTCTTACGATCGCAAATGTTGTCGGAATGGAGCCCAAGCCCGGAAGTATGGGCAAGCCCAATCCGCAGTACGATGTTCAGGTGCTTCTCCCCGACGGCACTCCCGCAGGCGTCGGTGAGACCGGCGAGATCTGCGTTAAGCTCAAAGAGGAGAATGTTCCCGGCTACGGTGTTCCCGGACTTGCACTCTGCTATTTCGGTGACGAAGAGAATACAGCTGAGACATGGCGCGAAGGCTACTACCATACTGGCGATACCGCATGGGTAGACGAGGACGGCTATTTCTGGTATGTCGGCAGAGTTGACGATGTTATCAAGTCCTCCGGCTATCGTATCGGACCGTTTGAGATTGAAAGCGTTCTTATGGAGCTTCCGTATGTACTTGAATGTGCTGTTACCGGCGTTCCCGACGAGATCAGAGGACAGGTCGTAAAGGCTACTATCGTTCTCACAAAGGATAAGACTCCCTCTGAGGACCTCGTAAAGGAGATAAAGGATTACGTCAAGGAGCATACCGCACCTTACAAGTATCCGAGAGTCGTTGAATTCGTTCCTGAACTGCCCAAAACGGTCGGAAGCGGTAAGATCCGCCGTGCGGCTATCCGCGAAATGGACAAGGCAAAGTATAAGGCAAACTAAAACTATTTCTTAATCAACTGTACAAAAAGAAGCCAGCTTCCGTATAGAAGCTGGCTTTTCTCAGCTAAATCAGTACTATCAATTTTGAGGTATAGCAAACAAAAACGGACTCAGTTTCAGCATTTTCACAATTCGTGAAATACTCTGAAACCGAGTCCGGATATTTTTACTGAGAGAACATATGCTTTTCCACAAGAGCGCGCTTCATCAGAATAAGGTCGAATACATCGAGTTTATCATCATTATTTAAGTCGGCAGCTTTCCAGTTATTAAGAAGCATATCAGGTGAACCGAGCAGCCATTTCTGAAACAGAACAACATCTGCTAAATCAAATTCACCGTCAGCATTTCCGTCGCCTAAACATATGAGATCGTGTTCATCATCGCCAAGACTGATAAACTTACAGCCCCATTCTTCCGCAAGTTCCTGCGCAGTGGAATTGTCATAGCCGTAGATGATCCGTACATACGGATACCCCTGCTCACTTTCGACCTCACATTCGGGATTCAGGAATTTGATATATGCAAGGCTCAGTGCATTATCGAAAGTACGGCGTCCGACATATTTCAGTGATCTCGGAAGTGTAAGCGTTGTAATACCACAGGCATGGAACACATCTTCTCCTATCCTTTCCACTCCCTCGGGAACGTTAATGTCCTTCATTCGTGAAAAACCGAAAAATGCGTTGCTTCCAATGCTTGTGATACCCGGCTCCAGAGTGACACGAACGATACTACCGGTCAGGTGTCCCCACGGGACATCACTACAGCTGAAATCATACATATCGCCAGTTCCCGAAATCGTCAGGGTACCGTTATCTTTATATTGCCAAGTGAGATCAGCTCCGCATTCTCCGCTGTATTTCGGAGGTTCTGTAACTTCGACATAATCTGTTTGTTCACCCGTTTCAATATTCAGAAACGAAACGTAATGTGCCTGAGCGTATTCCTGAGCTGTTGAGCCTTCATATCCGCAGATAAGACCGGGCACAGCAGACTCAATAGAGCAGTGCGGATTAAGGAAAGTTACTCGTTCAAGATCAGGACAATATGAGAGAGCCTGATTTTCAACCAGAACAGTATTGACAGGAATAACCAGTTCGGTCAGACCAAAGCAGTTGTTGAAAGCGTCCTTTTCGATGACATTCAGCGACTTCGGCAGGTCAAGTGAGCTGAGATCTGAAAAATGTACGCCGTGAAAGTAGCTTTCTCCGATACCAGTTATCCCCTCTGCAATTACGACCTTTTTTATCAAGGCAATATTAGAGCTTCCAAGAGTTTCTATCCATGAATTGTCCGTCATAGTGCCGGTGCCGGAGATAGTCAGTACACCATTTTCGTCCAGTTCCCATGGATTGACACTGTCCGGCGGAGAGACATATGTTTCAGCAGTTACCTGCATTTGCTGTACCGGCGGCATTGTTCCGGTCATCTGGCTGATAAGCAGACAGCA
Organism: Ruminococcus flavefaciens; assembly: GCA_902766595.1. Taxonomy (GTDB): domain Bacteria; phylum Bacillota; class Clostridia; order Oscillospirales; family Ruminococcaceae; genus Ruminococcus; species Ruminococcus flavefaciens_U. Next base: position 1,785 of record CACXEJ010000143.1, on the reverse strand, counting down.
GGTCGCTGATGCAGCGAAAAAGGATTTCAGTTTCATTTTATCATCTCCTGAGCAATAGTTATTCCATAATCTGACCGAGTTTGAACTGCGATCACAGCAGTATAAACTACACTACTTTTATGATAACATCTTTTGCGGATGTATACAATCAGATTTTGTAAACTTTTATTCTGCTCATTAATATTTTTAGCAATCAGCAACTTACAAAAAAAGGAGAGCCTTGCGGCTCTCCCGAGTATTGATTTAATATGCTGCAATTAGAATTCTTTAATGGCACCTAAAAGGTATTTGGAAAGGAGATTAATATCTGCTGAATTTACCTTACCATCAAAGTTAAGGTCAGCCTGAGCTCTCTCAGCAGGTGTAAGTGACTTTGTGCCGTTCACAGCCTGTCTGAGGACAGTAAGATCAAATGCATCTAATTTTCCGTCATGGCAAATATCGCCTATGATCTCATTATTATCATAAATATGTACTCTATTAAAAGCAGTCTTGACCTTTACTACATATTCGCTCTGTGCCTTGTTCTGTACTACCTTCTGTGTAGCTTTTACCATAGCATTTCTAAAGTTTTTGAAATTTGCTGCAGCAGCACCCTTGGGAATATAATCAAGTGCATTGAACCAAATCTTTGCACCAGTAGTTGCATCAATACCAAGATTATCCATCCAGTATGCAATGTGATGAACTATCTTAGCATCTTCGTGTGCCTCAACAGTTTTTCCGTTGAAGTTCTTTCTTACATGACCGTCTCTCGGTCTAAGATAATCAGGAAGAGCAGAATAACTGCAAAGAATATGATCTGTTCCATGTATCCATTTACGGTCTGATGTAGCACAGCCGCTGAGTATCTCGCAGTATGATCCCATAACGTCGCTGTATCCCTCATTAAGTGCACCAGTTTGACCATCGCTGCCCCAGCCGATCTTTGAAGCAGTAACACTGTGGGTATATTCATGAGCTACTATGTCAAGTGCACTTCCGTAAGAGCGAGTTTTTTTGCCATCGCCTTCACCGAAACCGATCAATCCGCCAAAGCATATAGCATTATCCATCCTTTTGTTTCCGGATTCTCTTAACTGTGACATTATCACAAGCTCGGAACCCTTTCCGTCATAGCCCTTATAACCATTGAACGTATTCTTGTAAAAATCATATGTCTTCTGAACATTATAAAGGATCGCTGCGCCTAACTGATCAGAATCGCTGTTGGTAAACTGATAATTGTAAGATTTAATCGTTGTGCTGTCATCAAAAGGCTTCCACGACTCACCATAGATGAAAGAAGGATCGTTGCATATCCTGATATTTCTGTAAATATCACGAAGCTTATATACATCTCCTGATCTTGATACGTCAATATTAAAGCTGTACTGATTCTGCGGCAGTATCCTCTTGGCATTAGACATAAGTACATTATTGTAGTAGATAGTATCGCTGAATGCAGTATCCTGAGCAACAACTACATCGTTGAGTACGTCTCCTGTAGCAGCGTCAACATAGATTGTCTTGGCACCTACAAGATCAGTATCAAGTGCCCAAGCAAGCTTGAAGTTCTCATTGTCCTCAGAGTAAACAGCGAGTTCGTGGCCTGTACAGCTTGTCTGACCGAACTTAGCTACAACAGCGTCAATTGCCTGCTGAGCTGTGATAGAAGGAGTTGTGTTGATAGAGAAGTCAGAAACAACTGAGCTGTTAAGGTAATCTGCTTCGCCTGTCTCCTTGTCAACTACTACTGTGATGTAGGAGTTTACCATTTCAAGTCCCTGATAGAACTGCTTGAAT
>CACXEJ010000142.1 GCA_902766595.1 Ruminococcus flavefaciens | reverse complement strand
TTACGAAAGGAGGCGGTAATATGGCAAATGTTATTAGTGATCCTGATTTTGAAGAATTTGACGGCATCTTTGTAGGAGACAAAAGCGGTACATCATTACCGCCTAATGAAATAGACTTTTCAAGAATAATCCCATATATGAAAGCTAACAATAAACAATTTGCTGATTTAAATCCAGAGGAAATAGAACAATTCAAATTTTAAACCGCCGATAACAAGGCGGTTTTCTTATAGCCAAATGCGCGCGTGATTATCGTGCGCTTTTTATTAAATATGCGCGTTAGCGCGTGAAAGGTGGTGAGACAATGGAACTGAAAGACACTATCGAGCTTATGCAGTCCGAGGACTACAAGGAGCGGTTCAAGGCAGAGTATCATCAGCTTAGGATACGCTTCGAGAAGCTGAAAGCTATGCTCGAAAAGTGGGACGCAGGAGAACTGAGCTTCACGCCCACCTGCAACCGCGGAATATACAACTTCCAGATAAGAGCTATGGCTGATTATATAGCAACACTCGAAACGAGAGCTGTTATTGAGGGCATAGAACTTTGATATTACTTGCAGGCACCGATAAGGTGCATTTTTTATGCCCTCCGCACGGCGTAAAACTGCACGGACTCACTGAGATATAAACTCGTAAAAAATGTAGGAGGTACACACACAATGAAAAGAGAATTTCTCGAAGGACTCGGACTCGAAAAGGAAACTATCGACAAGATAATGACTGAGAACGGCAACGACATCAACCGCGAAAAGGCAAAGGCTGACGAATACAAGTCCCAGCTCGACACAGCAAAGGAAACGCTCAAGAGCTTCGAGGGCGTGGACGTCAAGGACTTGCAGGGGCAGATCACCAAGCTCAACTCTGACCTTGCGGCGAAGGACACCGAATATCAGGCTAAGATCGCGGATATGGAGTTCAGCTCCACGCTTGACGCTGCGATCACAGGCTCTAAGGCGAAGAACGTCAAGGCAGTGCGCGCGCTGCTCGACATCGACACGCTGAAGGCTTCCAAGAACCAGTCCGAAGACATCAAGAAGGCTATCGAGGAGGTAAAGACTGCAAACGACTACCTCTTTGAAGGCACAAACATTCCCGGCGGCGGAGGAAATCCTCCCGGCGGCACAGTTGACGATATGGCAGCTGTCCGGGCTGCTATGGGACTCAAAACCAATTAACAGGAGGTAAAATTTATGGCTAATTCAATTGCACTCGCATCGAAATACGTTCCTCTGCTCGATGAAGTCTACAAGGCAGCATCACTCACAGCAGAACTGGACGGCGCTCCCGAGCTCGCTAAGCAGGGCGCTAACGCTAACGAGCTGATCATCCCTAAGATCAGTATGTCCGGACTCGCTAATTACAACCGCAACAGCGGCTATGTTGACGGCGATGTCACACTCACAAACGAGACCGTGACCTGTGGTTTCGACCGTGGAAGAATGTTCACTGTGGACACTCTCGACAATGAAGAGACCGCAGGTGTTGCATTCGGAAGACTTTCCGCAGAATTTATCCGCACTCAGGTCGTCCCTGAGCTTGACGCTTACCGTTTCTCGGAGTATGCACAGCTCAGCGGTATTTCTACGACTGCCGCTGCTGCACTCTCGACAGGTGCTGCCGCTTTAGCAGCTCTCAGGGCAGCGCTCAACCAGTTCGACGAGGATGAAGTCCCGGCTGACCAGCGCTATCTCTACATCACACCCACCCTTCTCGGACTTATCGAGGACCTTGACACAACGAAGTCTAAGAAAGCACTTGAGGGGCTCATCATCAAGAAGGTTCCTCAGACTCGCTTCTACACTGCTATCACCCAGAAGGACGGCACTACCGAGGGGCAGACCGCCGGAGGCTACGTCAAGCGTGACGCAGTCTATACCAAGACCACTGATGTAGCACTTGTTGATGGCAAGACCTACTACACCAAGTCGGGCAGCACCTATACGGCTGTCGCATCTCCTGATGTTGCTAACATCGGATCATACTACGAACTGACCACCACTCCGGGTGCAAACATCAACTTTATGCTGATCCACAAGCCCGCTGTTATCCAGTACCAGAAGCATACCGTGCCTAAGATCATCAGACCTGAGGAAAACCAGAGCGCTGATGCGTGGAAGTTCGGCTACCGCACAGTAGGCATTGCAGACGGCTACGAAAACAAGCGCGCCGGCATCTATCTGCACAAGTCCACGAGCTAAGCTATGTACAACACAATAGAAACGGCTGACAGCTACATAGAAGCGCACTACACAAGCACCTCCCCGGAGCGTATAAGGTGGGCGGCACTCTCAAATGAGGACAAGACCGTCTGCCTTAACAACGCTTTTGCGGCTATTGAGGCGCTCCCATTTCTCGGCAGGAAAGCAGCCATTGGTCAGGAAACTGCTTTTCCCCGGCTTCCGTACCAGTACGGGCACACCGACGAGGGAGCTCCTCAGAACGTTCTCGCAGCGGAAGCGGAATGGGCGCTGTGGCTCTCAGACGAAACGAAAAGAAGCAGTTCGCGCAAACGTAAGGAATTGCAGGAGGACGGCGTAAAGGAGTACAAGATTGGCGACCTTTCGGAGACCTACACCGACAGCAGCGCATCAGCTGCCAGCGCTTTTTCTTCCGGCAAATGCCCGAAAGCTATGGAACTGCTTGCACCTTATCTGACAGGAGGCTATGAAACGTGCTGAAAGACTATCTCAACCAGTCCTGCGAGCTGGAAAAGAAGACAGGCGATGATCAGAGAGGTCAGCCGGTCTACGCTGCGGCGATAACGATCGCTTGCAGGCTGGTCGGGAAGTATCAGCTCATTCGCAAGCCCAACGGTGAAACTGTTCCTGTTCACCACATCTGCTATACTACTGAAACGGTAGCCGCCGGCGATAAGATCAACGGATCATTTGTCCACGCAGTTGACGTCTGGACAGATCTCGGCGGCGAGCCTATCGGATACAAGGCGGTGATGTAATGGCAAAGGTCGAGATAAAAGGCTTGAACAAGCTCAGGCGGGCACTCGCCGCAGCTGAAAAACGAAATCCGCAGATCACAGCTCAGACGGTCACGGCGATAGCTCTCGACCTTGCAGGACGCAGTGCTCAGCAGGCTCCGGTCGATACAGGTGATCTCCGGAACAACTGTACAGCAGTCGTCAACGGTTCTGAGGTATACAAGGAACAGCGCGCAGTCAGCGGCGGTATTATCCCGGCTGACAAAGTCACGGCAACCGTCGGATACTCACTGCCATACGCTCTCAGGCAGCACGAGGAGTTGAATTATGATCACCCCCGGGGCGGCAAAGCAAAGTTCCTTGAGGATCCGCTCAATGAAAAGCAGTCAGACTACATCAAGGCTCTGAAAGCCATACCTAAAGAGGTGATAAAATGAACATCCTCGACAAGCTCTGGCAGGTACTCGACAGTGATCCGGACATAAAGCTCGGCTATCTTCCCGATGAGCCGGACGACCTCTCCGTGCTGACGGAATACAGTGCTTCACCGCCTGTTCACTCGTTCAGCGGCACGGACTTCACAGAAAACGTTCAGCTCCGTTCACGCGGCGCTGACTCATACGAAACGATCTCCTCATTAGCGGCAGCCCTTAACAGTTACTGCGATGAGGAGATCTCTGTTATACAGGTCTCCTCCGTCCTTGACATCGGCAGAGATGATAAGGGACGGCAGGAGTACACCTGCAATTTCAGGATAATCAGATACTAAGGAGGTATCATTATGGCACTTTATTCAGGCGTTACCGGCAAGATCACTACAAAGGTCGGTTCAGCAGCAGCTGTAACTCTGCTCCATATGTCTACCTGGAACGTTTCTCTTTCCAAGAATATGGTCGAGGTGACCTCTTTCGGCAGCGATTATGCCGAGAATATCCCCGGCATAAAGAAGTGGACTGCAAAGGCTGACGGCACTGCTGATTTTGCATCAACAAGCGGTCAGGCAGAGCTTCAGTCCCTCTTTGAGAGCGGCGGTGTTCTTACTGCATCATTCTATCTCGATGATAACACATACTTCAGCGGCAGCTGCTACATCACAGATCTTACAATAGATCACGACGCGGCAGGAGCGGCAAAGGTGTCTATCAGCATTGCCGGCTCAGGTGCGGCTACACTCACAGTTCCCTCGCAGCCCGGTACATAAAAGGAGGTCAATATGCTCTACATAAAAGCAGGCGAAAACGAATATGAGCTGAAAACTACGCTCGGCGTAGTCAAGGCACTCGAGACTAAATCAAAGAAAACGCTCAATGAACTTATGGCAGAATTTGCCAAAGGTGCAACGGTCGATGAAATGCTCGCAACTTTCAGAGCCGGGCTCCCGGACAGCGAATACAAGGCGTTCGAGCAGGACGTTCTCGACAACTTCGACCTCATCACGATACAGAAGCACTGCGACGAATTCTTCATAAGGCTCTGCTTCGGCGGTACACCGGAGGAGCAGGAGGAGAAGATCGAGGCTTTTCCGGCGAGCGTCCGCCGCAAGAACATAATGAGGAGGGCGCTGGGACTTCCGGAGAAAGAGGAGGAAACCGAAACGATCGTGACATTGGACGGCAAGACCATTTCGACCTCAGACAGATCGTCAGGACCGGATACCGAATAGGGATAGCTCCCCCGCAGCTCTGGGAAATGGAGCTGTGGGAATTCAATCTCTGTGTCGGGGAATTCAACGCGATGCAGAACGACAGCATAAAGCTCGGCACAGCTCAGGCGTGGCGGACTGCTAACTTCACAGGAGCGGCAGTCCACGGCTGTCTGAGAGATCTCTCTGAATACATCGGAGAAAATACAAAAACTGCTCCGAAGATCTCCTATGAGGAATTCGACAGGAGACTCGCAGAACTGGAAGGCGGTGGAAGCAAGAATGGCAATGTATGATCTTGAAGTAAAATTCAGCGCAGACTCCTCACAGCTGAAAAAAGCCTTTAAGGATACCGAAAAAGCTGCAAAGGACGTTGAAAAAAGTACAAACGACGTGAACGAAGCTCTCGGAGACGATAGTGCGGCAGGAGCTTTTTCAGCTGCTATGGACGAAGCGGCTTCCTCTGCCGCCGGTGCAGTATCCGAAACGGAACAGCTCAGCGATGCACTCGGAAATACAGCAGAACAAGCCGACAGTGCCGGTGCATCGGTCAGGCGTATAGCAGGGGCAGCCGCCGCCATTGCTGTGGTAAGAAAAGCCGCGGCGGAGCTGCTGGAGTGCTTCAAGGCTTACGCTGATTATGAGAGCGCGGTCATCCGAGTTAACGATATATTCAAAGATGCTGCCGGAGCGGTCGAGAACTTTGCAGAGAACAACGCTGCGGCTCTTGGTATGTCAAGGTCGGCGGCTTATGAATACGCGGCTACATACGGAAATCTTTTCCGAAGCATCACCGCTGATCAGGAAGAGAACAGCCGTGTGACCATCGCAATGCTGTCGGCTTCCGCGGCTATCGCTTCTAAGACCGGCAGAACGGTCAGCGATGTTATGGAGCGCATACGGTCGGGACTTCTCGGCAATACCGAAGCCATTGAGGACCTCGGCATTTTCGTCAATGTTGCGATGCTCAGAACTACCGATGCATTCAAGCGTATGTCAAACGGCAGGTCGTGGGAACAGCTTGAATACTACGAGCAGCAGCAGATAAGGACTCTCGCTATACTCGAACAGGCACACAAGCAGTTCGGCGGCGAAATATCGTCAGGTACAGCATTGTCAGTTGCTGCTTTTCAGGCTTCCGTAGATGATCTGAAAGTTTCGCTCGGACAGCTTTCAGCCGGCGCATTGCTCCCGGCGATACAGGTACTGTCGGCACTTGCACGGTCTGCTCTCGGCTGTGTAGTCTGGTTCAGATCGCTCGACAGCACATCGAAGGCATACCTCAAAGTTGCTCTGATACTCGGTGTCGCTATCCCGGCGGTAACTCTTGCGACAAAAGCTCTTGCCCTTGCGCAGGCTGGACTTCACGCTGTTCAGGCTCTCCTGCTGCCTCAGACTCTTACCTATGCAGCAGCGCTGAAAGCTCTGCTTGGCTGGGCAGCTCTTGCTGCTGTCGCGTTCGGACTGTTACACGCTTTGTTCAGCCGGAACAAGGATACAGAGAGCGCCGCTGACACTATGGACGATTATAACAAGTCCGTTGAGGATACACAAAAGAACGCAAACAAGGCTGCCGGAAGCATAGAAGATATGACTAAGGCGACCAAAGGCCTCACTGATGAAGTCCAGCGTTCTCTGGCGAGCTTCGACGAACTTAACCGCCTCGGTGACAATAACACAAATCTAATAGGCATAGACAACGAGTCGATTGATAAGGCAGCTGAGGCTCTGAGCGCCTTTGAAGATCTCGATTATGACATAAACTACGATACCAATGTCGAGAGCGTTTCCACACGCATTAAAAATGCCCTCAAAAACATCTGGACAGAGACCCAAAAAGGCTATTCCGACTGGACGAGCTGGTGGGAAGGTCTCGGCGAGGATATGTACACCGGCATCGAAGAAGGCGATTGGGAACCCTTCCTGTCTCGCCTGAACGAAAAGGTCAAGATACTTTTCGGGGATGAATGGGCAGACTTCTGGGAAAAAGCCGGAGAAAATATGTATACCGGCATTAAAGACGGGGACTGGACTCCGCTGCTCGAACAGTTTGACGGTCTTATCCGCATGACGTTCGGCGACGAATGGTCTGACTTCTGGGAAAATGTCGGAGATGCTATGTACGAGGGCATAGAAAACGGCGACTGGACTCCTTTGCTCAGTACATTTAACGACGAAATAGGCAAAATATTCGGAGACAAATGGACTGATTACTGGGAAAAGGTCGGCGAGCATATGCACAAGGGAATTGAAGACGGTGATTGGGAACCGCTCCTCGAAGATCTTGACAAAGGCGTCCGCGAGCTGTTCGGCGGCAGGTGGTCTGATTTCTGGTACGACCGCGGCGACAAAATGCACGACAAGCTGAGCTACTGGATAGACAAATCGTCACCAGTCTTCGACAAGCTCAAGACTCCCCTCGGGAAGATAAAGGAGCTTTTTCAGGATATTTCCGATCTGCTCGATAAACTGAGCGTTACGAATGCCTACGATCAGATAAGCAAGAAGCTCGACCTGCCCGAAATGTCAACAGGTACAAAGCTGATAGTTCAGATGATGTCCGGCAATTACGGCGGAGCTGCAAAGACCGGCTATAACATTTTCAAAGGTCTTATCGGACACGCTGAAGGCGCTATCGTCACCAAGCCGGAGATAGCTATGATAGGTGAAAACGGCGCAGAAGCTGTCATCCCCCTTGAAAACAACACCGGTTGGATAGATATGCTTGCCGGGAAGATAGCGGCACTTATACCCTCGGCTTCAGGCGGAGACGGCTACGCCCCGATAATTCTTGACGGCAGAGAGGTCGGTCGCTTCTGCATCAAGGCAGTAGAAGACAACAATCGCAGAAAGGGCAGCTGATATGAATACGATACAGACTATCAACGGAACGGCTCTGCCGTGTGATCCCGTTACCCCGAACGGATATTCCGTTACCACCTCCGACCTCGACAGCAGCGCTTCCGGACGTTCTGCCGAGACCGGAAAAATGATGCGGTATGTGATACGCCAGAATGTATACAAGATCAGCTTGTCTTTCAGGTCTACGGCTGCGAATATAGCAGCTGTCAGGTCACTGGTATCAGCTGCAAGGCTGACAGTAGTGTTCTGGGATCTTACCGAATGGAAAACGGCATATATGTACGTCTCTGACCGCTCTGTGAAACTGCTGCCTGTTCCCGGGCAGAGCGGATATTACGACCTCAGCTTCAATCTTATCGAGTACTAAGGAGACTGAAATGTATAGTGTGACACAAGCCTATCTGAATGCGATAGATAATAACGCCGTTCAGCACATCAGGGGCGTTATAACATTCGCTTCCGGCGATACTCTCAGCATACCGAACGAAGCCAACGGTATTTATATCGAGGGTGATCCCCACACCGAGACACGCTGCGTCGAGAGCGAGGACACTTTTATGTTCGGACAGCTGTATATCGGCTCGGTGGAGCTGACCATTCGGCTGCCGGGAGCTTCACAAAGTATGTTCACCGGCGCGGAGCTATCGCTTGATTTCGGCGTTGACATTGCCGGCTCTGAGGAGCTCGAATGGGTGCCGCTCGGAGTGTGGGACATAGCCTCTGCGGAGCGCGGCGCTGCTGACAAGTGGGACATTCGCGGGCTCGACCGGCTGAACCGTCTCCGCGGCGATTTCAACATCGACACGGTCGGGCGCTGCTACCTTGAATACTCGATGCGCATCATCACGGAGCGAACCGGCGTTGAGTTCGCGCAGACCGCTGCTCAGATCGCGGCTCTCGCAGGCGTATATCCGGAAAACTTCTACGGCATCTATTACCCTCAGACCTACTGGGACGAGGTGCAGATGATAGCGCAGGTGGTCGGTGGTTTCGCGTTTGTGAACCGTTCCGGCGAGATAGAATTCCGGAAGTTCGGAACGTCGCCGGTGCTGACTATCCACGGTGACCGGCGCCACAATATCAGGCTCGCGGAACGTCCGTATTCGGTAGCCGGTATCAGGTACACCGACCGCTACGGCAAGACCTCCGAAGTCTCTGCCGAGAGCGGCGTTGCTACGCTGGCATTCAGCGCGAACCGCTTCATTTCGGACACGAGCGACAACTACCCGGAGTGGTATCAGTCCTATCTTACAGACATACTGTCCGGACTCGGTCAGAGCTGGTACGCCGGGGAGGCTGACTACTACGGAGATCCGGCTCTTGATCTCGGTGATATGATAGCGCTCGAAGCAGGTGTGGTCGGAGAAACGCCGGTGAACTTCCTTATCACCGGTATATCGTGGACTTTCCGCGGTCAGCAGGTTCTCACCTCTGGCGGTCTGCCGGATATCAACACGCTCTCCTCGGACGGCTCTTATAGCGGCGGAAGCTCTTCCGGCAGTTCTGGCGGAGTCGTGGAGATAAACCAGATCACGCAGACAATGACTCTGCGGAATGTTTTCCTCGATACCTTTACCCCGGAACTCACCGGCAGCCGTGAGACCATAGCTCGCGGCGGCTTTGCGGTCAAGGACGCG
>CACXEJ010000141.1 GCA_902766595.1 Ruminococcus flavefaciens | reverse complement strand
CGCGTCCTTGACCGCAAAGCCGCCGCGAGCTATGGTCTCACGGCTGCCGGTGAGTTCCGGGGTAAAGGTATCGAGGAAAACATTCCGGAGCGTCATTGTCTGCGTGATCTGGTTTATCTCCACGACTCCGCCAGAGCTGCTCCCGGAACTGCTGCTCGTCGAGCTGTATGAACCGTCCGAGCCGAGCGTGGATATATCCGGCAGACCGGCAGACATCAGAGTCTGAGCGCCGCGGAAGCTCCACGAGATACCCGTAATGAGGAAATTCATCGGAGTTTCGCCGACTGCACCGGCTTCAAGCGCAACCATATCGCCGAGGTCAAGCGCCGGATCGCCGTAGTAATCAACCTCTCCTGCATACCACTCCAACCCCTGCAAGCCGCTGAGGATACGCTTGAGATATGCCTGATACCAGTCCTCGTAGTTTTCACTGCTGACAGACATGAAACGGTTTGCGGCAAATGCGAGCGTAGCAACGCCTTTTGTTAGTGTTTCATCGCGGTGGACTTCCGCGCTCTGACCGTAGCGATCGGTGTACCTTATGCCGTCGATAGAAAAGGGACGCTCCGCGAGCTTGATGTTGTGGCGGCGGTCGGCGTGTATCGAGAGCACCGGAGTGCTGCCGAATTTCCGGAACTCTATCTGTCCGGAGCGGTTGATAAAACCAAAGCCGCCGATAATCTGCGCGATCATCTGAATTTCGTCCCAGTAGGTCTGAGGGTAGTAGATGCCGAAGAAGTTCTCCTGATATATGCCGGCGAGCGCCGCTAACTGCTCGGGAGTCTGCGCGAATTCAACGCCGGTGCGCTCAGTAATGATGCGCATCGAGAAGCGCAGAAAACAGCGTCCAATCGTGTCAATGTTGAAGTTTCCCTTCATTCTGTGCATACGGTCCTGAGCTTTCAGCGTCCATTCGTCAGCAGCTCCGCGTTCGGCTGAGGATATGTCCCATACGCCGAGCAGTACCCATTCGGGCTCGTCCGATCCGGCAACGTCTACGCCGAAATCAAGCGTTATCTCTGCGCCTGTGAACATATCTGTTGTCGCATCTGCGATCCGCACGACTGCCTCGCAGGATCCGATGTAGATTTGTCCGAACATAAACGTGTCGTCGTTCTCCACACACTTAGTCTCGATGTGCGGACTGCCCTTTATCAGCTCCGTGATATCCTGCTCAATTCCAGACGGATAGAGTATGCTACCGCGGATATGCTGCTGGGACTCGTTAGTAATAGCATTCTGATATGCCTGAGGATCATTCACTTCGTACAAATCGCCACCTCCAACTATATCTCAATGAGATTAACGGACAATTCGCCCATATAGCCAGTATAATTAGCTGTGCGGTCTGAAGGGTAAAACTTATGTCCGGTCACATATATTGGCTGACCGTTGTTATCGAATTGCCCATCGAAGAACGAAACGGCCAGCTCATAAGCGCTCACCAGTTCTTCTACCTGATGTATATCCGAAGCCGGTCCTTTGAATTTTAGCGTTATCTTATAGGTGTTCTGACGCACCATATATCTGAGTGCCTTGCCAGTCTCAGCTGTACGCCCTGAACTGTCAGAGAGCAGATCAGAGCGCAATACCTGGTAGCCGTCACGAAGAGGCTGAACAGCCGGCTGTGTATTATTGATACTCTGTATCGCAAGCATTATTTGCCCCTCCTTGCATTATCTTCTGCAACAGCCTTTACTACTTCACGGCTGAACTCTTTTGAATTTCTGAACATATAGTTAATTATCTCGATATTCATACCGCTTCTGAGCAGCTCAACGATTATACGGAGCAGCTCAACTATCTCAGGATCAGCTCCTATCAGACCTTGCAGCTTTGAAAGCGGAGAAATGACCTCCGGATCGACCTGAGCGTTGCGGTTATCGCCGACCATTGCCAGTGTCGGAGCAGTTGCGAGACCGCCCTGAGCGAGTGCAGGCAGATGCGGTATTTCAGGTATATCGATCGTCGGCATCCACTTGAACGGTTCTACTGACAGCTTGCCTTTGCCTATTTTCACGTCCTTGAGCTTTTGCAGAACATCATTGATAGCCTTGAACGGCACTGAAACGACTTTATTGATACCGTCTATGAGGTAGTCAACTATGGTCTTGAACGTATTGTAGATACCCTCGGAGATACCCTTGAAGACCTCTCCGCCTTTGCTGAACACCTCTTTGACCTTAGTCCACGCCTCACTGAACGTATTGCCGAACCATTCCGCTACATTTCCAAATGCTCCCTTGATGCCGTTCCAGACTTCGCCGAAGAAGCTGCCGGCATTTGTAAATGCACTTTTGACATTGCTCCAAGCTCCACTGAAAGTCGAGCTGAACCACGAACCGATGCCGTCAAAAGGCTTCTTGACAGCATCGACAACCTTGCCGAATATCTCGGTAATGCGCTTGATACCGCCTGCAACAGCATTATAAAGACCGTCGATGAGATAACCGCCCATTTCCGCCATTACCTTTGACGGTGAGGCTATGCCGAAAGCATTTTTGAAGCCGGTTATGAACGGCTTGAATATATGGTCGTATATCCAGCTGCCGACATTTTTAAAAGCGTCCAGTATGCCTGAGAAAATGCCCGCGACAACATTGCCGCCGCACTCCTCGATCTTGCTGCTGAAATAGTTTTTTACACTGTTATAGGCTGATACGATTATGTCCCATACCTTGCGCACAAGACCTACTGCAAGTGCAAGTTTTGCGCCAATGGCTGCGCCTGCGAGCCTGAAAGCCTTTGAAACAAGTCCGCCCCAGTCGATGTTCCTGAGCATAGCTCCGAGACTGTCGAAGAGCTTTCCGGGCAGCTTGCCCCACTTGGTTTTCTCAACTAAGCCGACAGCGAGATCCAGAGCTCCGCTGATTATACTGCTGAGAGTGTGTGCGAATTCTCCGGCAATTCCAACGATGTCGATATTGTTGAGCGCATCGGATACTTTTCTGCCGATGCCGACAAAGTCAGTCCTGTCGATAGCTGCGGAGGCAGTTTTAAGAACGCCGATGATACCAAGTGAAAGCGTCTGACCTGCCTTTGCAAAGTCAACAGCCTCAAACCAGCCGTTTATCGTGTCGCCTATGGCGTTCCCGAAGCCCGACCAGTCGAAGTTCAGGGCGAAGCTGTACGCGGCACTGATTATGCTCTGAACAATGCTTCCGAGAGACTTGCCAAGCTGTTTCCAGTTAGTCTTTTTTATAGCACGATTGAGCCCCTGTGCGATACCGGCACCGAGCTTATCCCAGTTTACACGGCTGTTGAACGTGAGGATAGCACCTGACAAAGTGTTCAGACCGCCTGCAAGCGTATCTCCAAGTGTATCCCAATCGATATTATCGAGGAAACCGTTGATGCCGTCCGCAATCTTGCCGACTCCGGTGTTGACCTTTGAGCTTACCTTATCCCAGTCTATTGAGCCGAGAGCCCTGTTGATACCATTCGCGAGCATTCCGCCCACGCCTGCCCAGTCACCGGAACGCAGCTTGTCCTTGAGCTTTTCAGCCCAGTCAGGAAGCTTTGGTTCTGACGTATCTATCTTGCTGAGATCTGTTCCAGATTTGTCGGTTTCACCGTCGTCAGATGAGAGTATATTCATCTCATCTATACCCGAAGTTGCCAGTTTAGCCTTTTTAGCAGCGTCGGTAACGCCTTTCAGCTTCTTAGTAGTCTCAGAAGCCTGTTTGTAGGTCGTCCCGAAAAGCCCTGCAATAAACGCCGCTGTCTGCTTAGTGGCGGCAGCAAGTCCGGACATCAGAGCGTTCAGCGCCGGCATTACTGCCTGCATTATCGGTGCAAATGCAGCTGCAAGATTTTGTTTTACCTCGGCGAGAGACTTGCTGAATTGCTCGTCAGCTTTGGCAGTTTCGAGCAGACCGTCCTTTACAGCGCGGAAAGCCGCATAGATACCGGCTGCAAAGAAAACTCTCCGGAAGCTGTTTTTCAGCATTCTGCCGAGCTTATCAACAGGTCTCGTCAGAGAGGAAGCAGACTTGCCGATCTTTCTGAAACCATTACCGAGAGAATTAAGAGCATTGCTGCCGGCTGCTTTTAGACCGTTGAAGGCTTTTGTGCCGGCTTTTTTTATTGATGAAAAAGCACTGCTTGAAGCACTTTTCAGTTTGTTGAATTTAGGCGGTTCAGGCTCCGGTATCTTAGGGACTTGAGGAAGTTCAAAGTCAAAAGCTATCGGCTTACTAATTTCCTCCTGATACTTTTTTATTTGGGCTTGATACTTTTCAAGCTGTTCGTTGGTACTTATGATCTGACGTTCAGTTGCATTCAGCTGAGAAACTATCTTATCATCAGATCCGGCATTAGAAAGTTCCTGCCATTTCTTTTGGAGCAAACTCAGTTTCTCGTAACTGGTTTCAATTTTTTGATTTAATCTCCCGACAGGATCTCCGGCAACCTCAAAACCCGAAAACTCATTCAGCTTCTTCTTACTTTCTTCGACTGCTTCTTCGATTGGCTGCTTGATGCTATCTGATATTTTATCAACTTTGGTAACAACAAACTCGATAGAAGCAGCTTTATTTGCTACATCTTCAAATTCTTTGTACTGATCTTCATAACGTTTAGTTGCTTTCGCAACAGCCTCATCTATGCCATTACCTATTGCAGACTCAGCCTGTTTTAAAGCTGTCCTAACAGTCTTACCGACTTTTTCGCCAGCATTAGCCATCGGCTTCTCGATTGACTCCTGAACGAGCTCACCGACCTTTGCAGCCGGAGCGCTTACCCTTGACTTTATTTTGTCGAGCTGCTCTGCGAGCTTGTCCTTGATGACAAGGTCGAGGGAGATCACGCCGACAGAACCATTTTCACCCATATTCTCACTCCCTTCATATAGATATTTTCGTATTAGCCAAACATTTTCGCAAACATCTTCTCAAACATTCCTGCGAAGTCCTCCGGCTTCTTCGGAGTTTCACCCCTGAGCTTCTGCTTTGCGCGGAAGTTACGCCATTCATTGCGTATATGGTGCTCATACTGTGTGAAGTTCTTCAGACGATCCTTATCATCTTCTTTGCGAATAAGCACCACTCTTCCGAGTGGAGTATCTTCCATAAGTCCCCCTACCAGAAGCAGCCAGTCTTTATAATGGAGCTCCTCCTGATCTGAAGGAATAATGTTATATTGCTTGGCAATCGATTGTATGATCAGATCACGGTCGTAGTCAAGATCATACCACAGCTCAGGATCGTTCTTCTTCGGGAAACGTTTCCTCTTTCTCCGGCTTGTCGGGATCCTCGCCTGTGAGTGCAGCGATAACAAGCTCCTGGAGCCTGAGATATGCAGCAAACGGCATATCCATAGCCTCTATCTTCTTGTAGTTTTCTCCGAAAGCAAGCTTGAATGCTTCGTCAGCCTTATCCATATCATCCTTGCCGGCTTCGTTGAAGAGCTTCATTATCTTCTTGACGTTCTTTTCACGGTCATCGACCGGGAAAACTTCGTCTCCTATGCGTATTTCGGGACTGCCTATAAGCAGCTTTTTATCAAGTGTGTACATCTTGGCCATAATCATACCTCCTATTATAAGGGCAAAGCGCCCGGTCACTCAGGATCGGACGCTGCTTCTGTTGTTTCTTCAATGCTGCCGGGTTCTTCCTGCGGCTCTGACGGTGCAGCATCCGTCAAGTCGCTGGCGTGAAAGTTGGTATGCCGTTGGACTGGATCTCGAAGCCAAGCGGAGCGACATTTCTTGAATCCGCTGCACCAAGCTCAGTAACGTTTACTACGCATGGAACTGTGAGCTTAGCACCGTTCGGGAAGTTCCATATGAACGTTGTTTCACAGTCGCTGCCGGTCTCAAATGCAAGTCCTGCAATATAATCATTGCCGGCATCACCAACATTGCGTTTACCGCTTACTGTGATTCCGATGCTCTTACCTGTGACCATACGTCTCATCCAGCCTTCCATATCGTATGAAGACCACTCTTCAACGTTGCCGTCTATCGACACGGAAAAACTTTCCATATCTGCAATTGTCTTGCAGTTAGCAGCTGTACTTCCGTCGCCGCCTGTTGTATCGATGCTGAACTGGTTATCGTAGCAAGGATACACGCCTGTAAATGTATTAGGCATTATTCCTCATTCCTTTCTGAATAAATAATATCGGCATCTATCGCATATTCGCAGATGCCTTTTTCATCTTTACCTAAATAACGGACTGCTTTCAAGTCCGCAAACTTAATGATATGCTCTGCTGTCGGAATATCTCTGAGTGCTTGTACTGTTCCGCCTATCTCAGACGCTTTCTGCTCAGCTTCTGCCGGATTATTCCCCCAGCGGAGCAACAGTCTGACCTTAGCAGTCTCATAACTGCTGTCAGTGCCGATGCACTCCCTCGGTGCGAAGTCCGCACGCTGATAAATGCCGATAGTCTTATTCTGCGTTCCGTCAATGCTGTTAGCAGTGATATTTCCGAAATCTAAGCTATCAGCAAACATATCAGCTATTTCAAGCATTGTAAGATAGTTCATATTCCTACCCTCCGTCTGAGTGCGTTAACAAATTCTACTTGTACAAAGTCTTTCTTATCACCTGTTATATAAGGTTCAAGCCAATGATCTTTTCTGCCGTTCTTGAATTTCAGCTTTTCTTCCGGCTGCTTTACTTTGAGCTTCGCACCCTTTCTG
>CACXEJ010000140.1 GCA_902766595.1 Ruminococcus flavefaciens | reverse complement strand
GTTGATGATACGCTTAACTGTGAGACCTGCGATCTGACCTGCGTCCTTAGTAGCCTGTCTCTGAGAGTCTGTGAAGTAAGCAGGAACTGTGATAACAGCTTCTGTTACGGTCTCTCCGAGGTAAGCCTCAGCGTCAGCCTTGAGCTTCTGGAGGATCATAGCGGAGATCTCCTGAGGAGTATACTTCTTGTCGTCGATAGTAACTTTATAATCAGAACCCATGTGTCTCTTGATAGAAGAAACTGTTCTGTCGTGGTTTGTGATAGCCTGTCTTTTAGCGACCTGACCAACGAGACGCTCGCCGTTGTTTGTGAAAGCGACTACTGAAGGAGTAGTTCTTGCGCCCTCGCTGTTAGGGATAACGACTGCGTTACCGCCTTCCATAACGGCTACGCAAGAGTTAGTTGTACCAAGGTCGATACCGATAATTTTGCTCATAATAAATTCCTCCTGATCTATAAGCCATCAGCGTTCAGCTGGTGGTGTCCGGCATTGCGGACGGATTTAATTGTTTTTGATTGATGATTTTGGGTGATCTGCGATCATTGATCGGCTAAACCGCAACTGCTACCATAGCTGGTCTTACCAGCTTATCTCCGAGCATATAGCCCTTCTGATAAACGGCGCAGACGTGATTTGCGGCATAGTCGGTGCCGTCCTGCTGCTGGATAGCGTTGTGGAAATTCGGATCGAATTCAGCGCCGAGAGCTTCGATCTCAGTGACGTTCATCTTGGAGAGGAAGTCCTTTATCTGACCGAATATCATCTGCATACCGCTCTTGAAATTCTCGTCGGTACAGTCGGCGTTTATGGCTCTTTCAAAGCTGTCAACGACCGGGAGCAGCTCTTCGATACATTTTACGGAAGCGTTCTGATAGGTCTCATTTTTTTCTTTTGCAGTACGCTTGCGGTAGTTGTCGTACTCAGCGTAGAGGCGGAGGTACTTGTCGTTGGCTTCGTTCAGTGCTTCCTCGAGCTCTGCAAACTGTGAAGCAGCGTCGTTGTATTCGCTTACGGCGTCGTCCTCGTCAGTAGTTTCGCCCTTTTCGGCAGCTTCGATAGCCTTTTCGATGAGCTCCTCGTCTATCTCGACTGAGTTCTCCTCGTTTTCCTGAGCAGCTTCCTGTTCATTGGGGATATTTTTCTCTTCCACTTTGTGTTCTCCTTTCCTATGTCTTTGGTCCGGTCTCATCAGCCGCACCTGAAACTATGTCATCGTCGCTGCCCGACATCAGATAAGAGATCTTCTGAGTCAGGTAATCGACATAAGGGATTATCTTTTTATAGTCAACTCTCATCGGACCTATAACTCCGAGAGAACCGGCTTCCTTGCCGTCCTTGCGGTACTTTGAAACGATAAGGCTCGAATTTCCGATAGCGAAGCTGTCAGACTCGGAACCGAATTTCACCTGAATACCGCTGAACGTATCCTCCAGCATATCCGAGAGCTGGTTTTTGTGTTCGATAAAGCGGACGACCTCCATTTTATCGAGTTCCTCACAGGAGAGGAGCTTTTCGCCTCCGCTGAGGGTGAGTTCCTGCTGACGGAGGTCCTCCGAGAGCTCACAAATGCCTTTGACAAGCGGTGAAAGCGATACCATATATGCACTTACGGCGGCTACCATCTTATCGAACATTTCCTCAGAGAGTTGTTCTACGGAAACGCCGTTGAGGTTTTCTTCTATATAATGTGTAAAGAATTCGAGCTGTTCGTGGCTGAGGTCGAATTCGAGGCGGCAGGCCTTATTTTTGATACTGCCGTTTGAAGTGATGAGGAGTATCACATAGAGCCTTTTGCCGGTTGGTATGACCTCTACCTTGGAAATGACTGAAAATCTCGGAGCGGAGTTTGTTACCACGGCAGCGCACTGAGTTATTTCGGTAAGTGCGGCAGCGGCGTTCTGCACGAGCAGTTCCTCCGGGGTATCCTTGTCACCGAGGAGACCGTCCAGTCTTGATTTTTCCTCATCGGGGAGGTCTGGCAGCGTCATAAGCTCGTCGATATACAGCCTGTAACCGGCGAAAGTAGGAATTCTTCCGGCGGAGGTATGTGGCTGTTCGAGGTAGCCCATCTGTTCGAGAGCAGCCATATCGTTTCGTATGGTCGCAGACGATACCTTGATGTTGTCGAGCTTTGAGATGACCTTGGAGCCGACCGGTTCGCCGGTCCTGACGTATTCGTCGACAACAGCGGCGAGTATCTTCAATTTTCTTTCGTCCATTGCCAACACACATCCTCTCTGGTCTTTAGCACTCTCACTCTTTGAGTGCTAAGTATAATTTATCACTATTATGCAGCTTTGTCAAGGGTTTTATTCATTTTCGGCGTTTTAGACAATTTTTGCTATCAAGGTGCGCTTTGTGATATACATAAATCAGCACTCAGAGGTCAGAGATGAGATGTCAGATTTCAGAAATTAGAAGTCAGAACGTAGGGGAGGCGTTCCCTACGATCTGACTTCTGTATATACTATTATAATAGTATAAAGCGAGCCGGAAGAAGTTTTGATCGTTACCCTCTTGACAATTCCTGCATTTTATCTTACAATATAATAGATAATTACTTCCGGGCTCCCGGATAAAACATCGAAATGAGGTTTTTTTATGCTGAAAAACAATGAAAAGATTATGGACAGGATCGTTGAGCTCTGTAAGTCAAAGGGCTTTGTATATCCCGGCTCTGAGATATACGGCGGTCTCGCAAATACATGGGACTACGGTCCGCTGGGCGTTGAGCTCAAGAACAACATCAAAAAGGCTTGGCTCAAGAAGTTCGTTCAGGAGAACAAGTACAATGTCGGCCTCGATTCCGCTATCCTTATGAATCCCCAGACTTGGGTAGCTTCCGGACACATCGGCGGTTTCTCAGATCCTCTTATGGACTGTAAGGAGTGCAAGACCCGTCACCGTGCCGACAACCTCATCGAGGACTTCGACGGCACCAACGTCGCCGGCTGGACCAACGAACAGCTTGTCGATTATATTAATGAAAAGCAGATTCCCTGTCCCAACTGCGGCAAACACAATTTCTCCGACATCAGACAGTTCAATCTGATGTTCAAGACCTTCCAGGGCGTCACCGAGGACACCAAAGCAGAACTGTATCTGCGTCCCGAGACCGCCCAGGGCATCTTCGTCAACTTTGCGAATATCCAGCGCACCACCCGCAAGAAGGTTCCCTTCGGCGTCGCGCAGGTCGGCAAATCCTTCCGCAACGAGATCACCCCCGGCAACTTCATCTTCCGTGTACGCGAGTTCGAACAGATGGAGCTTGAATTCTTCTGCAAGCCCGATACCGACCTCGAGTGGTTCGACTACTGGCGTTCCTACTGCCGCGACTTCCTCTATACGCTCGGCATCAAGGAGGAGAACCTCCGCCTGAGAGATCACTCTAAGGAGGAGCTGAGCTTCTACTCCAAGGCGACCACCGACTTTGAGTACCTCTTCCCGTTCGGCTGGGG
>CACXEJ010000139.1 GCA_902766595.1 Ruminococcus flavefaciens | reverse complement strand
GTACATATTTCAACTTCATCATAGTATTCATGGTATTCTCGCTGATTATCTCTATATTCGGCTTTTGAATACGGCAGGACAAGAATCCGTGCGGCGTTTCCGCAGCCATATTTTCTTATAGCCTGACGAATAGTTGATGCTGCAAGCTGATTGAAATTACCATTCCTCCCCACAAGAAACTCAACATATTCATGATCAGTGATAATATCTCGTATTATACGCAGTAATCCATCCTCTAAAGTAAGCATATTTGGAATTTCTCTATGGCCGAAGAAACTGACGGTATATGTACTCAGGCTCATAGTTTGTCCCTTTCCACCAACCTCTGATACATCTTCATCAGCTCGGCGACGCACTCGCTCTCGGTCATTGTCTTATAGTCGAAGCCGTAAGCCTGCATAACCGCCTTATCGTTGAGCTGATGAGTCTTGCGGAGCTCGGGCGGCATAGTGGCCTCGTCATAGAGGTCGGCGAGGGAGCAGTCGGGGTATTTCGCCCGCGCGTCGAGTATCATCTGAGCGGTATGTTCTATTGCGGCTTTCTGCTCGTCGGTGGGACTGCACCACGGGAAGTTGTTGTATACAACGTTTTTAGAATAGCTGTAATCACTCTTTAGCCTTCCACCCACTGCTCTCATCCAAGCCATATGCACATTTGACGTTAAAACGCCAAAATCATATATAGTGGCATCTGGAATTATGAAAAGCTTATTTCCAGCAATTATATCTCCATTCAAATATCCCATTGGAATGTATTTCCTTTGCTGTGACGATACAACTGGCAGAGCAATAAATCTATCAGGATTCAATTGTTCTCTAAATATAGTTGGTGTTTCTGCAAGTTTTTGTCTATCAGGAGCACCGTTCAACCTGTCCTGTTTGCATAACTCGACTCTTTTAAGAACATTAGGCATTTTCTTTAATTCTGCTGGACTGATATTAACAAGCCACAGACAATAACGAGGAACATTGTTTATGAACTCATATCCCATCATAAATTGTTTAATATATCTTTCAGCTTGCGGTTCTTTAACGATTAATTCATCCTTTTCTTCCTGTGATAATATTAAAAATCCGCCGTCTGCAGGTCTATTGCCAGAAATCATATTTGCAACATTGCTTATAGGCTTTGATCTGCTGTCGATAAAAATAGTTTCTGTACTAATCAGATATGGGCTTATATTATTACACAAACGTTCTACTCCGTTATCAAAGAGGCGTCTATCCGCCTTATTTTCGGCAATACTAAAGCCGACAATAACGCAATGAACGTGAGCTTTAAGGCTTGCCTCGCTGTCCCAGCGGAACGTCCTGTGGGCAAAATCAATATGGATACCGAAACG
Organism: Ruminococcus flavefaciens; assembly: GCA_902766595.1. Taxonomy (GTDB): domain Bacteria; phylum Bacillota; class Clostridia; order Oscillospirales; family Ruminococcaceae; genus Ruminococcus; species Ruminococcus flavefaciens_U. Next base: position 3,281 of record CACXEJ010000139.1, on the reverse strand, counting down.
ATCATACAGCGGCTTCCACACGCCTGCGACCTGTTCACCCTGTGTTATGCTGTTTGTGGAAACAAAAGCCGTGCGGATAGCCGTGTCTTCCATAAGCTGAGAAGCTTTGAAGTACCAAGCGGAAACGTAGTCGATCTTTCCGGCGGTCTTGTATGGCTTGCCCTTCTCGTCAACATATATCGACAGCATATCGTCCTTCTGCTCTTTTGATTGCAGAGAATAGCCGACAAACGGCGGATTTCCCATATTAGTTTCAGAGTTAAAACCGGTGACAGCCTCTTCCATTCCGCATCCGGCGGATGTAAATACTCTAATTACAAGGTCACTGTTTCAGCTGCTCTTTATTCTGCAATCAGCGGAAATGGAATTTCAACTGCATCGTATGATGACGATCATATCATCTATACAAACGCACGCGTTCTGACAAAAGTAATTGATTGACATTACTGAATAAAGCTCCGAAGAGATAGTTCTCTCCGGAGCTTTTTCTATACCCTGCTCACATCATAAAAAAGAACCGGTGCAATCAAGCACCGGTCCATAGAGAGTGTCCTGTATCAGCTGCGGTCTAATTCCTCATAATTCACACTGCCGCTGAAGTTATTGAGCATATCCTTCAGAGCTGCAACGACTGAAGTATTGAAATCCTTGTTCTTCTTTACAACAGCAGCCTTGAACTTAAAGGTATGCTTGCCGACGGGAGTAGTCTGCTTGGAAGTGAGAGCAGTGAATGCCTCGTTCACGCTCTTCATAAAAGCTTCCTTGCTTGTGGAGTCAGCGTCAGAGATCACAACGAATTCATCAGAACCCGTGCGGTAGATCTTGCTTCCCTTGAAGTGCTGCTTGAGGACCTCGACGGTTCTTACGAGGAGCCAGTCACCTGTATCGTTGCCCAGCTTGGAGTTGACCTGACTGAATTCCGCAATATTGAACATTGCGAAATACTGGGGCTTGGCACCCTTCGCCTTCATTTCGTCAACGTCCATCGAGAACGATATACGGTTGCTGACATCTGTGAGAACGTCCTTGAACATCGCTGTGTAAAGCGACTCCTTGGTCTTGTTGTTCTTTACGATAGTGGAGGCGAGCTTCTGGCTGACCTTTTCCTGTTTTCTGTTGATAATACCGAAAACAAGCATAAGACCAACGATAACAACTGCAAAGATTATCATATAAATTCTGAGCGAGTAAGTAAGTGAGTAAACCTCCTTACGGGTATCGTCGAGCATAAGCAGCCAGCCGTACTGCGGGATATAGGAATAGATAGAAACGTATTTTGTACCGCTCTTCTTATACTCAAAATTGCCGTCCTCAGAAGTCTTGGTACCTGCATACTTTTCACAGAGGGATCTGATCTTGCTGTTTTCAGCAGCCTTGTCGATGAGCTCTGCGTCGTCGTTGAACACATATCTTCCGTCCTTGACGTTTACCATACTGTAAGACGAATTCTCAATACCCTTGATAGAGAGGGAGTTAAGGGTATTAACGAGCTGATCTGTATAGATACCGAGTCCGACGAAGCCGATAGGCTCGTTGCTGCTGTTATAAAGCGCCTTGTACATTGAAACGATCTGCTTTCCTGTTGCAGGCGAGATTATCATACCGATATTATAAACACCGTCGCCTGCTTCAAGCATAGCGTCCTGGAGCTCCTTGAGCTTTTCGGGCACCTTATCCTTAGGTCTTGTAACCATACCTACGGTACCGGGGTTTGTGTGGGCAAGACACTTAGTCTCCCATGTACCTATCCAAAGGCCTTCGATATTATCGACATTCTTGGAATAATCCTCGGTGAATGCCTGAGCCTTTGCAACATAATCAGCGTTATTCGGATCGCTGAGGAGGTTTGTCACCTGTTCAGCCTTACTGTAATATGTAAGGGTTTTCTCAGCGTTTTCAACGTAATTAAGAATAATGTGAGCACGTTCGTCAGTGATAGTCTGCATATGCTCTATCGCGTTCTTTTTGGTAGACCGCGTTACGGTAGCTGTTAACGCAATAGATAGTATTATCATAATAACAAGCTGAATAGCAAGAATGAGATTCAGCGTTGATATTTTCTTAGAACCTTTCATAGTATATTCTTCCTTTCATTATTTTCTAAATATGCCGAAGCGTTTCTTCTTCGCTGTAAGTCTGTCTATCTCTTCGTCATCATCAGAAGCGACTTTCAGCAGACTGTTTACTCTGCTTTTCAGAATATCACCGCTGGCACTTGCTGTATTTGCAGCAGCGATCTCGTCATCATCGTCATCCTCTTCCGGCTCAGGTTCGGGTTCAGGAGTCTGCGGTCTGAGCGGAACAGGATTGACAGGAGGCGGTGTCAGCGGGTTTACAGGAGGCGGTGTCAAAGGGTTCACCGGCGGAGGCATCATCGCTCCTCCGTTCATTCCCATACCCGGACCTCCCGGAAAAGGCTGATTTATCATACCCGGCGGCGGTGAAGCAAACATTCCGACGTCAGCAAGCCTGATAGCACGGTCAGGCATAATAACGGCACAGTTTGCGTTCTCCGGATGAAGGGAAAGAATATAACCAACGCAGTTATTGCAAGGCAGAAGCTGTACTCTTGTTTGTGTACTGATGAGTACCATTTCATCGACTATTCCCTCTCCGGCAGCCAGCATATTCTGTATAGCTTCAACCTCAGCGTGTACATTCATATGACTTGCACCGGTAAAGATCCTTCCGGATCTTGCTCTGACAGAACAGACAGTATCCTCAGGAGAGATGAAAGCATTTGACTCAAGCAATTGGATAGCGAAAGTATTAGCAGCATTGATAGTATCATTATTATTCATCGTTTCTTCACCTCTATTCGTTCATTCCCCTGCCCCGGCAGTTATCGGTTTGGCAGCCTCTGCCGAAGCAAGTGAGCACTAACAGACAGCACTTATTCCCCTTCCGATAAGCGCTGTCATATAATGTTCTATGTTAATATTATACACCAATATTTTTAATAATTCTATATAAAAATATGCCCATTCTTGATATGTTTTGTTAATTTCTCAAAAGAAACAACATAAGCGACTGTATATTGAATAATTATTTTAAAATAAAAAGCTCCGGCAATATAAAACACCGCAGGAGGTGTGTTATGAGGACTTTTTTAACAAATTGGTAAAGCTAACCAAAAGTGGACAAAATTATTCTGCGCATCTGATATGTGCAATGTTGCCAAAATTTGTTGGCTCGATATGGTAGAATAAAATTGACGCAGTGTACGCAGACACTATTATATTATTTTTAAGGAGGATGATCACGATGAAGTCATTCATCAG
>CACXEJ010000138.1 GCA_902766595.1 Ruminococcus flavefaciens | reverse complement strand
TTGCGCCCGCCATTCCACATCGGACGGGCAGTGCCCGCCGATTCTTCGGCATTTGCTGTGACGTAAGCAGAGGCGTCTTTCCTTGGGGATTTCAAAAAAGCAGGCGTCTTTTTTGAGAAAAAAACCAGATGAAGGCTATGATCAGGGAGATATGGGAGGCGTCTGAGTGAAAAATAACAAATAAAACTGCATATAAACAGGAGGCGAGTAAATGAATAATGCAGGTAGATTATTCCAAAACTAAGCGTGAAGGAGTGATGTACCATAGAAGTGAATGTATTAGAAAAATCAAAAATAGTTGAGGTATGGCTCACGAACGAAGACCAGAGAAGCTCAGATATTGAGGACGAGGTGGACCGTATCTGTATGGAATGGAGCGGGAAGAAATACAAGATAGCGGTCATCAGATCCGGCAGCGGCGATCTGTTCAGTTCGATGGAAGGACTGCTTCTTAATAACCTTGCTGGCTGAAATAAGGCGCACTTCTGTGCGCCTTCCCGTACATACTGCCAGAATTTACCAGCTTTTTTATTGCTGTTGATGATTGCTTTTGAAGCTGTAAAATGGTAGAATGTTATTGCGGAAACCGCGGTATTTCTTGAAATGGAAGGAAGTGGAAAAGTGAGCGTAAAATACAACATTGCAGGCTACTGCCGTATCTCAGTTGATGAGGAACTCGACCGTGACAATACATCTATAGAGAATCAGAAGGCGATAATCCGAGACTTCGTTCAGCGGAAGTTTCCTGAGAGCACACTTGATTTCTACGAGGACCGTGACCGCTCCGGCTACACATTCGAGCAGCGTGAGGGATATCAGGAGCTCCGCAAAAAAATGCTCCGGCTGGAGTATGACATACTCATCGTCAAGGACTTCTCACGATTCAGCCGACGCAACAGCAAGGGGCTTGTTGAGCTTGAAGACCTGCGTGATGCAGGTATGCGTATCATTTCTATCGGTGACAGTATCGACTACCCGACCTATGACGACTGGACTGCGATACAGTTCCGGTTCCTCATAAACGAGATGCCGGTCACTGATACGTCAAAGAAGGTCAAGTCGGTCATCAAGCGGCGTCAGGAGGAAGGCAAGTGGATATGCGCCGTGCCATACGGATATATCATGCAGAATGCAAAGGCACAGAAGTTCACAGTGGACGAGCCGGCAGCAGAGGTAGTACGTGAGGTTTTCGAACTCTATGTTCAGGGCTGGGGTTATCAGAAGATAGCTCACCACCTGACTGACAAACATATCCCTACACCGAATATGGCAGAGAAAAACCGCCGTGAAGCGAACGGTGAGGCGTGTCACATCAGGGCGAAGGACAGGTGGAGCTCAGTTACGATAAGTGAAATGCTGACCAACGATTTCTACATTGGGACACTCCGTCAGCGTAAGTACAGACGCAAAAAGATAAACGGCAGCGAGGAAAAGCTACACGAAACAGAGCACCTTGTTTTTGAGAACGACCATGAACCGATAGTTGACTACCGAGTCTTTGCACGGGCCCAGGAACAGCTTGAAAAGCGCAGCAAGTCCAACTACCGCGGCGTTAAGAAGTACGATAACGTTTACTCAGGCTGCCTGTACTGCGGGGACTGCGGCTCGCCGATGTTCTCGATGAGCAGGTCAAATCTTCCGCCGGCATACCGCTGCGGAACGTACCATAGGCAAGGAGTGAAGGGCTGCACATCACACCACACTCGTGTTGATATGCTTGACGGACTGCTGAAGAACTACATCAGAAAAGTTCGTGACAACTCCGGAGAGATGCTTGTGCGATTGCAGGAAGCTATCGACAAGTCGAAATCCGAGACGAAGTCAAGCAAGTCACTTATCGACACCCTCAACCAGCAGATAGAGGACGCACGTCTTGAAATAAAAATGCTCACACGTCAGCAGGCACGTGAGGCGATGCTCCACCCGGAGCGTGAGGATATTCTCGATGATATATACACAGAGCAGATAGACGAGTTGACCCTGCGTATAGAGGGATTAAAGAACCAGTTGCAAATGGCTGCCGACAAGCACAATACATTTATTCAGGCGAGCCGTGTAGCTAAAACTGTGCTCGAAGTGTTCGACAACATCATCGAAAAGGACAACCTCGCTAAAAGCGACATCGACTTCATAGTGG
>CACXEJ010000137.1 GCA_902766595.1 Ruminococcus flavefaciens | reverse complement strand
GCTCACAGTAAGAGTTTCAGGCTATGCGGTAAACTTCGTCAAGCTCACAAAGGAACAGCAGGACGACGTTATCTCGCGTACTTTCCACGCTAACCTCTAATACATCATAATACATCTCGCTTGCCGCAGACCTTGTGTCTGCGGCATTTCTCTTTGCCGGACATCAATCATAGTATTTTTGTAGGATTTGTCAGTTTTCGCATCAAAAATTCGTGCAACTTGTCGCGGCTTTGTCAATTGAAAAACTCTTTGCGTTATGGTATAATAATATTATTAACCTGTGTAAGGCTTTTTCAAGCCATTGGAATGACAAAAGGAGAATTGTATGAAGATCTCGACTAAAGGAAGATATGCGCTCAGAATGATCTACGACCTCGCTATGCATAACGAGGACGGCTTCGTATCTCTGAAAGACATTGCTGACCGCCAGAATATTTCAAAAAAATACCTCGAACAGATAGTCCCCCTCCTCAACAGAAGCGGTATCCTCAAAACTAACCGCGGCAACCGCGGCGGATATATGCTCGCTCACTCCCCGTCGGAATGTACAGTCGGCGATGTTCTCAGAGCTACCGAGGGAAGTCTCGCCCCCGTTGCCTGTCTCGAATTCGAGCCGAATGAGTGCCCCCGTGTTGCAGAGTGCTCCACTCTCTACATCTGGGAAGGTCTCTACCAAGCCGTTACCGACTACCTCGACAATATCACAATTCAGGATATAATCGACAAAAACGCCTCCGGCGGCGATTACTGTATATAAAAAACTCACCGCAGGTCAAAACCTGCGGTGAACTTTTATCAGTCAAACATAGGGGTGGAGAGGTAGCGCTCGCCGGTATCTGGGAGCAGAGCTACGATAGTTTTGCCCTTATTCTCGGGGCGCTTTGCGAGCTGGATAGCTGCCCACACTGCTGCACCGGAAGAGATACCAACAAGCACGCCCTCAGTTCTTGCAACGCTTCTGCCTGTTGCGAAAGCGTCCTCGTTGCTTACAGTAATGATCTCGTCGTAGATCTTTGTATCGAGAGTCTCGGGAACAAATCCTGCACCGATACCCTGTATCTTATGAGGACCGGCAGTTCCCTCAGAGAGAACAGGTGAACCCTTAGGCTCAACTGCAACTATCTTCACATCGGGATTTTTGGACTTGAGATATGCACCGACACCGCTGACTGTACCGCCGGTACCAACGCCTGCAACGAATATATCGACCTTTCCGTCTGTGTCGTTCCATATCTCAACACCGGTGGTCTTTTCGTGAGCTGAAGGGTTTGCCGGGTTAGTGAACTGTGAGGGGATAAAGCTGTTGGGGATCTCGTTAGCGAGCTCCTGAGCCTTTGCAATAGCGCCCTTCATACCCTTTGAGCCGTCAGTGAGAACGAGCTCTGCTCCGTAAGCCTTCATAAGATTGCGGCGCTCAATACTCATAGTCTCGGGCATAGCGATGATAAGGCGGTAGCCTCTTGCAGCTGCAACAGAAGCAAGACCTATTCCGGTATTACCGCTGGTGGGCTCGATGATAACGCTGCCCGGCTTGAGAACGCCCTTCTGCTCAGCATCGTCTATCATAGCCTTTGCAACTCTGTCCTTAACGCTGCCAGCGGGGTTGAAGTATTCGAGCTTGGCAACGATCTTAGCGTTGAGCTCTTCATTTTTTTCGAGATTAGCGAGTTCGAGAAGCGGAGTACCGCCGATGAGATCAGTGATCGTATTTTTGATATTCATAATAATTACTCCTTTAAAATGTTAAAATAAAATTCAGCCTGTGTATCAGAGCTTCAACATCGTTTAAAAAAGTTACTCATAATAAAGCCTCCAAACAACGACTATATTTCCTATCTGATTGGTATGATTATATTATATCATCAACATTCCCGTTTGTCAAGGGCTTTTAAAAAATTATTCAGTCAATATAAAAAGCGTCCGGAGTTATTACCGGACGCTTTAACGCTTATTTCTTTTTGCTTCCGCCTACCTCGGGAGCGTTTGCAATATCTGCGAATTCTCCGCAAGCCTTAACCTTCTGGAGCTCAAGTGCATTTGCGTCATAAGAGAACCACATCATAAGTGCTGCTGCACCGGGGTTGTTCTTGATGTTGATGTAGTAGTCGATAGTATCGCCAGCCTTTGCTGAAATGTTATCGGCATATACTGTAATACCGTCGGACTTGATATCCTGAGGATCAATAGTTCCGCCGACCTTGATAGTACCGTTGAGCACGTTGAGCTGTCTGTTAAGGCTCTTACCGTCAACAGTTGAAATATCGGGATCAATAGTGATCGGATACTCTCCGTCAGGAGTGCCGTCCTTTACCTTGAAAGTGATCTTTACAAACTGGCCATTGAACTTGAAGTCGACATCCTTACCGATATCTATCCAGAAAATGTACTTGGACTCTGTCTTGCTCTGGTAGTTGCTGTCGCTGGACTGAGCCTGAGTAGCCTCAGAAGCCTCACTGTTGCCCTGTGAAGCATCAGTAGCCTGATTTCCGCCCTGTGTAGCCGCTTCAGTTACAGGAACTGCCTGTGTAACCGCAACTGCTGATGTAACTTCCTTGCCGTCAGCCTCTGTAACGACCTGACCGCTTGCATCTGTTACCTTTACCATTTCAGTAACAGGCTGTTTGTTGCTGTCAGTCACCTCAACGACCTCAGTAGCCGGCTGACCGTTAGCGTCAGTTACGACTGCTGAAGCTGTGCTGCCCGTTGTTTCGGAAGCAGCCTCAGTTGTAGAAGCTCTTGTAGGATCGGGGGCGTTGAAGTCGATATCGTTGAAGGATACCTTGCCGTCCTCAGGAGTGATTACCTGGAAAGGAGCTGCGATCATAAGACCTTCATCGTTTGTAACGATCTCAATATCTCCGTCGCTTGCTACATCAGCAGCTGTATTTGAACTGCTGCTGCTTGATGATGTGTCAGCACAGCTGACAAAAGAAGTCATAGCAACGCAGGTAAGAGCTGCGATAGCTATAAGTCTCTGCTTTAAAGTTTTCATTTTTGTAATTCCTTTCATATACGTTATGCCATTCCGGAAAGTGCTGCCCGGCTGGCAAAAATTTCCATCTTATAAGGTACAGCACGACTTGTACCACTATTTATTATACACAAGCTGCACCGATTTGTCAAGCCGCTTGTCAAATCGTGTTCGTTTTTTTCACAAATAGTCACTCTGCATTCATTTCTCCGTCACCGTTCTGTCACCTAAACGTGTTTACAGCCTTTTTCAGCTTCGGCACGCAGAATTCAAGCACGGCACAGTATTTGTCAACAGCGGTAATGACGTATGTCTCCTTGTAGCTCGGCATAGGACGTGTCATTGGCCACATATGCTTCTCGATCATATCACGTTCAAGGGGAGTTATGTCGGTCAGAGCGGCAGCGTTTTCGGCAGCCTGATGCGCGTGCATAGCGCTGTGGGAGAGCTGTCCTCTGCTGCGGCTGGAATTATACTCCTTGCGGTCATAGTAGAACAGGTCGTGGAGCAGACCGGCTCTTGCGGCAGAACGCGCATTTAGGTGCAGCTTGCGGCAGACGAGGTAGCTGTAATACGAGACATTGACGCAGTGCTGGAAGCGTGTAGTGGATATATGGTGGGTTATCCGCTTGAGACCGCTGAGTTCCTCGGAGTCTATCAGGTCGCAGATATGCGGATAGTAGCCGGTAAGCGAAAGCTCCTTGCGCGAACAGATAGCCTTTAGCATATTATCCCTCCTTCCGCGCAATTCTACTTGTATTATACTACATCGCGGAGCGTAAATCAATAGCATTTCAAAAAAATCATACAAATGGTATATTTTTTCGCATAATGGAAATAATATCAGCGAGGTGATAAATATGAGCAAAAAACACAAAGATATCCCCGTTCCCGAGCCTAAGCCGGACGAGCTTGAATTTCCGTCCGCAAGCTGGGGCGATATGACGGGACTCGTTCCCACGCCTGCCGATGACGAGCACAAGCGCAGCTCTTACGGTGACATTATCCCGTATCTCGCTGACAGTGACCGCTCCTGAGCTCAGGCAGACAAAAAGCTCCTCCCGGAAACCCGGAAGGAGCTTTGTTACTTAGCTTATATTCAATTTAGAGATCAAACGCAGCCCTGAGCCTTCATAGCCTCAGCAACCTTGAGGAAGCCAGCGATATTTGCACCAGCCATATAGTTGCCAGCCATACCGTACTCCTTAGCAGCCTCGTCGCAAGCCTTGAAGATAGACTTCATAATGTTGTGGAGCTTCTCGTCAACCTCTTCAAATGTCCAGCTGAGTCTCTCACTGTTCTGGCTCATCTCGAGACCGGAAGTAGCAACACCGCCGGCATTAGCAGCCTTAGCAGGACCATAGAGGATACCATTGCTGAGGTATGTCTCGATAGCCTCAGGAGTTGAAGGCATATTAGCGCCCTCAGCTACTGCGAAACCGCCGTTAGCAACGATAGCCTTTGCACCGTCGCCGTTGATCTCGTTCTGTGTAGCGCAGGGAAGAGCGATGTCAAGCTTGAT
>CACXEJ010000136.1 GCA_902766595.1 Ruminococcus flavefaciens | reverse complement strand
AGGACGACGATGCTTACGAACAGGCGGCTGTAGCTCTCTTCTGGAAGTATGTGTCAACGCTTTCAAAGGATAAGCAACTGGTGCTGAAACTCTTCTATAAGCATGGAAAGACACAAGCTGAGATCGCAAAAGCAATTGGCAAAACTCAACAAGCAGTATCATACATTTGTACGTCCGCCATAAGCAAATTCAACAAAGATTACAAAAAATAAAAAATTCTCTTTGTGAAAAAGCCGTTTTTCTCCTTAGAGCTTTATAGAGGGACAAAAACCTCGGACAACTTGACAACTGAATATCAGCTATCCGGTACGTCAGATCCCGATGACGGGCGATGAACTCGTCAGCCGTGGCCGCTGTACGCAATAATCCGAAGAACGGTGAGCGATAAATACACGTCGGTCAGCAAGGAATACGCCATCCTTGCCGGCAATGAAAGTTGGGATACAAGGTACTTCCGTAAAAAGCGGCTCGGACGTTGTAATCCGAGAGGCAAACCCTATGGAGGCAGACGAGGACGTCTGCCTCGCCGGATAGCTCCTTTTGCATGAAGGGACAGTATATCTGCCAGATAATTCCATGCACCTCGGGAATAGCCGTTTTATGCTGCTATCTGAGGATAACGCTGCTGTGCTTACAGCAGTAAGGTCACCCCATAAGGTGACAGGAAGCATAGAGATATGTTTCAAAGGCAAAACGAGATCCAGGGCAGTTCCATAAAAGCTGCCCTTTACATAACGAAAAGGAGTTGATCAGATGAAAATAAGACGCGGAGACATCTTTGTTACTGATCTTGAAAGCGTCGGCGAAAATGTCGGCTCGGAGCAGTCGAGCAGAAGACCTGCCGTCATCATACAAAATGATACAGGCAACGAATACTCTCCGACAACGATAGTCGCCTTCATAACCACTAAAAACAAGCACAACATACCGACTCACGTCCGTCTGCATACAAGCAGGCTCTACTACCCGTCGATAGCCTTGCTGGAACAGATACGAACCATATCGAAGGAACGGCTTGTAAAGTATATCGGCACTCTCAGTGATTCTGAAATGGAAAAGATCGACAAGGCATTATGCATAAGTCTTGGAATAGACAGAAAGGATAAGAAATAATGGAAAGAATAATGGATAACGAGATTACATATCCTGTTGCTCAGGGTACACAGACCTTCTTCGAGAAAGCTGCTACAGCAGGTCTCGAACTCCGTACAGGGCAGGTCGAGATGGCAATGGAGATATGCGAAGCTATAATGAAAACCACTCCGCTTGCAGTAGAGGCAGAGGTCGGCATAGGAAAATCCTATGCTTATCTCATACCTGCTGTAATGAAATACCGCAAGGATCACAGACAGATAGTGATAGCCACATCAACGATAGCACTTCAGGAGCAACTCATAAAGGACACACAGAACGTACTGAAAATGACAGGCTCATATATAGACATTATCCTTGCCAAAGGAATGAGAAACTACCTCTGCCATAGGAGGCTCCGAATGAGACTGAAGAAAAAGGATCACCCGGAAATATATGACAACTTAAATAGCGCATTGAGAGTAAACGGCTATGACAGAGCAAAAATGGGATTCAATATCCCTGACAGGATATGGGAGACTGTGAACGTCCAGAACTACAATGAAAAATGCCACGAATGTTCACTGAACGATACCTGCGGCTACTATGAACTGAGAAAAAAGCTCAGATCAGGAGGAGGCATCGTCATATGCAATCAGAACATGCTTGTAGCTCACTTTCAGAATGTATCACAAAAAAGCAAAGGCATATTCAATCCAAGAGGCGGTATGATAATCGTCGATGAGGCACATAACATCGAAAGCAGATTCAGAGATGCATACACACGCTCCTTCATCTGCGCTGAAATGATAAAGGTCATTAATAACTGCATTGACAAAACGCCGTATAACCTCAAGCGTACCGTCGAGCCGTATGCAAATAAGACGATACCCGTAGTTGAGCAGCTCTACAAAAGGCTTGTAAGGCAGGTAAAGGAACAGGTCAAGGAACTGGAAGCCGATACCTCGACATACTACTTTGAAAGAGATACCGAAACTATGACGCTGCTTAAGGAGCTTTACAACCGCATGGTACGGCTCGAAAACGGCTCAAAAGTAATTCTTAAGAGCACGCTCTCTTTCCTCAAAAGTGCTCTGAATACAAGCAACGAATACATCGTATGGCTTGAAATGGAGCCTAAGCTGAAAATATGCGTATGCAAGAAGGATATACGTCAGCACATATCCGATCAGCTTTTCCCGGTCGATGCAACAACTATCCTCACATCGGCGACTATCTCCGATAAGGCAGACGGAACGCCCAGAGAGAAATGCGGCTACTTCCTTAACAACATCAGCTTTCCAGATGACGGAACTGTATCAGAACCGAAGCATTCGCCATATAACTATGATAAGAATACTATCATATACTTCTCAAAGCAGCTCCCGTATCCCAAGCTTGATAACAAGGAAGAATACCGCAGGTGTTCAATAGACGAGATTGTACGCTTGCTGAATATAACGAATGGCAAGAGCCTTATTCTCTTTACCTCAAAGAAAGATATGGACTATGTATATCGCAGGCTGAGTAATATGCATCTGCCATACAAGGTGCTTATTCAGGGCAAAGGATCCTCCCAGGCACACAGGCTTGAAAGATTCAAAAGTGACATTAATTCGGTTATACTCGGAACAGGTACCTATTGGGAAGGTATAAATATCGAAGGAGAATCGCTGTCGCAGGTTATTATATACAAGCTGCCGTTCCCTGTACCCGATCCGATAATCAATTACAAGATGTCCATAGTAAAGGATAAGATCAAGGAGGTCGCTGTCCCCGAAATGATAATAAAGCTCAAGCAAGGCACAGGCAGGCTTATACGCTGTTCCGATGACAAGGGTATAGTCTCTATACTTGATCCGAGAGCAAGCAATATGTATCGGATGAACATATTAAACGCGTTGCCTGAAAAGAACAGCGTGGAAACCATAGATGAATTGGCTGAATTCTGGAAACGGATAAGCAACGAATAGGAGGCTATGTATGGATATAAAGCTATACGGTCAGGCTGACTTCTATTATGCAGTCAGTCAGCAGATACTCGAAAGGCTCGTGGCAAAAGGCTTCTTAACCGAGGCTCAGCGCATAAAGATCGACGAGCTGAACAGGAAGAAGATATATGAAACATATCCGTCCATTGCAGAATTGGAGGTGAGCGCATGATACAGTTTATCGCAGGAGCAATATTCGGCGGAGTTGTCGGAATAATAGCCATGTGTCTATGTCAGGCGGCAGGAGCAGCCGACATGCACTTGGGACTGTAACAAAAATCCGCCCGATGATTTGGGCGGACATACATACCCCCTCTTTCAAAGTAAGTGTAGAAAGTCGAAACACCATATAGTCGCATTTCCACAAAAATCGGTCATCTATTTCGTGTACATGCGTGATTACAATTCTCTACGAATTGTGGTATGATGTGT
>CACXEJ010000135.1 GCA_902766595.1 Ruminococcus flavefaciens | reverse complement strand
GTTTATAACAACTGAGATCGGCGCACAGGGTACAGTTTGTGCCGGCGGAAGATATGACGGTCTTATCGAGCAGCTCGGCGGACAGCACGTTCCGGCTCTCGGCTTCGGTATGGGACTCGAGCGACTGCTTCTCGTTATGGACAAGCAGGGCTGCAATTATCTTGCACCGAAAAAGTGCGACATCTATTTTGCCACAATGGGCGACGAAGCTCTCGAAAAGGCTATCGCACTCACTGCGCAGCTCCGTGAGTTCGGCTACTATGCCGAGTACGACCTTATGGGACGCGGACTCAAGGCTCAGATGAAGTACGCCAACAAGATAGATGCTGCATTCACTATGGTGCTCGGTGACAACGAGCTCGCAGAAGCAAAGGCTAAGCTCAAGGAAATGGAAAGCGGTGAGGAAACTCTCATCAATCTCGATGACAAATTCGTAGCCACTTTTGAGGAAATATATTTCAATAAAATGCTTGACGTTATCGACGACGAGAACGGCTCGCTTTTCGCATTCACAGGGGAGGAAAAGTAAATGGCAGACAGTATGAAAGGTCTGAAGCGCACACATTACTGCGGCGATGTCACTGAAATAGGCGCCGAAGTAGTTGTAGGCGGATTTGTGGAGAGAATAAGAAACAAGGGCGGAGTTATCTTCGTTGTTCTCAGAGACAGAACAGGCGTTGTTCAGCTTCTCTTCAACGACGAGACAGACCGCGAGATATTCGACAAGGCAGCTTCCTGCCGCAGCGAGTATGTTCTTATGGCAAAGGGACAGGTCCGTGAGCGTGAGAGCAAGAACGACAAGCTCAAGACCGGCAACGTAGAAGTATTCGTTACCGATCTCCGCGTACTCGCAAAGGCTCAGACACCTCCTTTCGAGATCACTAACGAGACAAAGGTTAACGAGGAGCTCCGTCTCAAGTACCGCTACCTCGACCTCAGAAGAGCACCTATCCAGCAGAATATCATTATGCGTCACGAGATCGCAAAGGTCACCCGTGAGTATTTCTACGAGAACGGCTTCCTTGAGATCGAGACTCCTATGATGATGAAGTCTACTCCCGAGGGCGCAAGAGACTATCTCATTCCCTCAAGAGTTCACCCCGGAAAGTTCTATGCTCTTCCGCAGTCACCCCAGATATACAAGCAGCTCCTTATGGTAGCCGGCTATGACAGATATATCCAGCTCGCACGCTGCTTCCGCGACGAGGATCTCCGTGCAGACCGTCAGCCAGAGTTCACTCAGATAGACCTCGAGATGTCATTCGTTGACGCCGAGGACATTCAGGAGTGCGTTGAAGGCTTTGTACAGCGAGTATTCAAGGAAGTTATGGGCGTTGACGTACCTACTCCGCTTCCGCGTCTCACATTCGCTGACGCTATGAACCGCTACGGTTCGGACAAGCCCGATACACGTTTCGGCTTTGAGATACAGGACATTACTGACACGGTCAAGGACATTGACTTCGTTGTATTCAAGAGCGCTATCGAGGACGGCGGCTCGGTAAGAGCTATCAACGTCAAGAACGGTGCAGCAACTTACACCCGCAAGGAGATCGACAAGCTCGTTGAACACGCTAAGGGCATCGGCGCAAAGGGACTTGCCTACATCCGCTGGGCAGATGAGCCGAACTGCTCCTTCAAGAAGTTCCTTGCCGAGGGCGACCTTGAAAAGATCTGTGCAGCAGTTGACGCACACGAGGGCGACCTTGTACTCATATGTGCTGACAAGACCAAGACCGTTCTTTCGACTCTCGGCGCTATCCGCCTTATCTGCGGAAAGAGACTCGATGTTATCCCCGAGGATCAGTACAACTTCCTCTGGATCACCGAAATGCCTTTCTTCGAGCACGATGATGAGAACGACACTTGGGTAGCTGCCCACCACCCGTTCACGATGCCTATGGAGGAATGTCTCGAGTACCTCGATACAGATCCTGCAAATGTCCGCGCAAAGGCTTGGGATCTCGTTCTCAACGGAACAGAGCTCTCCAGCGGTTCTATGCGTATAACCGACTTTGAGCTCCAGCAGAGAATGTTTGAAGCACTCGGTATGACAGACGAGGAGATCGCTGCAAAGTTCGGCTTCCTCGTGGACGCTTACCGTTTCGGTTCACCTCCGCACGGCGGTATGGGTATCGGACTCGACCGTCTTGCTATGATAATGTGCAAGACCGACAGCCTCCGCGATGTTACTGCATTCCCGAAGGTACAGAATGCAAGCGAGCTTATGTCTGAGTGCCCATCATTCGTTGACGATGAGAGCCTTGATGTTCTTGGCATAAAAGTGGTGAAAAGGGAAGATGAGTAACCGATTTTACGCCGTTTGCGGTATACTTGAGATAGACGGGAAGATACTTTTCGTCAGACACACCTACGGTCAGGCAAAGAACAGGATACTTATCCCCGGCGGATATGTTAAGGAAGGTGAACTGCCTACCGATGCCGTAAAGCGTGAATTCTTCGAGGAGACCACTGTCACAGCAGAAGCTGTGTCGGTATTCTCGATACAGTTCAAGACCGACCAGTGGTGTGTGGTATTCAGGCTGAGGTATATAGACGGAGAACCCAAGTCCGACGGCTACGAGAACAGCGAAGTCCTGCTTCTCACTCCGGAGGAAGCTGTTGCGCGTCCGGATATAACGAATATGAGCCGTGCAATACTTAAGGCATATATCGACAACAGGGACAACAGTCTCGAAAAGGGCGAATATCGTTCGATCTCACTCAAAGCAGGGGAGTATGAGATATTCGGAGTATGAAACTATTCCAAAATAATATATCATATTTCGCTTATTACTTGACAAAACGTGAAAAATGAGTTATAATTGATATGTTGTTTGAATAATGATATCAAGGGAGCTGTCTGAAGGGATAGCTCCCTTTCTGTTTAAATGACGCTTACCTACATATGATAGGTATTGACAAGAATGAAAATTTGTGTTATAATAATACCAATAATTGACCAACAGTCATTAAAAGGAGGGATAATATGGCGTCAGAAGCAGTAAATAAGATCCTTGCTGCCGAAGCGGACTCAAACAGAAAAACAGCCGAGGCAAAGCAGCGCAGGGACGAACTGATAAATAACGCGAACGGTGATGCAGCGCGTGCTATCCAGAAAAAGCTCGGTGATGCCACAGCAGCGTCTCATCGTATGCGCACGGAGCTTGATGCTAAACTGTCAGATCACAAAAAACGCGCCGAGGAGAAGTGTCACAAGGACATCGAACAGCTGAAGCTCATTTCTGAAAAGAATATGGACAAAACAGTTGAAGAAATAATCAGGAAGTTTTTCTGAGAAACGCTCCCAATTGGAAGGTGATGTAAAATATGGCGAAACTCAGAATGAAAAAAATTGAGCTTATCGCACTTCTGACTGACAGCAAGAAGATAATCGAGCTTATCCAGCGCCGCGGAGTTGTTGAGCTCTGCAAGACTGACGAAGAGCTGCCCGGTACTAACGTTGCTCCGATAATCAGTGAGTTTGAAAAGTTCAGGACAACCGCTTCTCAGGCTCTCGGTATCCTCGACAGGTATGCCCCTGAAAAAGCCGGTATTTCGGCAATGCTCGGCAGCCGTACAGAAGTCGAGAAGCACGCTTTCGGCAGAGAAGCGATGCATATGGAAAAGATAATGAACGCCGCCGGTGAAATAATCCGCAGCGATCAGGAAATTGCAGACGCTGAAGCACAGATAGCTCAGAATGATTTAAAATGCGATACGCTTAAACAGTGGCTTGGACTCGATATACCGCTGAATTTCAAGGGAACTGCCTCAACATCAGCGTTTATCGGAACTGTTCCGTACCTGATAACAGGTGAGGAACTTGCGCAGACTCTTCCTGCCGGCACAAGTGCAGAAATAGTATCTGCTTCAAAAGAACAGACCAACCTATTCATAATCGCAAGCAAAACCGTAGAAGAGGACACGCTGAATTCTCTGCGAAGCCTCTCGTTCATTCCGCTGACCGAAGCCGAAAGCAAAACTCCGGCTCAGCTCATTGAGGACGCTCTCGCTGAAAACGAACAGCTCTCTAAGCTGATAGAAGCTGCTGAAAAGCGCATAGAAGGGCTCGCATCTGAGCGCCGCGAACTGAAATTCGCTGTTGACTATCTGCAAATGCGAGTTGATAAGTATGAAGCTCTTAATTCGCTGAATTTCACGGAAAATACGTTCATTCTCACGGGCTATATCCCCGAAAAATATACCGGACTCCTTAAAAAGGAGCTCGAATCCAAATACACGGTATTCATAGAATTCACCGAACCGTCCGAAGATGAGGACGTACCGGTCCTCCTCGAAAACAGCCGTTTCTCGGCACCTGTTGAGAGTATCACGAAGATGTACGCGATGCCGGACAAAAAGGACGTCGATCCGACACCGGTTATGTCGTTCTTCTACTATCTGTTCTTCGGAATGATGCTCTCGGACGCCGGATACGGACTTGTAATGCTCATCGGAACTACCATCGCTCTGAAACGCTTCAAGCTCGAGGACACAATGAAAAAAACACTGACAATGTTCCGGAATTGCGGCATATCAACAATTATATGGGGCGCACTTTTCGGAAGCTGGTTCGGCGACATAATACAGGTCGTAGCAAGGGACTACTTCGGAAAGAACATCACGAGCGTGGCGCTGTGGTTCCAGCCGCTCGATGATCCGATAAAGCTGCTGCTTTACTCGTTCGCGCTCGGTATACTCCACCTGTTCCTCGGTCTCGCGGTATCGTTCAAGATGTCGTGGGACGACGGCAGAAAAGCTGATGCGATACTTGATACAGTACCGATATATCTGACGATAACCGGTGTTGCACCGCTTGCAGCAAGCATTCTCATCGGAGTACCGGCTATACTGAAAACGATAGGCACTTATCTGCTGATCGCCGGAGCAGTTCTGCTCGTTCTGACCTCAGGACGCAGCTCGAAGTCGATCTTCGGTAAACTCTTCGGCGGACTCTATGCTCTGTATAACACTGCAACAGGCTATCTCAGCGATATTCTCTCGTATTCGAGACTTCTCGCGCTCGGTCTTGCGACCGGAAGCATAGCCAGTGTAATAAACCTCATCGGCACTATGCCGCAGAATATGGTCGTCAAGACTGTACTTCTCACAGTTGTGTTCCTTGTAGGTCATACAGCTAATCTTGCAATAAACCTGCTTGGCGCATACGTTCATACAGACAGACTCCAGTTCGTGGAGCTGTTTTCCAAATTCTATACCGGCGGCGGACGGGAGTTCTCACCGCTGACTGTAAATACCAAATATATAAAATTCAAGGAGGAAAACATCAATGAATAGTTTAGGAATAGCACTCGCTATAATAGGTGCAGCTTGTGCATCACTTTTTGCAGGAATTGGTTCAGCAAAGGGCGTAGGTCTCGTAGGTGAGGCAGCAGCCGGCGTTGTATCGGTAGATCCGAACAAATTCAGCAAGGTACTCATACTCCAGCTTCTCCCCGGTACACAGGGACTTTACGGACTTCTCACAGCCATTCTTATGCTCAGCAGAATTGGTATAATCGGCGGTTCACCTGCTGACCTCTCAACAGCACAGGGACTTATGTTCCTCGGCGCATCTCTCCCGATAGCCATCGTCGGACTCTTCTCCGGTATCGCACAGGGCAGAGCAGCAGCGGCAGGTGTCGGCATCGTTGCAAAGAAGCCCGACCACAGCGGTAAGGGCATCATTATGGCAGCAATGGTCGAGACATACGCTATCCTTGCACTCCTCGTATCCATTCTTCTCATCTACAATATCTCTATCTGAGGAGGTGCCGGGAATGGCAGGACTTGAAGATATACTCAATATCATCGACTCGCAGCAAAAGGAAACAGAAAGCCGTATAATGAGCTCTGCCGAAAGCAAGGTCCGCGAGATCAGCAAGGACGCCGAAGCAAAGGCAGAAAAGGCGTACAATGACTATATGAAAAGAGCAGAAGCCGAAAATCTGCACAGCTATGAGAGCGCCTGCAACTCAGTTGACTCTGAGATGAAGCGCAGGATACTCAAGTGCAAGGTCGGGCTCATAGATCAGGCTATCGCAAATACTCTTGCAAAGCTGCGTTCACAGAGCGACTCTGACTATTTTGCAATGCTTGAAAGGCTTATCGTTCGCAATCTCAGGAGCGGCAGCGGCGTTATCTCGCTCAGCAGCCGTGATCTCGGAAGAATGACGGCTGACTTTGAGAAAAAGCTCAGCGAAAAGGCTTCCGAAAAAGGCGGAACTGTCAGCATTTCAAAAGAGCCGGCGGATATTCAGGACGGCTTTATTCTCACATACGGCAACATCTCCGAGAATTGCAGCTTTAGCGCAATGATCGAGACCGATCGTGAGGACATCAAGGACTTAGCGTCCAGAGAGTTATTCGGAGGAAGGTGAGCTAATGAGCACAACGGAATACGCAAGCGCAGTAGCGGCAGTAAAGACGCTGGAAAGCTCTCTGCTGACGCGCAGCGATATGGATCAGCTCATAAATACACCGACACTCTCAGAGCTCAAGACGCTTCTGAATTCAAAAACGCACGGTGAAACTCTAACTGATGTATGGGAAATGCTCTCCGGCTACGCACCGGATTGTGAGGCGCTGAAAATCCTTCTCTACAAGAATGACTTCCACAATCTCAAGGCTGTTCTGAAGGCAATGCTCTCCGGCAGAGATCCGGCACATTACTATATATCACCGTCGAACGTGAGTCTTGAAGCCATAAAGAATGCCTACACATCAAAATCTCCGGACGGACTTCCGGCGTATATGCGAATTCCGGCGGATGAAGCTTACGAGCTTGCAACAAGAACTCTCGACGGTCAGCTTTCAGACTCGCTCATCGACACGGCAGCTATTGCTGCAATGCAGAAGAGCGCAGATGACTGCGGAAATGAATTCATTATCAAATACGCACAGCTCACAACTGTCTGCGCGGACATTAAGACGGCTTACAGATGCAGTATAATGCACAAGTCCAATCAGTTCCTTGAAACTGCGATATGCGGCAGCAGGGAACTTGATAAGGCTTCGCTGATACGCGCGGCGCTTTCTGGCAGGGACGGCTTCCTGAACTACCTGAGCAATACGCCGTATGCTGAAGCAGCTGAACTGCTGAAGAATTCGCCGGCACAGTTTGAGAAATGGTGCGACGACATCATAACCGAACACGCGGAAACCGCCCGTATGCAGGCATTCGGTGCAGAACCTCTGGCAGCATACTACATTGCCAAGGAGGCAGAACTGAAGAATATCCGCATAATCTCGATATGCAGAGAGTGCGGAACAGACAGAGAAACGATCACGGAAAGGATGAGGAGGCTATATGTATAAGGCAGCTGTCATCGGAGATACAGCCAGCGTTTCAGGCTTTGCAGCGCTCGGACTGTCTGTTTTCCGTGAGACCGATCCGGAAAAAATTAAGAAACTGATAAAAAAGCTCGCAGCAAGTGATTTTGCGGTAATTTACATCACAGAACCCGCTGCGGCTCTCGTCAGTGATACTATAAATAAGTACAGGAGCAGCAGACTCCCTTCGATAGTTCTCATACCGGCAGTAGAAGGCAATACAGGCGACGGAATGAGATCACTCCACGAGGCAGTGGAAAAGGCAGTCGGCTCCGACATACTCAATTAGAAAAGAGGCTGAAAAACACCAATGAGCAGTATTGGAAAAATCGTTAAGATCTCCGGTCCGCTTGTAGTAGCTGAGGGAATGAGGGACTCGAATATGTTCGACGTTGTCCGCGTCAGCAGCAAGCGACTGATAGGTGAGATAATAGAAATGCACGGCGACCGCGCCTCGATACAGGTCTATGAGGAGACGGCAGGACTTGGTACAGGCGAAGAAGTTGAGTCAACCGGCGAGCCTATGAGCGTCGAGCTCGGTCCCGGACTCATAGGAAGTATATTCGACGGTATCCAGCGTCCACTCGATGATATAAGGAGAGTTGCCGGAAACAGTCTCCAGCGCGGCGTTGAAGTACCGTCGCTCAAGCGTGATCCGCTCTGGAAGTTTGAACCGGCAGTCAAGTCAGGCGACAAGGTCACAGGCGGCGACATCATCGGAACAGTTCAGGAAACTGACATCGTGCTCCACAAGATAATGGTCCCGAACGGCGTTGAGGGAACTGTCAAGAGCATCAAGGAAGGCGAGTTCCACGCTGACGATACAGTATGTATCATCGAGACCGACAAGGGCGACAAGGAGCTTTCACTCATACAGAAGTGGCCCGTCCGCCGCGGCAGACCTTACAAGAAGAAGCTGTCGCCGGATATGCCGCTCGTAACAGGACAGCGAGTAATTGACTGCCTTTTCCCGATAGCAAAGGGCGGTGTTGCAGCTATCCCCGGACCTTTCGGAAGCGGCAAAACCGTAACACAGCACCAGCTTGCAAAGTGGGCTGACGCAGACATCATCGTCTACATCGGCTGCGGTGAGCGAGGAAACGAGATGACGGACGTTCTGAACGAATTCCCGGAGCTTATAGATCCGCACACCGGCAAGTCACTTATGGAGCGTACCGTTCTCATAGCGAACACCTCGGATATGCCTGTTGCAGCGCGTGAAGCGTCCGTTTACACAGGCATCACGATAGCCGAATATTACCGCGATATGGGCTACTCTGTTGCACTTATGGCAGACTCCACATCACGCTGGGCTGAGGCTCTCCGTGAGATGTCGGGACGACTTGAGGAAATGCCCGGCGATGAAGGCTACCCTGCGTATCTCGGAAGCCGTCTTGCACAGTTCTACGAGCGTGCAGGAAGAGTCATCTCAAACGGCACTGAGGGCAGGGAAGGAGCGCTCTCCGTAATCGGAGCAGTTTCGCCTCCCGGCGGTGATATTTCGGAGCCGGTCTCGCAGGCTACTCTCCGTATCGTCAAGGTATTCTGGGGACTCGACTCCAACCTTGCATATCAGAGACACTTCCCGGCTATAAACTGGCTGACAAGCTACTCACTCTATGCGGACTCTCTTTCCGACTGGTACAACAACAACGTATCGGCAGACTGGATGAAGCTGAGAGCACGTTTTATGGCTATACTCCACGATGAAGCAGAGCTCAAGGAAATTGTAAAGCTCATAGGTATGGACGCACTTTCCGCCGGAGACCGTCTCAAAATGGAGACTGCACGTTCGATACGCGAGGACTTCCTCCACCAGCTCGCTTTCCACGAGGTCGATACCTACACAAGTCTCAAGAAACAGCTCTTTATGATGAAGCTGATACTCAATTTCAACGACGAAGCCGTAGAGGCAGTCAAGAACGGCGCCGACATCGAAGAGGTTGCCGGCCTCCCCGTAAGAGAGAGGATAGGACGTTTCAAGTATATCCCGGAAGAAAATACAGACGAAGAATTCAGCAAGCTATCCACGGAGATATCCACGGAGCTTGACGGCCTTCTCAGAAAGGAGCAGGACTGATGCCAAGAGAATACAGAACTATTGAAGAAGCGGCAGGTCCTCTGCTGCTCGTAAAGGACGTTGAAAACGTTTCCTACGGAGAGCTCGCTGAGATAAGACTCACTAACGGCGAGAAGAGAAGATGCCGCGTGCTTGAGATAGACGGCTCAAACGCTCTCGTTCAGCTCTTTGAAAATGCAGCCGGCATCAACCTCAAGGACAGCAGCGTTGTCTTTTCCGGACACCAGATGGAGCTCGGTGTATCCGAGGATATGCTCGGACGAGTTTTTGACGGTATGGGACGACCTATCGACGACGGTCCTGAGATAATCCCCGAAATGCGTATGGACGTAAACGGTCTGCCGATGAACCCCGTTGCAAGAAAATACCCGCAGGAGTTCATACAGACAGGCGTATCAGCTATAGACGGTCTTAACACACTTGTAAGAGGTCAGAAGCTGCCCATATTCTCGGCAAGCGGACTTCCGCACGCACAGTTTGCCGCACAGATCGCAAGACAGGCAAAGGTAC
Organism: Ruminococcus flavefaciens; assembly: GCA_902766595.1. GTDB lineage: Bacteria > Bacillota > Clostridia > Oscillospirales > Ruminococcaceae > Ruminococcus > Ruminococcus flavefaciens_U. Next base: position 2,852 of record CACXEJ010000135.1, on the reverse strand, counting down.
GCGGCACAGATGAACCCTTCGCAGTAGTATTCGCAGCAATGGGCATAACCTTTGAAGAGTCAGAATACTTCGTCAACAGCTTCAGGTCAACCGGAGCTCTTGACAGAACGGTTCTCTTCATAAACCTTGCAAACGACTCCGCTATCGAGCGTCTTGCAACGCCTAAAATGGCGCTTACAGCTGCGGAATATCTCGCATTTGAAAAAGGTATGCACGTTCTTGTCATACTCACAGATATTACCAACTACGCTGACGCTCTCCGCGAAGTGGCAGCTGCACGAAAGGAAGTTCCCGGACGAAGAGGCTATCCCGGTTATATGTACACCGACCTCGCTACTATCTACGAGCGCGCCGGACGTCAGGACGGCAAGGACGGCAGTATCACTATGATACCGATACTCACTATGCCCGAGGACGACAAAACCCACCCTATCCCTGACCTTACCGGCTACATCACCGAGGGACAGATAATTCTCTCGCGTGAGCTTTACAGAAAGGGCATAAATCCGCCTGTTGACGTTCTGCCGTCACTCTCACGACTCAAGGACAAGGGTATAGGCGAGGGCAAGACCAGAGCTGACCACTCAGACACTATGAACCAGCTTTTCTCGGCTTATGCGCGAGGAAAGGACGCAAAGGAGCTTATGGTCGTGCTCGGTGAAGCAGCTCTTACTCCCACAGACCTGCTTTACGCAAAGTTTGCAGACGAATTCGAGCGCAGATATGTTTCACAGGGCTTCGAGAACAACCGCAGCATCGAGGAAACTCTTTCCGTCGGCTGGGAGCTCCTCAAACTCCTTCCGAGAAGTGAGCTGCGCCGTATCAGAGAGGAATATCTCGTGAAGTATTACGATACACAGGAGCGAGGTGAGGCGAGTGGCAAGGCTTAATGTTAATCCCACCCGTATGGAGCTGAGCAAGCTGAAAACCAAGCTCACCTCAGCGAGAAGAGGTCACAAGCTGCTCAAAGACAAGCGCGATGAGCTTATGAGGCAGTTTATGAACCTCATAAAGGAAAACCGCAGACTGCGAAGCGAAGTAGAGCAGGCTATCTCCGAGGCAAACCGCTATATGGCAGTAGCCGGCTCAGTTATGCAGCGCGAGGTGCTCGAAACGGCACTTATGCTCCCGAAGCAGGAAGTTGAACTCGATGTCAGCGAAAAGAACGTAATGAGCGTGTATATACCTGTTTTCGAGACCAAGTACCGCACGAGCGACTCCAACGACATCTACTCCTACGGAACTGCTTTCACGTCGATAGACCTCGACGGAGCTGTTAAGGCACTGAGTGAAGTTTTTCCGAAGATGATAAAGCTCGCAGAGATCGAAAAGGCGTGTCAGCTTATGGCAGACGAGATCGAAAAAACTCGCCGCCGCGTAAACGCTCTCGAGCATATAATGATACCCGACTACGAGGAGACTATCAAGTTCATAACGATGAAGCTCTCCGAGAACGAAAGAAGCACCACCACTTCACTTATGAAGGTCAAGGATATGGTGCTCAAGCAGAGTCACAATTACCACTAAAAAAACAGGAGCAGCAAGTTAATCACTCAGCTGCTCCTTATCTTATATTCAAAAGAAATGCGCTCCCCGTAAAGGAAGCGCATATATTTTACTGATTGTTCTTCTTAGCCTCGATCTCAGCAAGAGCGTCCTTGCGGGAGAGGTTAATACGTCCCTGACGGTCGATCTCTGTGACCTTAACAACGATCTCGTCGCCAACAGAAACGATGTCCTCAACCTTTTCAACTCTCTGCTTGTCGAGCTTGGAGATGTGAACAAGTCCGTCCATACCGGGAACGATCTCAACGAAAGCACCGAATTCCATAAGTCTTACGACCTTACCGCGGTAGATAGCTCCGACCTCAGGACCGTTTGCAATAGTCTCAACGATCTGAAGAGCCTTTCTTGCGTTGTTGCCGTTGATACCGCTGATGAATACGTTACCGTCATCATTGATGTCGATCTTGACATCACAGTCTGCGGAGATCTTCTGGATGACCTTACCGCCCTGACCGATGACCTCGCGGATCTTCTCAACAGGAACCTTTGTCTGGAGCATCTTGGGAGCGTACTCGTTTACAGTATCTCTCGGCTTAGGAATTGCCTTGAGCATTATCTCATCGAGAATGTAGATACGAGCCTTGCGGGTCTTCTCGAATGCTTCCTTGATGATAGCAGGAGTAAGACCGTCAACCTTGATGTCAACCTGGATAGCAGTGATACCCTTGTGAGTACCGCCAACCTTGAAGTCCATATCGCCGAAGAAGTCCTCAAGACCCTGAATATCGACCATAGTCATAAACTCGTCGCTGTCGGGCTTAGTGATAAGACCGCAGGAGATACCGGCAACAGGAGCCTTGATCGGAACACCTGCGTCCATAAGAGCGAGTGTTGAACCACAGATAGAACCCTGTGAAGTAGAACCGTTTGAGGAGAGAACCTCAGAAACGAGTCTGAGAGCGTAGGGGAATTCCTCAACGGGCGGGATAACAGGAGCAAGAGCTCTCTCAGCGAGAGCACCGTGACCGATCTCGCGGCGTCCGGGACCTCTGCTGGGCTTAGTTTCGCCAACGGAGTAGCTCGGGAAGTTGTACTGGTGCATATATCTCTTGGACTCTTCTTCATCGAGACCATCGAGCTTCTGAGCATCGCTTACAGGACCGAGTGTAGCGATAGTGAGAACCTGTGTCTGACCTCTTGTAAAGAGACCGGAACCGTGAACTCTGGGGAGAACGCCTACCTCAGCAGCAAGAGGACGGATCTCGTCGATGCCTCTGCCGTCAACACGCTTGCCCTCGTAGAGCCAGTTGCGGACGATCTTCTTCTGGAGCTTGTAGATGCACTCG
>CACXEJ010000134.1 GCA_902766595.1 Ruminococcus flavefaciens | reverse complement strand
TTATCTGGAGGAATTAAAATGAAATCTTATACTAAAAAAATGCTTTCACTTACTTCTTCACTTCTCATCGCAGCACAGCAGTGCTTTGTTGCAATGCCTGCCGGAGCAGTTGACACACCCAGTGAAGCAGAAAACTACGCACAGACTATCGGTCTTGAGCTCAACAGCGGTGCAGCTAAGGACACTCTTTCCAATCTCATCGACATCAATGATGAAGGTCTTGCAGTAGCAGTTGACGACAATAACAATGTTACTCAGATCGACGGTCTACTTTCAAACGAGACTGTTGACAACAGCAATGACGCTAAGGATATCATCGCTAAGACATCAGAGCTCCTCGGCATCGACAACGTAAATCGTGAGATCCGTCTCGATGACGTTTCTGAGAGCGATTATAACAAGGTTTACACATTCAAGCAGTTCTATCAGGGACTCGAGATGGTAAACTCATACATCACAGTAGTAGTTGACAAGGAGACAGGTGAGGCTGAGTTCCTTAACAGTTCTTATGTATCTGATTTCTCAATTAATACTACACCTGCTATCTCTGTTCAGCAGGCAAATAATGTTGTAAATGAAAAGTTCAACAACATCAGCATTATCGGATATGATCTTGTTATTTATTCTGAAAACGATAATGATTTCAAGCTTGCTTGGAGGATCAAGACAGACGCAATCGGTGTAACAGAGGTTTATGTTGATGCAGTTACATCTGAGATACTTAAGGATATTGTTGTAGACGAAGCTCTTTCCCCTGTTTATAACAATAGAATTTATTCTAACAGCCTTCTTTTAAATTATAGTGACAAGATCCTGCCGGATAATGTTTACAGCTTTGATGTTGATGTTTCCAAGGAAGGAAGTCTTTACTATCTGCGCGATATTGGCAGAAATCTTTATGTTTGCGTAGATCCTTCGTATAGCCGTGCAAAGTCTTCATGGGCTCCCTACGAATCACATATCTTAAAGTCATATAATAATCAGTTCAATTCAAGCGAAGTAGAGCAGCTTGGAGTAGCAGTTCTTTATAACGTAAAAAGAGTATATGACTTCTTTAATTCTAATTTCGGACATAAAGGCTTTGACGGCAAAAATTCAAAGTTCTATCTTGTTCCTAACGTAAAGTCAACAACCAACGGCAGAGAGTCTAATGCTTGGTCTGCTGGCAACGCTCTTTGGTTCGGTGAAGGAAACGGTACAACTGAGCAGTCATTTGCAAGTGACATTGATGTTATCGGACATGAGTTCGGTCATAGTGTTACTGGTTCAAAGGTTCAGTGGGGCGGAAGCAACGGTCAGACCGGTGCATTAAATGAAGCGTACGCTGACATTTTTGGTGAATACTGTGATAACACCCGTGAGTGGCAGATCGGTACTGATATTTACAAGAAGAATACTGGCAAGAATACTACTAATAAGAAGACCACTTGTATCAGAGATCTTACTATCAGAAAAAATCACAGTAAATCAGCTAACTATGCTTCAAATCATGAAGGTTCAAAGGTTATATCTCATGCTGCTTACTGGATGGATAAGCTCGGAATTGAAGCAAATACAGCTGTAAAGATCTGGTTCACTTCACTTGATTATCTTCCTAAGGGCGGAAACAAGGCAACATTTGATGACTGTAGAAAAGCAGTAGTCAGAGCAACTCAGAAGGTCGTTCAGAACAAGGCACAGTCTGAGTATGTTGTAAAGGTAAAGACTGCTTTCAACAGAGTACATGTTTATGATAATAACGAGATCATAGGCGATCTTTGTCATGACGGAAAACTCGATTCTTTCGATCTCGTAATTTTAAAGCAGGCTGTAATGGGCACAAAGTCACTTACACCCGCTGAGAGAGCTCAGGCTGACCTTAACTTTGACGGTAAGGTAAATTCAGCAGATGTAACTCTTCTTCAGAATTATGTCTTAGGCAAGATCACAGATTTCTAATACTGACATCTGAATAAAAAATAAGGAGAGTCACATGGCTCTCCTTTTTTGTAAGTCAGGCTCTTTCCGGTTGTGGGCATTGGAAGCGCTCTTGTATTTATCAGACTATACTGTATATCCGCAGATAATTCAAGTTGTATCACAGATAATAGTGAAGCAGAATAAAAAAGCCGCTCCTTCAAAGCGAAGGAGCGGCTGCGTCTGAGCATTAGATTATACAGTAACTGTTCTGTATTCAGTATATGAATATGTTACTTTATCGCAGGTTCCGCATTTAACATTAACGCGGCGGCTCTGATAACAAGTAACCTTGCCTGCTTTGATTCCTACTGCGTAAGTATACCAGTTACTGGTAGTTCTGTAACAATAGCCGTGGTGCTGACAAGATGCTGCGCTTGCTGTGAGATTGTTGACAGACTTTGGTGAGATATTTTCGGCGATAGCTGCTCCGCTTCCAAGGAGAGTGAATGCCATAGTGAATGCTGCGATTTTTTTGATGATGTTGTTCATTTGATAGATCGTCCTTTACATAATATTTAAGGCTAATAATATAACCTTATGTGTTATATTATACAACAAATATTATAGCTTGTCAAGAGTTATTTTGAAAATATTTGAAAAATTTTGTGGATTTAGTCGATGTATAAGAACAGCCGCAGGTCATTCCTGCGGCTGTTTGGGTATATCGGTAATTTCAGACCTGTTCCGGAGCAGGCTTCCTGTTAAGGATAGCCATAAACTCCTCTCCGGTGATAGTTTCCTTTTCAAGAAGGTAGCTTGAAAGCTCACGGAGCTTTTCGATGTTTTCCATAAGTATACGCTTCGCCTTTTCGTGAGCGGAACGCACTATGCTGTTGACCTCCTCGTCAATGCGGGCGGCAGTTTCAGGTGAGCAGGCGAGAGAGGTATCGCCGCCGAGGTATTGGTTATTGACGGTCTCGAGGGCGATCATATCAAAGCCGGAGCTCATACCGTAGCGTGTTACCATAGCACGGGCAAGCTGTGTTGCCTTTTCGATGTCGTTGGAAGCTCCGGTCGTGCAGGAGTTGAAGATTACCTCCTCTGCGGAACGTCCGCCGGTAAGAGTGGTGATGCGCGCGAGGGCTTCCTCTTTCGTGAGAAGGAACTTTTCGCCCTCATCGACCTGCATCGTATAGCCGAGAGCACCGGAGGTACGGGGGATAATGGTTATCTTATGTACCGGAGCGGAGTCCTTCTGCTTGGCTGCAACAAGTGCGTGACCTATCTCGTGGTAGGCGATGATTTCCTTTTCCTGCTGGGAAATAACGGCGTTCTTACGCTGGTATCCGGCGATGACTACTTCTACACTCTCTTCGAGGTCGGACTGACAGACGGTCTGTCTGCCGCTGCGTACTGCGCGGAGAGCTCCCTCGTTGATGATGTTTGCGAGCTCTGCACCGGAAGCTCCGGCGGTAGCCCTTGCGATAGCGTTGTAATCTATCTCGGGCTCTGTCTTGATCTTCTGTGCGTGGACTTTGAGGATAGCCTCTCTGCCTGCGAGGTCGGGGAGCTCAGCCGGGATACGTCTGTCAAATCTTCCCGGTCTCAGGAGGGCGGGATCAAGAGAGTCAGGACGGTTGGTTGCAGCGAGTATGACTACGCCGCGTTTGCCGTCGAAGCCGTCCATTTCGGTGAGCAGCTGGTTGAGAGTCTGCTCGCGCTCATCGTTCCCTCCGAGCTGACCGTCACGCTTCTTGCCGATTGTATCTATCTCGTCGATGAACACGATACACGGCGCTTTGTCATTTGCCTGCTTGAAGAGGTCGCGGACCTTTGCCGCACCCATACCAACGAACATTTCCACAAATTCCGAGCCTGAGATTGAGAAGAACGGTACATCAGCCTCGCCTGCAACAGCCTGCGCGAGGAGCGTCTTACCTGTACCGGGAGGTCCGACGAGCAGAGCTCCCTTCGGCAGACTTGCACCGATCTCGGCGTATTTCTGAGGATTGTGCAGGAAGTCAACTATCTCGACGAGAGCTTCCTTTGCCTCGTCCTGACCGGCAACGTCGCTGAACGTCTTACCGGTCTGGGCTTTGACGTATATCTTCGCGTTGCTCTTGCCGAACGCCATAGAGTTGCCCATACGCTTGCTCATACCGCGCATCAGGACGTTCCACAGAACTATCATCAGCACTATCGGGAGCACCCACGAGAATATGAACGTTACTATCGGGTTTTCGTGTTCGATCTTGCCGGTGAAATCGACCTTGCCGTTTTTGTACAGACGCGAAACGAGGTCGGGATCTTCGATCTTAACGGTCGAGTAGAGCTTTTTGTCGCCGTCCTCGTCCTTGACCTCGAAAACGATGCTGTCGTCCTTGATCTCAGCCTGAGTGATAGTACCGGCATCGAGCTGCTTGAGGAAAAAGCTGTAATTAGTCTCCTTTATCTGAGCCTTTTTCACAGCAGGAACGATGAAAGCGTTGAATACAAGTAGGAGCACAAGGCTGATTATCGCAAAAATGAGATAATTCTTCTTGTTATTGTTATTTCTCTGTTCATTCATTGTGATGTATCATCTCCTGAAAGTTTATCTGTGAAAATTATAACATATATCAGCCGCAATTACAACCGGTAAAATGTGAGATAAATGAAAATTTTGTGAAAAGACACTTGGTATATACCGGATACCGGCGAAAAAAACAGGCAGGTACGAACGTACCTGCCTGTGATGTGGTATGCTTATTCCTCTACCGGGAATTTCTTGATAAGACCGAGCTTGTGCTGCTGGATAAGGAGGGCGTCAGCGTTTGAGAGTCCCTTCTTGCCGTCAACATCAGCGTTTGCTTCACCGGTAGCAGTAATGCTGAGCTTGGACTTGCCCTGAGCGTACTTGTCAGGGTTTGTGGAAACCTGCATAACGAGAACTGCATCAGCGATGTTTACAGTCTTGTCGCAGTTAGCGTCGCCGTAAAGTGTGACCTTTGCAGAAGTCGGAGAAGTTGTAGTAGTGGTGGTTGTAGTAGTTGTGGTCGTTGTTGAAGATGAGTCCTCCTTGGTAGGCTCTTCGGGCTTAGTGCCGTCGGGCTCGATACCGCCTACGAGAACGCCGTTGTCATATACACAGATGTTGTCGCAGCGCTGCTCCGGCGGATCCTCAACAGCGAAGAAATCTTCCTTTACGCCGAGCTTCAGAGTCTGGTAGCTCCAGTCATTTGTGGGATCCCATTTGTATACATAATACTTGTTATTCTCGGTATATCCCTTGCCGTAGAAGCCGACCGAGAACTGGTACTTCTTGCCTGAGTTTGCGAATGAGCAGTCGTTCCACTTCATCTCAACGTAGTAAACGTTGTCCATTTTGTCCCATTTCTTGAGCTCGCTTATCTCTGATGAAGCGCCCTTTATCTCGACTGACGCCTGATCGTACAGCATCTTGGTTTCGATTATGCTCGGATCCTTTACCTCTGATGCGTCGATGTAGTATCTAACTGTGATGTCCTTGGAGGGCTTTGCAAAACCTGAGTAAACCTTGAGCGTTACCTCAATTGCACCTGTGTTGTCGTCGTTGCGGTTGTCAAGACCGAGAGCCTCTACCCAGTATCCTGAGCCTTCGGTCTCGTCACCGCCGTTGCTGTCCTCAGGCGGGAAGTTTTCAGTGACCTTCATATCGTCTGTGCCGTATACTTCATACATACCTGCACAAGCACCTACGAAAGCAGCGTTGTAGTCGATAGTTACCTCGTTCTCACGCCAGTCGTTCGTACTGTCGCTGTGAGCGTCCTTAGCGTCAGGACCGCCTGCGAGTGCGCCCCAGAGAATGTGCTTCTGCTGACGGGGATCCTCAGCCATTGTGAGACCTGATGCTGCACGGTGGTGGGGGTTCATAACTGAATATGTCTCGTCATATCCGCAGAGGAAGCATCTCGGACCGTGTGTACCGTTTCTTCCGGCGAGAACGGTCTGCTTTTCGTTTTCCTTGTAGGTGATGTCATTGTCACCGAGAATGTAGTCTATCTGCTTCTTAGCAAATTCGCTCCATTCGCTCGGCTTGCCGTCGTTGTGGTACTTATCGTATACGAGGCAGATGAGTGCGAATGCGGAAGCGTAACGGCAGCTGCCCCATACGTCGATGAAGACCATGCCCTGTGCTGTTACCTTTTTCTTATATGTGGTGAGGCACTTGCCGATGCAGTCATCGTCCCAGAAGTCCTTGAAAACATACTCGTTCTTGCCCTGAGCTTTTCTTATTTTATTCACCATATCGAGCTCGGGGTGCTGTTCGTTGATTACAGCCCAGAGGAGTGAAGCACCGCTCCATACATCGTTCCAGCAGTATACCCAGCCGGAAGCAGCGTAGTAGTCGAAGATCTTGTAAGCCTCGTCGAATACGGAAGCATCTCCTGTACAGAGGTAGAGCCAGGCAGCAGCCCAGCAGTAGTCGTCCTCCCACTTGCCTGAGGAGTAGAACTCGGAAGGACCGTCGCCGTTGTCGGAGAGCTCCTTCGGGTTATCGTTTGCGAATTTCCAGAGTGCCAGAGCGTAGTCGAGGGACTTCTCAGCATAATCCGGATCAGTATCCTTGAAGTTGAGGTAGTTTATAGCGAGTGAAGCGCAGGCAGATACAACATAGTCTGTCTGAGGCTTTTCAGCTGTGAGGAAGTAAGCCGGGCGTACCATAGTGTCTACCTCGGGAGCTTCCCATACTCTGTGGTCGATATGACCTTCGCCGACCTGATAGCAGTGAGCGATAACGGTACCGTCCTTGTCGCGGAAAGTACATTTCATAAGGTAGTCGTTGAAGTGACGGAGAACTGTCTCGATGTGGTCGTCCTGACCGAGTTTCTTGTATGAGTCGCGGAACTCGTAGTAGCCCCAGCCGAGAGTTGCAGCAGCGTAGTTCTCGGGCATACCGAATTCAACGTGGTCGCCGGCATCGTGCATACCGCCGGAAACGTCGATAGTACCGTCACCGTCAGGATCGAGGACGTCCTTGTATTTGTCCATAAATGCCTGAGAGAGGTTTGTACCGCCGCCCTCCTCAGTGTTGCCGTCCCACGGCACCATAGGAACGTGTGCGTCGTAGGTGTGGCAGTCGTCACGCCACGAGAAGCGGGTGTGTTCTCCTACCTCTGTACCGCACATATTTGCATCATAGAAGTAGATAGAATACTGGAGCGCTTTCGCGTAGTCGAAGTTCTTCGGCGCTGTTGCAGTGACCGCAGCTGTGCTTACTTCAGCGGCAGTCTCACCGGCAGCGACAGCAGTTCCGAGAGAACCGGTCAGCAGTGATGAGAGAGCAGCTCCGCAGGTCATAGCAGAGATTATTCTTTTGGATAAGTGCATTTGATTTTCCTCCTGTTAAGATAGGCTTGGTATGAGACCAAGTTTGAACTTTTGGATTTTGAGGGCGTCATTGCTGTCCAGACCTTTTTTGGTCTTGTCAACATCGCCGTTGGCGACACCCTGAGGAGTAATACCGTTCGGTCTGCCCTCGCCGTATTTGTCAGGGTTGGTGACGGCCTGCATTATGAAAACTGCGTCCGCTATATTGACTTTTTCATCGCAGTTTGCGTCGCCTAAGAGGTTCGGCTTGAGACCTGTTGTGCTCTCTTCTTCGGAAGCAGTTGTTGTTTCGGAAGAGGGGGCAGAGGTGTCGGTCTGCGGTTCGGAGTCGAGCGGATAACTCCTGAGATCGGGAAGCTCATCAAGAGTTATGCAGTAATCGCTGTTGTAGATCTCGCTGAGAGACTCAACGGGGTTTATGTCCTCACTGGTGAGGTAGTTCTGATACCACGGGCAGAAGTAGAGCCACGCAGCCTTGTCGTTTATCAGGTTATCCAGCGAGGGGATAGAATCGTTTTCGGTCATAGCGACCATTTTCTCGCCCTCGGTGCTCTTTACGAGGCTGTAAAAGGTCGAGGCGATAGAGCTGAGATTGGGTTTGCCGTCAGCGGCATTGTACTTGTCGCAGCCGACCATATCGACAACATCGTCGCCGGGATACCACTCAGAGGCTTCCGGAGAAGTCGAGCCGGTCCATATCCAGATTAAGTTGTCGAGTCCGTACTCGTTTGTGAGCTTGTCGTAGAGGAGACGGTAGAGCTTCTTGCAGGGCTCGGGGCCTTCTGCGCCCCACCAGAACCATGCTCCCTCAGCTTCGTGGAGCGGTCTGAACAGAACGGGGACGTCAGCGTCCTTGAGCTTCTGAAATTCGCCGGCGATGAGCTCGATGTCGGCGAGTACCTTTTCGTGTTCCCATGTGCCCTCAGTGACCGCATTGGTCACGCTGAAGGTGGTGAAGGGAGTATTGCCGGTGGACTCAACGTAGAAAGCTATGCCGTCCTTGCTGCACTCCTCGTCCGAGGGAACGTTCCAGTGCCACGTTACGGTCGGGATACCGTGGTACTTGTTGAACCACTCGATAGCTCTTTCCGGAGCGTGGTCGCGCCAGTCAGATGATGTATTGTAAGCGAGGAAGTCTATACCTCTGATCGCAGGCTGTTTGCCAGTCTTTTCGAGGATATATTCAAACTCTGCTTCGTTGTCCTTGATGAATGTATCAGGATCGCTCCAGAGGTTGTAGTTGTGGTCGCCGCAGTATTCCTGCTGACCGGCGAGTATATGCTTGCCGTACTGATCGCGGAGGTACTTGTAAACTCTCCTTGTGGTCTCGGAGGCTTTCGGGTTTGAAAGCGAAGCCGTCGGGGAGAGGTTCGAGTATTTCTTGTCAGCCGGCGTTATGGTCAGGTAATCGAAGAAGGTATAGCCCCAGTAAGCCTTGAGCTCGATGGTATTCTTGCCCTTTTTCAGGGTAACGATACCGGCGGAGGTCTCCTCGAAGGTCTTGCAGTAGGGGAATGTCACCTCGCCCTGATTGACGCCGTTGATGTTGAGGTATTGTACCTTTTTCCTCGGATCGGACGGTTCGCAGTAAGCGATGGCGAGCTCATAGAGCCCGGACTCCGGAACATCGACTTCGATGGAGAGTGTGGAGTTCTTCTGATCGAGGTAGGTAAAGCCCTTGCCGGAATGGTTTGAGAGATCCGGCTCGCCTCCGAGCTTGTCGTCGGGGACGTCAGAAACGCCGTTCGGGTAGACAAAGCAGCCTTCAGCCTTGCCGTCCTCGAATTCGTACTTCACGGCTGTATCAGCCGCAGCGGCGCTGTAATGCCTTGCCGGAGCTGCTTTCGGGATAGCTGCCGCGCCTAAAACGACAGCTAAAGCAGAACAGGCGGTACGCGCCAACATTCTGTTAAACATTTTATCACTCCTTGGAATTAAAGAATAGATGATTTAAGTTGAATTTTGCCTATAATCAACTCATTGTAATAACTATGATTATCATAACACTTTTTTAATAAGAATGCAATAGTTTCCACAAAAAAATTGCCGTTGGGGCAATATTTTTTTTATTTACCTAAGTTGCAGAAATCAGAATTGTAGGGGACGGCGTCCTCGACGTCCCGTAAATCAGGTGTTAGAAGCCAGAGATCAGAATGTAGGGGACGTTCTCACCTGTCGGCTCGGTCGGTGCTTCTGCCTCCGGCAGAGGTGTCCCCCGGACACCCGCACCGCCCCCGGCGTTCCGCAAAAAACAAAAATGTACGATGAAACTAATGTAGGGGCGGCGTTTTGCCGCCCGCTTGCCAACCCGGAATTGTAACGCGAAATGTCAATGGCAGCGTTCCCTACGGTCATTTCAGCCGCAAAAAATTCAGGGACACACAATGTGTGTCCCTGCTGTGAGCTAATTTCTTATTTCCGTACTCTCCTGCGCACTGACAGCTTTCCGCGAAATGACGAACTTCTTTGGCTTCTTTTTATGTATCTGCTTTTTCAGCTTTGATTTGTAGCGGCGGTAGTACACCTTGATGAATTTCAGAGTCCTCTCGTCGTTCGGGAAGAGCTTCTGCATAAGGAAGATAGCTATGAGGAATGTCAGGATACCCTCGGCGCACAGCGGTGACCACAGGATAGCGAGGTAGGTCGCAGCAATGGCTACGAGCCATTTGTACTCGTAGTATGTGCCCACTCCGAGCGCCACATATGCCCAGCCGTTGGTGATTATCCAGGCGATGAAGAAGCATATTGCGAGGTGTGGGGTAAGTATGAGATCTCTTGCCGTTCTGAGAACTTTTCCTATCTTATTTTTCATAATATGGCTCCTGTAAAGATGCGGCGCCGTTACATCAGTGGGGCTATCAGCTTGAGCAGACTGCCTGTTATTCTGACGGACAGCTTGGTGTTTCGTAACGTATCGGGGGTAACCATTCTGCAAAGAGTCAGTGTCTCGTTGAAATCTTTCTCAATATCTTTAATGCAGTCCGTGCGGAACATATATGTCGCGCACTCGAAGTGGTGGTAGAGGCTGCGGTAATCGAGGTTTATGGTGCCTACGACAGCCTTCTCGTCATCTGAGACGAATACCTTTGAATGAACGAAGCCGGGGGTGTATTCGTATATCTTCACGCCGGCTTTCATAAGGGAGCGGAAGTGTGTCCTTGCGAGGGCGTAAGCACCCTTTTTGTCGGGGACTCCGGGGAGGATTATCCTGACGTCTATACCGCGCTTTGCAGCAAAGGTGAGAGCCGATTCGAGCTCGCCGTCAAGAATGAGGTACGGAGTCATTATGTGAACGTAGGTGGTCGCGCGGCTGAGAATGTCCATATATATGCTCTCGCCGACCTTGTCGTCATCAAGTGGACAGTCGGCGTAGGGTAGAACAAAGCCGCTGGACTTTTCCGGACTTTTGGGCTCAATGAGGTTGTCCCAGCAGGGCTCTGTTTCGGTTATGTTCCACATATGGAGGAACATCAGCGTGAAGCTGCGGACGGCGTCGCCTTTCAGCATAACGGCAGCGTCCTTCCAGTGACCGAAGCGTTCCTTGCGGTTGATGTATTCGTCAGCGAGGTTCACGCCGCCGTTAAAGGCGACATTGCCGTCGATAACGAGTATTTTCCGGTGGTCACGGTAGTTGTAGTAGGTCGAGAAGACCGGTCGTATCGGCGCGAAAGCCTTGCACTTTATGCCGAGCTCCGCCATACGCTTCGGGTAGTCGTGGGAGAGTGTGGTTATCTCGCACATACCGTCGTACATCACCCTCACTTCAACGCCCTGCCTGACCTTTTCCGCGAGTATCGAGAGCACCCGTCCCCACATATAGCCCTCATCTATGATGAAATACTCCATATAGATGAATTTTTCGGCTTTTTGGAGTTCTTCGAGCATTGCCTCGAATTTCTTTTCGCCGTCAGGGAAATACGTTGCGTCGGTGTTGGCAAAAACAGGAAAGCAGCCTGTCCGGCTGAGGTATTTGCAGAGGTCGTCGGTGCCGGAGCGCTGTACCTCCGGATCGAACATTGCCTCGGTCTGCAAGGGGAGCATATCCTTTGTTTCGTTGGTGAGCTCAAGGGCGCGTTTCCGGATACGGTTGTGACCGAATTCGTGCTTTGTGTATAGCAACAGGATAGCTCCGGTAATGGGCGCGACTGCGAGTATCAGCAGCCACGTCAGCTTTGCTGTGGAGTCCATTTCGCACTTGAACAGATAGAATATGACTAAAAATGCAAAGGCGCGGTCTATCGCATAGATCAGGCTGAACTGTGTATACAGCCACGTCGTGAACGAGAGCGTCAGTATTATCTGGAGCAGTATCAGCAGACTCATAACGAAAAATCGGCTGAATACTATTCTGAGCAGCCCTTTTTTCCTCTTTGGAAGGAGTCTGATGATGTCTTCGTTTTTATCCATTATTTTCCTCCGATAAGTTAATAATATCAAATAAATGTGAACATTTCAACTATTAGTTAATTGGTCGTCATAAGACACATTTTCTGCAAAAAGTCCGCGGTATTTTTCTGAGCTGCGCATAGAATATACGGAAGTCCCTCCGATGATTATGTGGTCGATGAGTTTTGCGTCAAAGCAGGAGAGCGCGCTGCTAAGGCGTTTTGTGGTGAAAACGTCCTCCGGCGACGGTTCAGGGAAGCCGTGCGGATGATTGTGCGAGATGATGACGCTTGCGGCATCTGAACGCAGGGCGGCTCTCACGACCTCGCTGAGCGGAAACGACACGGAATTGCTGTTGCCCTCCTGCGAGAGGAAGAGACTGCCGGTCAGTCGTGAGTCCTTGTCGAGAAGAGCAGCGGCAAAGCGCTCTGCCGGGCGCTGGAGGAATATCATCGAGAATAGTCTCACAGCTTCACGGTAAGATGTGACCGAAGCCTGTTTGCGGAAATAGTCGCAGCTGTCGTTGAAGCAGAGCTCGGAAATGAGCATAAGCATCGCGGCTGCACGTCTGTCCCGGCGAAGAAGCCTCATAGCATCGGACGGCGGCATAGTGAAGAGATCCTGCGGACAGCCTGCGAGCCGCGCTATTTCCGCCGGAAGCCGGTCGCCATCGCCAAACTGCGACACTATCGTGAGCAGCCGGAGTATCTCCGAGGGCGCAAAATATCTGACGGCAGAGCCGTTCCGGAACGAGCCGGATACTTCGGGTGAGAGTCCTTTCATCAGCATTTCTCCATTTTTTTGTTTTTACCTTATCGAGCCGATGTATTCATCGGGCTCCGTTTTTTAACATTATATACCAAATTGCGGATAAAGTAAACACTTTTATTATTGGTCTGAGGGCAAATATGACAAAAATTCCTCGTTTGGGAGCAAAAAATATTTTCTGAAAAGACTGGACAAAGCCGGTCTTATATGATATAATAGATGTAGTTTTATGAAGCTGCCCTTTAATTCGATCCTGTGAGGTCGGCAAGGCGAAGTTACCTATAATATAACTATACCATAGCTATAACTATAAGTGTACCCGTCTGCGACCGCAGGCGGGTATTTTTGCTGAAAGGAGTGGATATTCTGGAAAAAAAGCGTATGATAATGGATGAAAAAGCAATGCAGCGCGCCATTGCCAGAATTTCCTATGAGATCATCGAACATAACAAAGGCGCCGAGGAGCTCTGTATCGTCGGTATCCTTTCAAGGGGAGTCACTATCGGCAAACGTATCGCTGACAAGCTCTCCGAACTGGAAAAGGTCGATGTTCCTTTCGGTCAGCTCGATATCACGCCTTACCGCGATGATGCCGGCGGAAACGGTTCTGAGGACAGGACAGATATCCCGTTTGACGTGCGGGACAGGAACGTTGTCATCGTTGACGACGTTATCTTCACCGGCAGAAGCTCGCGCGCCGCTCTCGAAGCTATCATCAAGCGCGGCAGACCTCGTTCCGTACAGCTTGCTGTGCTCGTTGACAGAGGTCACAGGGAGCTCCCGATACGTCCGGACTATGTGGGCAAGAACCTCCCCACCTCCCACAGCGAGGTGGTAAAGGTCTCCGTAACGGAGATCGACGGCAGCGACGGAGTCGCTATTTTCGGATAAACACCCCCGACACAAAAGGAGAAAATATGTCATCTATCCTTATCAGAAACGTCCGCGCAGTTGACGCAGAAAAAGACATCACCGCAGACGTTCTCATCGAGAACGGCACTATTTCAGCTGTCGGCAGTGAGCTGGGCGCAGCAGCGGATCAGGTCATCGACGGCACAGGTCTTGTGCTTATGCCGTCTCTGTTCGATATGCACGTTCATTTCCGCGATCCCGGTCAGACTCACAAGGAGGACGTACTGACAGGTTGCTCGGCAGCTCTTGCCGGCGGCGTTACAGGTGTGCTCGCTATGCCGAACACCAAGCCACCCTGCGATAACCCCGAGATCATAAAATATGTCAGAGAAAAGGCTCAGGACACCGGAGTCGATGTTTACCCGGTCGGCTGTATCACCGGAGGTATGTCCGGAAACGGTCTGTGCGACTACGAAGCGATGAAGGCTGCCGGCTGCATCTGCATCTCGGACGACGGCAGACCTGTCGAGAACGCCGAGATGATGAGACAGGCTCTTGAAATGTCAAAGGAGAATGGTCTGCTCGTTGCTTCACACTGTGAGGATCTCAGCATTATAAACGGCGGTATTATGAACAAGGGCAAGACCTCGGAAAAGCTCGGTGTCAAGGGAATGGACAGAGCCTCCGAGGACTACATAACAGCTCGTGAGATGATACTTGCTTCCTCAGTCGGAGCGAGGATCCACATCTGCCACGTCAGCACGGAGGGCAGTGCGGCTATGATAAGATTTGCGAAGTCGCGCGGTGTCAAGGTCACCTGCGAGACCGCTCCGCATTACTTTATGCTCACGGACGAGCTGCTTGAGAAGCGCGATGCTGATTACCGTATGAACCCGCCGCTCAGGACTCCGGCTGATGTAAGAGCTATCATCGAAGCCGTCAAGGACGGTACGATCGACTGCATTGTTACAGACCACGCTCCTCACGCTGCTGAGGAAAAGGCTGATTTCGAGAAGGCACCGAACGGCGTTGTCGGACTTGAAACTTCTCTTGCTGCTACTCTTACGGCTCTCTATCACACAGGCGAGATAAGTCTTAACAGGATTGTCGAGCTGATGTGCGTGAACCCGAGAAAGCTGCTCGGACTTGAAGCTCCGGCGATAGAACCGGGAAAGCCTGCCGATCTCGTTCTTGTGGATACGGACAGGAAGTGGACTGTCGAGCCTGATAAGCTCCATTCAAAGTCACACAATACCGTTTTCAAGGGCATCGAACTCACAGGAAAGCCACTGGTGACTATTTCCGGCGGAGAGATAAGATTTGACGCAAGAAACTGAAATAAATACAAGGAGGATCATTATGTCATTTGACAGACTCATCGAAAGAATTATCGAACTCAAAAACCCTACGGTGGTAGGTCTCGATCCTAAGCTCGAGTATGTTCCGGAGTATATCCAGCGCCGCTACCTTGACGATGACGGCTGGACTATGAAGGCTGCTGCAAAGGCTATCTACGCATTCAATCAGGCTATCATCGATGAGATACACGATGTAGTTCCGGCTATCAAGCCGCAGGCTGCATACTATGAGATGTACGGTCACTACGGAATCAAGGCTCTCGAGCGTACTATCCGCTATGCAAAGCTCAACGGTATGTTCGTTATGACGGACGGTAAGCGTAACGACATCGGCGCTACTATGGAGGCTTACACAAACGCTCACCTCGGTGTAACTATGATAGGCGAGAATGAGGTCGAGGCTTTCGGCGCTGATGCTCTCACAGTAAACGGCTACCTCGGTACGGACGGCATCGAGCCGCTTCTCAAGGTCTGCCGCGAGCGTGACAAAGGAATCTTTGTGCTCGTCAAGACCTCCAATCCCTCCTCCGGTGAGCTTCAGGATATGAAGCTCGCAGACGGTCGCACTATCTATGAAGCAATGGGCGATATGTGTGAGAAGTGGGGCGAGGATACAAGAGGAAAGTTTGGCTACTCCGCAGTCGGAGCAGTTGTCGGAGCAACTTACCCCGAAATGCTCACAGAGCTCAGAAAGAGACTTCCTCACACGATGTTCCTTGTTCCCGGCTACGGCGCACAGGGCGGCGGAGCAGAAGGTCTCAAGGGCGGCTTCGATCAGAACGGTCTCGGCGCTATCGTCAATTCCTCCCGTGCAGTAATGTGCGCATACAAGAAGGAAGGCTGCGACGAGAGGGACTTCGCAAAGGCCGCAAGAAGAGAAGTCATCAGAATGAGAGACGACATCTGTCAGTACATAAATCTCAAGTGAGAAAATAAAAATGGGATTCCAAAGGGATGTTATCCCTTTGGTCAGGTCAAGGAATGAAAGTCCTTGCAGGGTGTGGGGCAGAGCCCCGCGATCCACAAAGCGCTCCGCAACGGGTGAATTGTGAAACAGTCCGGTGGACTGTTTTACAAGAGGGAACGCCCTGCAAGGGAGGGCGTTCCTTAATCAAGTTTAAAATTCAGCTACTGAATTGTCATCTGTCTTTCACAATGGCGTGAAGGAACGGGATATATCAACGAATACTGCGAAAGGAATGATACTAATGTCATTGTTCAATCAGGGCGAAAAAGCGTACCTTATGCTTGCCGACGGACAGGTATTTGAGGGCAGGAGCTTCGGTGCAAAGGGCACGGTGATAGGCGAGGTTGTCTTCACGACCGGTCTCACAGGCTATCAGGAAACTCTTACCGATCCGAGCTACTACGGTCAGATAGTCACACAGACCTTCCCGCTCATCGGCAACTACGGCGTGAATTCTCAGGACAACGAGTCGGCAGCTTCATATGTCACCGGCTACATCGTCCGCGAGTGGTGCAATGCACCGTCAAATTTCCGCTGTGAAGGCAACATAAACGATTTCCTCTTACAGCATAACATAGTCGGCATACATAATATCGACACACGCCGTCTTACAAGAACTATCCGTGAGGCAGGCGTTATGAACGGCGTTATCACTACCGAGAACGTCTACGATAAAAAGGAAGAGTTCCTTGAGAAGATAAGAGCATTTTCAGTTAAGGACGCAGTAAAGTCCGTTACCAACTCCGAGACTCTCACATATGAGCCCGAGGAAAAGAAGTACCGCGTAGTGCTGTTTGACTTCGGCTACAAGCGCAATATACGTCAGGAACTCATCAAGCGCGGCTGTGAGGTCGTTGTAGTTCCGGCTGATACCACTGCCGAGAACGTTAAGGAGCTCGCTCCGGACGGCATTATGTTCTCGAACGGCCCCGGAGATCCTGCGGAAAACGTTGATATAATCGAAAACATCAAGGAGATCGAGAAGCTCGGAATACCGATATTCGGTATCTGTCTCGGTCACCAGCTTATGGCTCTTGCCAACGGCGGAAGAACGGAAAAGCTCAAGTACGGTCACAGAGGTGCAAACCAGCCTGTTATCGACCTCGAGAGCGGTCTCACCTACGTTACCAGCCAGAACCACGGCTATGCGGTAGTAGGCGACAGCATTGATCCTGCTGTCGGACACGTTTCCCACATCAACGCCAACGACAAGACCTGTGAGGGCATACACTATACCTCGATCAATGCAAGGACGGTACAGTTCCACCCTGAAGCTCACGGCGGTCCGCTGGACACCTCATATCTTTTCGATGAATTTGTAAAGACTATGGAAAAGGAGCGTGACTGATATGCCGCTGAGAAAGGATATTAAGAAAGTACTCGTGATCGGTTCTGGTCCTATCGTTATCGGACAGGCTGCCGAATTTGACTATGCAGGCACACAGGCCTGCCGTGCTCTGAAGCAGGAGGGACTCGAGGTAGTTCTCGTAAACTCCAACCCTGCTACCATTATGACAGATAAGGCTATGGCGGACAAGGTCTACATCGAACCCCTCACGCTCGACGTTATAAAGCGCATCATCGAGATCGAAAAGCCCGACAGTCTGCTTTCGACTCTCGGCGGTCAGACCGGACTTACGCTCTCTATGCAGCTCGCTGAGGAGGGCTTCCTCGACTCGCATAACGTAAAGCTGCTCGGCGCTGATCCCGAAACTATCCACAAGGCTGAGGACAGACAGGCTTTCAAGGACACTATGGAGAAGATAGGCGAGCCCTGTATCCCGTCAAAGGTCGTTGAGACAGTCGAGGACGCTGTTGACTTCGCAAAGGTCATTCATTATCCTGTTATCGTTCGTCCGGCGTTCACTCTCGGCGGAACCGGCGGCGGTATCGCACAGAACGAGGCTGAGCTCCGCGACATCGCTACGAACGGTCTAAGACTTTCTCCTATCACTCAGATACTCGTTGAGAAGTGCATAAGCGGCTGGAAGGAAATAGAGTTCGAGGTCATCCGTGACGCAAAGGGCAACGTTATCACGGTCTGCTCTATGGAAAACTTCGATCCGGTCGGAGTTCACACCGGCGACAGTATCGTTATCGCACCTGCTGTTACCCTCAGCGACAGAGAGTACCAGATGCTTCGTACAGCTGCTATAAACATAATCAAGGAGCTCAAGGTAGAGGGCGGCTGCAACTGCCAGTTCGCACTCCACCCGACCAGCTTCAAGTATGCCGTTATCGAGGTAAATCCCCGTGTATCACGTTCTTCTGCACTTGCTTCAAAGGCTACCGGCTATCCGATCGCCAAGACCGCTGCAAAGATCGCTATCGGCTACACACTCGACGAGATCGTCAATCAGGTAACAGGCAAGACCTACGCCTGCTTTGAACCGGCTCTCGACTATGTTGTAATAAAGTTCCCGAAATGGGCTTTCGATAAATTCGTATACGCAAAGCGTACCCTCGGCACTCAGATGAAGGCTACCGGTGAGGTAATGGCTATCGGAACCAGCTTCGAGCAGGCTATGATGAAGGCAGTCCGTTCAATCGAGCTCGGTATGGATACAATGAACCTCAAGAAGCTCGAGAAGCTCACTACTGAGGAGATACGCGAGAAGCTCCACGTCATCGACGACGAGCGCTCGTTCTGTGTGTTTGAGGCTCTCAAGCGCGGTATCACTCCCGAGGAGATACACGAGATAACTATGATCGACAACTGGTTCCTCTATAAGCTGCTCAACCTCGTCGAGCTCGAGAAATGGCTCGCTGACGGCACTGAGCTCACAGAGGAAAAGTACGACATAGCAAAGCAGTACGGCTACCTCGACAGCACTATCGAGCGTATTTCCGGACAGAAGTGTCCTAAGCGCAGAAGAGCTGTTTTCAAGATGGTCGATACCTGCGCAGGCGAATTCAAGGCTGAAACTCCATACTTCTACTCCACCTTCGATGAGGAGAACGAGGCAAAGCAGTTCATCGACAGGACCAACACCGGCAAGAAAAAGGTCATCGTATTCGGTTCAGGACCTATCCGCATCGGACAGGGTATCGAGTTCGATTACTGCTCAGTTCACTGCGTATGGACTCTCAAGCAGCTCGGCTACGAGGCAGTTATCTGCAACAACAACCCCGAGACAGTTTCCACCGACTTCGATACAGGCGACCGTCTTTACTTCGATCCGCTCACCAAGGAGGACGTTGAGTCCATAATCGAGACCGAGCAGCCCTACGGCGTTGTAGTGCAGTTCGGCGGACAGACCGCTATCAAGCTCACACGTCACCTCTCGGATATGGGCGTGAATATCCTCGGAACCTCCGCTGATATGATCGACGCTGCCGAGGACAGAGAGCGTTTTGATGAGATACTTGAAAAGTGCGGTATACCGCGTCCTGCCGGTCATACAGTTATGACCACCGAAGAGGCAGTTGCAGCTGCTGAGGACCTCGGATATCCTGTACTTCTCCGTCCGTCCTACGTTCTTGGCGGTCAGAATATGATAATCGCACACTCCAAGGCAGATGTTGTCGAGTATATGGGCATCATCACGAGCCATATGATCGAAAATCCCGTTCTCATCGACAAGTACATGATGGGTACTGAGGTCGAGGTTGATGCTATCTGCGACGGCGAGGACTTCCTCATTCCCGGTATTATGGAACATATCGAACGTGCCGGCGTACACTCGGGTGACTCCATTTCTATCTATCCTGCACAGCACCTTTCCGAGCGTATCAAGCGCATTATCGTTGAGTATACAAGACTCCTTTCCAAGGAGCTCAACGTTATCGGTCTCGTAAATATACAGTACGTTGTCTACAACCATGAGGTATATGTTATCGAGGTAAACCCGCGTTCGTCAAGAACTGTTCCCTACATCAGCAAGGTCACAGGTATACCTATGGTCGATATTGCGACCAAGATAATGTTCGGTGCAAAGCTGAAAGATATGGGCTACGAGAGCGGACTCTATCCTGCCGGCGACTACGTTGCCGTAAAGGTTCCTGTATTCAGCTTTGAGAAGCTCACAGATGTTGACACTATGCTCGGACCTGAGATGAAGTCCACCGGTGAGTGCCTCGGTATCGGACGCAACCTCGAGGACGCTCTCCTCAAGGGACTCATTGCGGCAGGCTTTGACCTCAAGCGCGAGGGCGGCGTACTTCTCTCGGTGCGTGACTCCGACAAGAGGGAGCTCCTGCCTATCGCTGACAAGTTTGAGCAGATGGGCTTTGAGCTCTACGCTACCTCGGGTACGCAGAGCGTTCTCCACAGGAATATGATCGCAGCGAACCTCGTCCGCAAGATATCGGACGGTGAGCCTAACGTCGAGACTCTCCTCGACAGCGGAAAGATACACTACGTTATCTCGACCTCAGCAAAGGGACGTCTCCCGGAGCGTGACAGCGTTAAGATGAGAAGAAAGTCGATAGAGCGTTCTATATGCAGCCTTACTGCGATAGATACAGCGAAATCGCTGGTAAAGGTCCTCGAGTCCGGACGTACTATAAATGACGTCGAGCTCGTAGATATTACCAAAATATGAACCAATTTTGCGGCTGTATAAAAACAGCCGCTTTTTTTGTAGGAAACTGACAAAATTCTTTATCTGACGTTGGAAATCCGGCAAAATAGTTGACTGTAAAAAAGTTTTACGGTATAATTGAAGTAGTATAATCTGACATTAAAGGGGGAGTTCCTATGGCATATGTATTTGCAAAATGTTACAAGTGTAAGAAGAGAGTTAAGGTCAACGACGAGGAAGATGCGTGGGTATGCAAATTCTGCCGTAAGCCTTTTATTATCGACAAGGCGATAGCTTTCTATAACGAGAGCAAGTCAGAGGAAGGCGAGAAGACCAAGAAGGTCGAGGTCAAGAAGGCGGTCCTCAAGCCCAAGCACGAGCCTGTTCACGAGAAGGAGCAGGAGAAGAAGTCCCAGACTGAGGAGATCAAGGCAGCTCCAAAGGTCGAGGAGAAAACGACTGCGCCTAAGGCAGAAGAGGCGAAGCCTGCACCAAAGGCAGAGGAAGTCAAGTTGGCTCCCAAGCCTGAGGAGAAACCGGCTGCGCTTAATACTGAGGAGGCTAAACCTGCACCCAAGGCGGAGGAAGTCAAGGCAGCTCCCAAGCCTGATGAGAAGAAGCCTGCGCCTAAGACTGAGGAGGCTAAGCCTGTACCCAAGGCAGAGGAAGCTAAGGCAGCACCTAAGCCTGAGGAGATCGTAGTTGCTCCCAAGACCGGAGCCGATGAGTCGAAGGAAGTCAAATCCGCACTCGGTCACCCGGTAAGCTCAAATTTCGTTATGAAGTACGATGTGCTTGAAAAGTACAACGGCAAGGCTGAATTTGTTGAAATTCCGCAGAATGTCCGCGAGATAGCAGACCACGCTTTCGAGGACTGCACCACTATCAAGTCTGTGACTCTCCCTCAGTCGCTCACCAAGATAGGCGGCTATGCTTTCAGAAACTGTTCATCACTTGAAACTATAAATATTCCCGTAAACGTATTCTCGATCGGCGAGTGGGCTTTCAGAGGCTGTTCCAAGCTCAGGAGCATTCTTCTCCCGAATACAGTCACGGTCATCGCAGAGAGCACCTTCGCTGAGTGCGAGAGCCTTGCAAAGGTCGAAATGCCGAACCGCATCACTGACATCAGAGCATTCGCATTCTCAGGCTGTAAGAGCCTTGAAGAGATATGGCTCCCGAATACGCTCAAGGTACTCGGAAAATACGCATTTGCAGGCTGTGAAAAGATACAATCCGTCGAGATACCGGACGGCGTTACGGCTATCGAGAGCAATGCGTTCTCAGGCTGCCGCAGCCTTTTCGAGCTCACTATCGGCAAGGCCGTCAGAACTATCGAGGATTTCGCGTTCAAGGACTGTGTATCCCTCAGAACCGTTGTGCTCCCGCACAGCGTAACTACAGTTGACGGCTTCAGAGGCTGTATTAACCTCAGAGCTATCAATATCCCGGAGGGCGCTCAGACGATAGGCGACTTCGGCGGCTGTGCAAGCCTCGAAACGCTCAGGATACCGGCTTCTGTAAAGAAGATCACAGCTCCGTTCAATGACTGTCCCAAGCTGACCAACATCACATGGACATATCTTATGGACAACCTCAAGATGTTCCCGGCATTTCAGGCGAATATGATCGAAAAGTGGAAGTCTGAGGGCAAGTGTACCTCATGCGGCGGAGATTTCAAACTCATTGGCAAGATCTGTAAGGTCTGCGGAAAGAAGAAGGATTATTGATAATGCGCAAATACCCTATACTGCTCATCTGTACTGCAATGCTGCTGACAGGATGCAGTGGCAAGAGCGGCAGTTCAGAAAGTGTGACAGAAACTGTGCCGGCTTCTGCCGCATCAGTTACAACTACAACTGCGGAACAGACAACTGCATCAACTACTACTGCGGCGGCAACTACAACGGCTGCCGCAGCTACTGTGTCCGGACAAACTACAACCGCTCCGGCAACAGATACAACTGCTTCGTCAACTGAGACGAGCACCGAAAAAAAGAAGGACGCTCACGACGATCCGGACGTACTGACTGCGGCAAGAAGATACTATCAGGCTTGTCTCGATCACGACGCGGATACGGTTTACTCAATGTTCGAGAAGTCGGAGATAGACGGCTACTGCAAGATGATAGAGCCCCAGCTCAGCGGTGAGCCTGCCAAGGAGATATTCCGCAGAGCTGCCGTTATCAGGGCGATCGAAGCTTCAATGGACAACGTGCGCGAGATAATGGATTACTATGGCAAAAGCGGCGATAAATGGTCGTTTGAGGTCAAGGAAGAGGATCTTGAACAGATCGAGGCAGACGAGCTTAATGAGTTCAACAAGTCGCTCAGCACATCATTTACAAAGGCTTATACCTGCCAGTATATGATCTACAACGACGAGACCAACGGTGAGAGCTTTACCGGAAACAGCGCTTCTTTCGTTGAAAAGGACGGAAAGTGGTATCTGTCATTCTCAAGCTCTATGGGCAGCGATCTTATTTTCTTTATGAATTTTGACGAGCAGGTC
The DNA here is from genome assembly GCA_902766595.1 of Ruminococcus flavefaciens. Taxonomy (GTDB): domain Bacteria; phylum Bacillota; class Clostridia; order Oscillospirales; family Ruminococcaceae; genus Ruminococcus; species Ruminococcus flavefaciens_U. The sequence goes on along the minus strand of CACXEJ010000134.1, from coordinate 18,315 downwards.
GAAACCGCAAGCACTTCCGAGGCTTCTTCGGAAGCTGCTAAGTGATCTGCACAGGAGGTATGTATGAAAAACGGACTTGTCCTTGAGGGCGGTGCAATGCGCGGCCTTTTTACAGCCGGAGTAATTGACGTATTTATGGAGAACGGCATAGAGTTTGACAGGATAGTCGGAGTCTCTGCCGGAGCCTGCTTTGGCTGCAACTACAAATCCGGTCAGCCGGGACGCGTTATCCGCTATAATACGCGCTTTGCAAAGGATAAAAGATATTGCAGCGTGAGGTCGCTCATCAGGACCGGAGATATGTTCGGAGCTGATTTCTGCTATCACGAGATACCCGAGAAGCTCGACCTTTTCGACAGTGAGCACTTCGCAAATTCTCCTGTGGAATTCTTTGTTGTGTGTACTGACATCGAGACCGGAAAGGCTGTTTACCGCCGCTGCGACAAGGGTGTCGGCGACGACCTCGAGTGGATAAGAGCATCGGCTTCGATGCCGCTTGCTTCGAGGATAGTGCAGATAGGTGACAGAAAGCTTCTCGACGGCGGTATTGCAGATTCGATACCTCTTCGATTTATGGAAAAGACCGGCATAGAGCGCAATGTGGTCATACTCACACAGCCGCGCGATTACCGGAAGAAGCCTGCAAAGAGCACAAAGCTCATCAGGCGTGTGATGAGGAAATACCCCGAATTCGTGAATGCTGCCGCAAACCGCTACAAGATGTACAATGCGGAGCTGAAATACGTCCGTGAAGCGGAAGAGAACGGCAGAGCCTTTGTTATAGCGCCGGCTGAGAAACTGCCGGTCGGTCACGTCGAGCACGATCCCGATGTGATGAGGGAGGTCTACCGCATAGGCAGGAACACTGCACTTGCCGTACTTGAAGATGTAATGGCTTTTCTCGGAATTCCTGCAGAATGAATAAGTATGAGCTGCCTGAAAAAGTAATATTTGTGTATTTACGCGGGCGCCGGAACGGCGCCCCTACATTTGTGAATATAATGCTGTATTGTGTAGGGGCGGCGGAACGCCGCCCGTAAAAAAGATTTTCCGACAAGCTTTGAGTTGCTTAATATGAGCAGCTCTTTTTTTGTTACAGATATTGCTATTTCTGTGATAGTGTGTTATAATATTCTTTATACAATGCCTATTCAGGGCGGCATTATGATATTAGGATTGTGAGGATCATTACAATGGCAAAAAAACAAGAGATAGCGGCTGTTTCCGGGCAGGAAGGTCCGAAGCGCATCAAAGCTGATCCGGCTGTCGGACTTACCTCGGCACAGGTCGCTGAACGCAAAGCTCAGGGCTATGACAACAAGCCCGTTGAGTCTCCCTCAAAGACCACAAGAGAGATAATCGCGGACAACACGTTCACATACTTCAACCTCGTGTTTGCGATCCTCGGCGGTATGCTCATAGCGGTAGGCTGCTGGCGCGACCTGTCGTTCCTGCCGATAATTATGGCGAACTCCCTTATCGGTATCATTCAGGAGATGCGTTCAAAGGCAGTCCTCGACAAGCTGACCGTGCTCAATGCACCTGTCACGACTGTTATGCGTGACGGCAAGGAGGAGACAGTTCCGTCTAAGGAGCTCGTCCTCGATGACATAGCGGTGTTCAAGCCCGGAAACCAGATAAGTGCGGACGCCGTTATACTGAGCGGTGAGGTCGCTGTAAACGAGTCGCTGCTGACCGGTGAGGCGGACGAGATACACAAGAAAGCCGGCGACAAGCTGATGTCGGGAAGCTATATAGTATCAGGCTCCTGTCACGCAAGACTTGCAAAGGTCGGCAAGGACTCCTATATATCAAAGCTCACGCTTCAGGCTAAGAGAAGCCGAAAGGGTGAGCAGTCGGAAATGATACGTTCACTGAACAAGATAGTAAAATTCGCAGGTATAATCATTATCCCGATCGGCGCTGTGATGTTCTGGCAGCAGTACGTCTACAACGATATGCCGTTCAAGGACAGCATACGTTCGATGATCGCCGCAGTTATCGGTATGATACCGGAGGGACTTTTCCTCATAGCGAGTGCGACTATGGCTGTAAGTGCTATGCGACTCGCCTACGAAAAGGTCCTTATCCACGATATGAAATGCATCGAAACCCTTGCGCGCGTCGATGTGCTGTGCGTTGACAAGACCGGCACGATAACCGAGAACTCTATGCAGGTAAACTCCGTTGTTCCTGTCGGAACGGACGTCGTTGAGGACGAGATAAAAGGGCTTCTCAGCGATTTTGCAGCTGCACAGGCTGCCGACAACGAAACTATGCGCGCCGTCAAAAACTACTTCAAGCGCCCGGCAGGTCAGACCGTTCTTTCGCATACTGGTTTCTCGTCAGAATTCAAGTACAGCAGCGTAGTTTTCAATAACGGCGCGTATGTAATGGGTGCTCCCGAGTTTGTGCTGAAGGAGGACTTCGACCGCTACCGTGCGACTATTGAGGAGCACAGCAGACGCGGCTACCGTGTAATTGCCTTCGGAAAATACAACGGCCGTCCCGACGGAAAGGCGCTCACAGCACCGGTAACTCCGGTCTGCTTCATTGTTCTTGCGAACCCGATCCGTAAGGACGCTCCGGAGACCTTTAAGTATTTTGCTGAGCAGGGCGTTGCGATAAAGGTCATCTCCGGCGACAATCCCGTGACCGTTTCGGAGGTCGCTAAGCAGGCTGGCATAAAACACGCTGCCGATTACGTTGACGCCTCCACGCTCGTTACCGACGACGCTATAAATGACGCTATTATGCGCTATACGGTATTCGGAAGAGTTACTCCCGACCAGAAGAGGAAGTTCGTACACGCACTCAAGCGCAACGGCAAGACAGTCGCAATGACCGGCGACGGCGTAAACGACGTTCTTGCACTCAAGGACGCGGATTGCTCCGTGGCTATGGCTTCGGGAAGTGACGCTGCGGCTCAGGCAGCACAGCTCGTGCTTCTCGAGTCTGACTTCTCAAAGATGCCGGACGTAGTTCTTGAGGGACGCAAGGTCGTAAACAACCTCGAGCGCTCGGGAAGCCTTTTCCTCGTTAAGAACATCTTCTCGCTGATACTTTCGCTGCTCACTATCTGTCTGGGTATCGCATATCCGCTCAAGCCCTCGCAGATAACGCTGATAAGCCTTTTCACAATAGGTATCCCCGGACTCTTCCTCTCGCAGATGCCGAACAAGGAACTCATCAAGGGCAGGTTTTTCACCAACGTACTGCTGAAAGCTCTGCCGGCTGGTATAACTGACACGATAATCATAGTTGCGATGCTGTATTTCGGTGATGTATTCGGTGTGAGCGCGGTCGATATAGGAACTGCCTCGACGATACTCCTCAGCGTGGTCGGACTTATGATCGTCTACGAGATAAGCAAGCCGCTGGACGTCTACAAGATGTGGCTGTTTATAGGCTGTGCTGTCGGACTGGTGTTCAGTATGGTATTCGTAAGCGATTTCTTCGATATATCGGCAATGTCACCTCGCTGCGTACTTCTCTGCATCAACTTCTCTATAGTAGCTGAACCCTGTATGAGATACCTCACTCTCGGGCTCAAAAAGCTCCGCGAGGTGTTCACAAAGGCGGAGAAATTCCACCAAGAACACGAAAAGCTGCACTAAAAAAATGCCTCCCATATGGGAGGCATTTGGGACTATAAATAAAGTTTAGAATAATGGAACAATGGCACGGGCGCCGGAACGGCGCCCCTACATTTCTATGTTTTATGTTTTTATATTGTAGGGGACGGCGTCCTCGACGTCCCGCATAAATATATAAAAACAGCTTTTACAAAAGCTGAAATGCCTCCCATATGGGAGGCATTTATCGTTGTCTTATTTCTTTTTAAATATCGAGAACCCTTTTTTCTCGTAGGGCTCTGAACTGATGCCGAGGACCTTGTAGCCGTCTTTTTCGATGACCTCGCGCAGCTTGGCTTCATCAAGTCCGGCTTCTGAAATAATTTCGGTCTCGCCCTTGGCGTGAGAGGAGGCGACCTTTTTAACGTTCATCGCATTGCGGACAGCGTTGTTGACGTGCGCTTCACACATACCGCACATCATTCCGTCAATTCTGATGACCGTTTTAATCATTTTTATCTTTAGCTCCTTCTTTGAAATTGTTCTTGGCAGATTTGCCCTTGAAAGCGGATCTTCCTATCCTTCCGCTTGTAGCGGCGACAGCGAGAACTGCTGAGACAGCAGCCCAGAAATCCGTAGAATAGACAATACCGTCCATCGAGTAATTCCCTTCTTCCGGAAAACATAAAATGCGTCAAAATGCTGACAAGATGATTGTATACCATTTTTCAATGAAAGTCAACTGATTTTGTGCTGTTTCAGGTGATTTACGAAAAAATCCGGCGTTTTGTGATAAAGCGACAATGAAAAAGCTGTCCGATTGTGCAATAGGTACAAAGGCTTCTTAAATCGGATTAAATTACAGAATTTTGTCTAATTGTTACATTTATTTACAGCTTTGTTAATATCCGGATATTTCCTTGAAAAGCGGCGGCAGTAGTGCTATAATCAGGAAAAAGGAGGCGGTCTGCGTGAAAAAGAAGCTGCTGCTGATATTGCCGCTGATGATGCTGTGTTTGCTGACGGGGTGCGACTATCTGATGAGTTATGAATGCTACGGACTTCCCGAGGGAGCAAAAGCGTACCTTCTTGTAAAAGATGATGATGATAGATATGCCGATAACGCACCAGCAGGCACTGAACTGGAAAACTACATCAAGGACGGCTGGCATTGCAGAGAATCTATCGTTATTAGCGATACGATGCGGAAGGAAAGCATAGAAAAAAATCCGGCTATCCGTATAGCGGTTCTTGACGAAGACGGCAAAATACTGAAGGTCTCGCCGGTATTTGAACTGCGTATAAAGGGAAAATGCTATTTCTGGGACAGATTTTCATATAACTATGAAACGAATGAAGTGACCGGTAATCATACAGAGTATTACGGTGATGAGATGGAAGCTGCATTCTGTAATTGGCTCATTGCTTTCTTTGATGTGCTCTGCTTCATAATTTATATGGCTGCAGTTTGCCGTATGAAGGAGAATAATTACAAGGACTATTACTTGTATCTGTTCCTGAATATCCCGAATTTGATAATAATCATAATGGGCGGACTGTGGACATTCTGCGGCTATTTTCAGGCTCCGGACGGGGCTTCAAACTTTGACCGCAATATAAAGGGCTATCTATTTTTTATAGGATTTGTGTGCCTTGTGAACAGCTTTGGCGTTATCAGGTACCGCCGCCTGAAAAGGGCTGCCGCGGAGAACGAAGTCGAGAGGTGATATATATGAAAAAGAAGCTGCTGTTTATATTGCCGCTGCTTATGATGTGTCTGCTGACGGGGTGCAGTGGTGACGAATGTACTTTACAAACTGTTGAACTTCCTGAGAATGCTGAAATATACTGCCTTCAAAAGAATACTGACCGCAATTCGTTTCCTGATAGATTAAAAGGCACTGAGATAGGTAATTATGATAAAGACGGTTGGAGATGTGTTTATAGTCCTTGGACTCATGATTATCAGGACATAAGATTAGCAGCTGTTGATGAAAATGGAAATATCCTTAAAATATCGTCAGTGTTCTCGGTCGGCATAAAAGGAAAAAACTATTATTGGAATGTGATAAAATATAATTATTCGGAGAATACTGTTACTGGTGTTGAACTCTGCAAAATAGACAAGGGAATTGATAATATCGAATTGTTTGCTGGCTGTTTGGCTCCGTTTTTTTATATATTCTTAATATTTAGTCATGTTTTATTATCATACAGGACATATTATTCTTATCCGTTTGTAACGTTGTTTTGGAATATTCCAGGATTATTTGTTGCAATATGCACTTTTATTCAGGGATACTGTGATTACTATTCACCGCCGGAAGATTTCGGTCTATCAGACAACAGAACATCCTTTGAGTATTGTTGTTTGCTGTTGTTGTGTATAAATTTTTATGGATTGAAAAAATATATTAAATTGCGCAGATGGGCAAAAATTGAAAAGAGGAAAGAATGAATACTTATAAGTTTCGAAGAAAAAGGTTAAGGTGAGATATGTGAAAAAGAAAAGACTGCTATTAGTTATGCCGATCATTATGCTGTGTCTCCTGACGGGGTGCGGTGAAAGGATAGGTATTTATTATTCTTTCAGAAATATGCCTGAAAACTCCCACATAAACTTATTGCTGAAAATTGAATCTGACGAGCCTTTGAATCCCAAATACAGTACCGATACCGAAATATCGCGTTATTCTGAGGATGGCTGGTACAGCGGATATTATTATGTTGACGGAGTGTCAGCTTCCAGTGGTGTTTTTTCATTTGAAGAGAAGGGAAAGGATATCAGACCTGACAAGATAGCTCAAAAATATAAGTCAATAAAGATAGCTGTTACGGATAAGGACGGGAAAATATTGCAGGTCAGTCCGGAGTTCAGCTTAAAGGTAGAGGGCAAGAAACGCTGCTGGGAAAAGATATGTTATGATTATGCAGATAACAAGATAACCGGTCTTGAAGATACCGAATATAACGAAAATTTGTTTGGGGCAGACTGGGAAGAACTTGAGTTTGATGCAATGGTCATTGCTGCATTTTTCAACTGGCTGTTTATGATGGTCGTTTTGTCAATGAAAAAGAACTGGTTCAGTCAGTCTTTCCCGCTCATCAGCTTCCTGTCATTTATTCCTAACTGCTTCTATGCACTATGCCTTAATGTATTATACTTTGGTGATTATATATCGTGGTTCTACGCCCACTTCCTGCTGTTTTTCTTTGGTGTATTCGTTTTCTTTACAGTGTGGGGCTGGAAAATATACTATCGCCTGCGAAGAGAGGCGAATAATAACAATGAAAAATAAGAAATTATTGCTGATTATCCTGCCCCTGCTTATGATGTGTCTCCTGACGGGTTGCAGGTCATATAATGGGATACGCTGTTTAAGCTGCTGTATGCCGGAGAATTCAGAGATATACTATCTTATCTATGATCCCGATCAGGAGTATCCAGTGAAAACGTCCACTTACGGAGAGACTGTTCCTCATATATTCAGCTACAACGAAAACGGCTGGCGCTGTGCCGGAAAGGAACTGTTTGATGATTACGAAAACAAAAAGTGCGAAAAGATACAGAAGTTCAGCAAAATAAAGATAGCCGTTACAGACAAGTCAGGGAATATACAGAAGATCTCACCGGAATTTGATCTGCTGGTCGAGGGCAGACACTATTACTGGCACACGATAGAGTATAATTATGATAATAACGAGATAAAAGGCATTCGTGATGAAATGCTGTTCAAATATAAAGACATTTATGGAATATATTTGCTGTGTATTCTGGCAGGTATTCCGTTAATTATAATTCTTCTCATTACTTCGCTGACGATCACTCCGCTTACGTATAAGCCGTATCTCTGGGTGTATCTGCTGCTTGATATTCCGGCGTTTATCAGCTCATACTGTGCGCTGAGACTGATATTTGACAGGAGCTATCAGCCGGTCGCTAATGATGATTTCTGGCAGCCGAATGATTTGTTCCCGTATTTTATCTCGGTATACATCTGCCTGAACTGCATTGCTTGGGTGAGGTACTTTTTCTGCCGCCGCAGTTACCGGAAGGAGCTCCGGGAAGCCGGCATCGAAGTATAGCGGTTTGCTGCAAAAAAATAACGGACTATCGCGGTGATAGTCCGTTTTCTTATTGCTATTCAGAATGAAATGTGGTATAATTATTTAGAGATGAGCTCGAGAGTGTCTCTTGCGATGAGGAGCTCCTCATTTGTAGGAACGATCCATACCTCTACCTTTGAATCAGGTGTTGAGAGCTTTGTGAGCTTGCCTCTTACAGACTTGTTGAGCTCCTTGTCGATCTTGATGCCGAAGTAGTCCATATCTGTGCAGGCACCCTCACGAACCTCCCATGAGTTCTCACCGATACCGCCTGTGAAGAGGATAGCATCGAGACCGTTCATAGCAGCAGCGTATGAACCGATGTACTTTCTGATCTCGTAGATGAGCATATCAGAAACGAGCTGAGCTCTCTTGTTGCCCTCGTTAGCAGCAGCCTGAACGTCACGGTTGTCAGAGCCAACGCCGGATACTCCGAGGAAGCCTGACTTCTTGTTCATATACTCGCTCATCTCAGAGGGAGTAAAGCCGTGCTTGTCAGCAACGAATGTTACAGCGGAGGGATCTACGCAGCCTGTACGGGTTCCCATTACGACACCGTCGAGGGGAGTGAAGCCCATTGATGTATCAACGGACTTGCCGCCGTCAACAGCTGTGATAGAAGAACCGTTGCCGAGGTGGCAGGAAACGATCTTGAGATCCTTTACGTCCTTGCCCATAGCGTCAGCGAGAGCCTTGGAAACAAATCTGTGAGAAGTACCGTGGAAGCCGTACTTTCTTACATGGAGAGTCTCGTAGTCGTCATAGGGGAGACCGAACATAAATGCCTTGGGGGGCATAGTCTGGTGGAAAGCTGTATCGAATACAACTACCTGAGGAACGTTTGCGGGGATAACGCTCTTGCAGGCTCTGAGAGCGAGAGCGTGAGCGTGGTTATGTACGGGAGCGAGCTCGCGGAGTTCGTCGATCTTGTCGATAACTTCGTCTGTAACGAGAACTGACTTATCGAATACGTCAGCACCCTGTACTATACGGTGACCAACAGCGGAGATCTCGTCCATACTGTCGATTACCTTTGCGTCGCCGGTAGTAAGAGCTTCAACGAGCTTCATAAAAGCCTCTGTGTGGGTGGGGAATGAACAGTCCTGATCGAGAGTTCTTCCGTCACTTGTCTTATGAGCGATGTGACCGTCGATACCGATACGGTCGCAGTTTCCCTTTGCGATAACGCTCTCATCGTCCATATTGATGAGCTGGTACTTAAGGGAAGAGCTTCCTGCATTAACAACTAAGATTATCATATATGCAAATCCTTTCAAAATTTTATATTGCATATACTATTATATACTTTTTTCGGAAAAATGCAAGTCTTTTTTGCAAATTTTAGGCGGTGCAGACTGCTCTTTCCGGAAATATCGGCAAATAAACCAAAATTGAACAGTGTTTTGGCTTATGGTTGAGTATAAAGCGCAAACTTAATGAAAAATTTATGAAATCCATTGAAATTTAAGAAAAGAGGTAGTAAAATGAAAATCAGCGGTATTATCTGTGAGTACAATCCTTTTCACAATGGTCACCTTTATCATATCCGTGAAACGCGGAAAAACGGTGCTACACATATAGTCGCGGTAATGAGCGGCAACTTCGTCCAGCGCGGCGACGCTGCAATTATGGATAAGCTCGAACGTGCAAGGCTCGCGGTTCGCTCCGGAGCAGACCTCGTTATCGAGCTGCCTGTGCAGTACTGCCTTTCCTCGGCTGAGAATTTCGCAAAGGGAGCGGTCTATCTGCTCAATTCCCTCGGCGCTGTTGACGAGCTATCGTTCGGAAGCGAGTGCGGCGACACGGAGCTCCTGGCAAAGGCTCTCGAGACGGTGGAGCACACTGCGCTGACACGCTCCGATGAGATAAGGAGCATTATGGAAAAGGGCTACACCTATCCGAGAGCCCTTAATTCAGTCATAAACGGCTCCGATCCGGTGATAGGCGAGGTGATCTCAGAGCCCAACAACCTCCTTGCGATAGAGTATATGCGTTCGCTGCAGGGCTTCGCTTCGGATATGAAGCCCTTTACGATAAAGAGAGTCAGTGCTCCGCACGACAGCAGCGTTCCCTCTGGCGGCTATGCGAGCGCTTCGTATATACGCGAGAAATTTGCCTCCGAGCACAGCATCTCCGCGATAAGCGAGTTTACCACACCTATGTGGGCTGAGGCTATCTCAGAGGCAAGAAGCAGGGGCGAAACTGCTTCGCTCGCAAGGCTCGAACGAGTTCTGCTCTACAAGCTGAGAAGCACTGATGCTGAGGAGATAGCCGGGATAAACGACGTAGGTCAGGGACTTGAACACAGGATATATGGTGCAAGAATGTCCGGCTCGCTCGACGAGCTGCTGTTCACGGTCAAGACCAAGCGCTACACAATGGCAAGGATACGCAGGATAATGCTCTCCCTCCTCATAGGCATAACCAAGGAAGATATGAAGCACCTTCCACCGTATGGCAGGATACTTGCCTTCAACGAGAGGGGCAAGGAGATACTTGCCAAGGCGAAGAACACTGCGAAGATACCCTATGCTTCCTCGATAGCCAAGCTCGCCCGTCAGGGGGACGAGGCGGAACGCTTTGCCAAGCTCGAGATACGCGCCTCGGACGTTTACGGACTCGCACTTGAGACGGTAACGTCTGCGCAAAAGGATTACAAAGCAAAAATTATGATAGATATGGAGTAGTTTTGATGACGGCTGATTTTTTCAGATCAACTGCGGCTGCGGTCCTTGCAGCATTAATATTCACTTCCTGCGGCACGGAGGTGCCGGACAGCCAGAGTATGGAGCGCCGGCAGGCTGCGGCTGCGGCACAACAGGCATCTACTGAGGCAACAACAGCGGCGGTAACTACTGCTGCAACAGTTCCTACAACAGAAGCTGAAACGGAGCAGTTTACGCTGGACGTTTCCGTTCCCGAGAAATATGAGATGCCGGTAAGCTGTGAGACCGGCGAGGTCAAGGCAGTTATGCAGAAGCCGGAGCTGCCTACGGGCTGTGAGATAACTGCCCTCACAACTCTTCTGAATTATCTCGGCTTCGATGTTGACAAGCTCACTATGGCAGACGAATTTATGCCGATAACTTTTACAGGTGAGGTCATTATGGACGAGGCTTACGTCGGAGATCCTCGCCGTGACGGTTTCGGCTGCAATGCCAATGTTATAGTTCAGGCAGCCGACAAGTATTTCGCTTCGGTGGACTCTCCATGCTACGGCGTTGACCTTACCGGCATCGAGTTCGATGACCTTATGTACCAGCTCGCTGAGGGCAGACCAGTGCTCGCGTGGGTAACGATCAATCTGAGGGAGTCTTACCCGGAGAAGGTCTGGAAGGCTCAGAACGGCAAGGAACTCGTGTTTGACTGGTATCAGCACTGCGTTGTGCTGTACGGTATCACGATGCCGGACGGAAAAAAGGACGGCGTTGTCAAGGTAGCCGATCCGCTTGCCGGAAATGTTGAGTATCCCTATTCAAAATTCAAGAAGATGTATGAAGTTCTCGGAAAGCAGGCTGTCGTTATCTGCGGAAATTCACAGACAGAGGGACACCACGTCACCAGTGAGGCGGAAAAGTCCGTGACTATGATGACGAAGAGCGAGCGCGAGGAGGCTTCACAGGCGGCAAAGACCTCCGAGGCAGCAGCGATAGTATCACAGACCACTACAACAGCTGCTGAAACTATTGTGCAGACCGAAACGGCTTCCGTTCCTCAGACAGCAGCCTCAGAGAAAGCGTCTGAGCCCACGACCGCCCCAAAGACTACTGAAAAAAGCAGGTAATATATGATAAAAGGGATAATTTTTGACCTCGACGGAACTGTTATTGATTCGATGAGCGTCTGGAACGATGTCGACAGGAATTTCCTGCTGGAGAACGGTATCACTTCGCCGTCGGCAGCAGTGTCAGATCAGGTTAGGAAGATGAGCGTCGATCAGGCGGCACAGTTCTTCATAGACGAGCTCGGAATTCCGCACACAAAGGAGTATATAATCAACCGCATCGAGGAGCTCGTCCGTATCGAGTACGAGGAGAATATACAGCTGAAGCCCTATGTAACGGAGCTTCTCGGTATGCTCGATGAAAAGGGGATACCCTACGGCGTTGCGACCGCGACCTACAAGAGCCTTGCGGAGGCTGTGCTGAAAAGGTGCGGTATTTATGACAGGTTCAGGTTCGTTCTGACTGACGCCGAATACCCAAAGGGAAAGAAGTTTCCGGACATTTTTATCGGCGGTGCGGAACGTCTCGGCACTGAGCCTGCGGAGACTCTCGTCATTGAGGACTCGCTCCACTGCGTCGAAACGGCGGTAAATGCCGGATTTCTGACCGCGGCGGTGTACGATGAGGTTTCTTCCAGTGACAGTGAAAAGCTCCGTGAGACGGCTGACTACTACATCGGCTCGCTCAGGGAAGCTGAACAGATAATCAACGGCGGAATGTAAGTTCCGTCTCTATTTTTGAAGGAAAATGCTATGAAAAGAGTTATGGTAGGAATGAGCGGAGGAGTTGACAGCTCTGTTGCGGCTCTGCTCCTGAGAGATCAGGGCTATGAGGTGATGGGCGTTACGCTGAAGCTCTTTTCCGATGAGGATATTTCTGAGGCACAGAAGGAGGGCAAGACCTGCTGTGCGCTAAATGATGTTATGGATGCTAAAAGCGTTGCGCGGAGACTCGGTTTCGATCACGTTGTTTTCAATTTCAAGGACAATTTCCGCGAGCACGTTATGAAGCAGTTCGCAGACAGCTACCTGTCCGGCAGAACTCCGAACCCGTGTATTGAGTGCAACCGCCACGTCAAGTTTGACAAGATGCTCCGGCGCGCGCTTGAGCTTGAATATGACTATATTGCGACAGGTCACTACGCTGTGAACGAGTTTGACGAGGAGCGCGGACGCTACCTGCTGAAACGCCCTGCCGACCGCAGCAAGGACCAGACCTACGTTCTGTATGCGCTAACTCAGGAGCAGCTTGCGCACACGGTATTTCCGCTCGGCAGCCTTGAAAAGGCGCAGGTGCGTGAAATAGCGGAAAAAGCAGGTCTTGTGAACTCAAACAAGCCCGACAGTCAGGACATCTGCTTTGTGCCTGACGGCGACTACGCCGGGTTTATCCGCCGCTTCACCGGCTGTGACTCACCCTGCGGCAGCTTTGTCGATACTGAGGGAAAAGTCCTCGGCGAGCACAAGGGCATCATCAACTACACGGTCGGTCAGCGCAAGCACCTCGGTATTTCGCTCGGAAAGCCGGCTTACGTTGTCCGCAAGGACCTCGTGACCAACACCGTCACTCTCGGAGATGAGTCCGACCTCTATACAAAGTCCCTCATCGCAGACGATTTCAACCTCATATCCGTGCCGGAGCTGACCGAGCCTATGCGTGTGACCGCAAAGACTCGTTACAGTCAGAAGGAACAGCCGGCGGTCGTTTCATACCTCGGGGACGGCAGGTATATGGTCGAATTCGATGAGCCGCAGAGAGCTGTCACGAGCGGACAGGCAGTCGTTCTCTACGACGGGGACATCGTTGTCGGCGGAGGAACGATAGTTTAATTCGGAATGCGGAATTCGTAATTATTGCAGTGACGGCGTCTTGGATATTTACTGCAAAGATAGATCGGAATTTATAGGTGATAACTATGATACTGTACAGACCTGTCGGCACGTCAGAATTAGAGCTGATTGAGAGAAGCGGATTCAAGCAGTTTCCGCCGAGACTGCCCGAGCAGCCGATATTCTATCCCGTACTGAACGAAAAATATGCGCGAGAGATTGCAGAAAAATGGAACGTGAAGTCGACTGATGACCGAAGAGGCTATGTTACACGGTTTGAGGTGGAGGATGAGTATATCTCACGTTTCGAGGTGCAGACGGTCGGCAAGAGTTATCATCAGGAGCTTTGGATTCCTGCGGAAGAGCTTGAAGAATTCAACAGTCACATTATCGGCAGGATAGAGGTTATTGCTGAATTTAGCAATGGGAATAAGGCACATATCAGAAGGGCTACGCAAGAGGATATTTCGAGGATCGCGGAGATACTTGTGTTTGCTAAACGAATGAAGTACCGCTCTATATTTAATGACGATGCGTATTCATTCGGAGAATTGCAGGTTCTTCCTGTTGCAAAAAAATACATTGAAAACGGCTTTCTGAACAATATGTTCCTGTATGATGACGGGATCGTTAAAGGACTTATCCGCATAGAAAAAGAAGAGATCATTGAACTGTATGTCGATCATTTCTTTCAGGGTGAGGGAATCGGCTCGGAATTGATCGAATATGCCAAGGAAAACTATTCAGTCAATTATCTCTGGACAATAGAAAAGAACATTGATGCTGTCCGCTTCTATGAAGCACACGGCTTTCATCTTACAGACACAAGGAAGCTTGAAGAAGGAACAACAGAATACATTGTAATGATGAAAAGATAAAAGGAAAAATATGGATTACAAATACGAAAAACTAACCGATAAAATATACGTCTGCGCCAGCAGCGATCACCGCTTCGGCACGGACGCTTTTCTGCTCGCGCACTTCTCGCAGTACCGACGCAAGGACAAGGTCTGCGACCTCGGTACGGGCTGCGGTATCATACCCCTGATAATGCAGAAGCAGCTGCCGCCGCAGGTGACCTACGCGGTCGATATTCAGGAGGGCGCGATAGAGCAGCTCCGGCTCGGTATGGAGCGCAGCGAGACTGAGGGTATCGTCCCTGTATGCGCTGACCTCAAAGTGCTCTGGGACGGCGCACCGCTCGGACAGCTCGACCTCGTTACCTGCAATCCGCCGTACAAAGCTGACAACGCCGGTTTTCAGAGCGCGATAACGGCTCAGAGGATAGCGCGGCACGAGATAATGTGCAACATAGACGACGTTTGTGCGGCTGCGGAAAAGCTGCTGAAATTCGGCGGAAGACTCTGCGTGTGCAACCGTCCGGAAAGGCTCAGCGACGTCATATTTGCTATGAAGTCCCACAATATCGAGCCAAAACGCCTGAGAATGGTGTCGAAAGGTCCTGAGGAAGCGCCGTGGCTCTTCCTTATCGAGGGCAAGAAAGGCTCTAAGCCGTTTATGAAGATCGAACCGCCGCTCTATATCCGCAGCGGCGACGGCTTCTCGGAGGAGCTTCAGATGATATACAACACCGGAAAGGAGCAGCTATGAGCGGCACACTTTACATAATCGGAACGCCTATCGGCAATATGGAGGACATCACGCTCCGTCAGCTTCGTATGCTGGAGGAGGTAGATTTCATCTGCGCGGAGGACACCCGCGTCACGCTGAAGCTCCTGAACCGCTATGAGATAAAGAAGCAGCTCGTCAGCTTCCACGAACACAGTTCGGCGGCTGATGCGGAGCAGATAATCGGCAGACTTGTTGCCGGAGAGAGCTGCGGAGTAGTTACCGATGCAGGAATGCCATGCATATCCGATCCGGGAGAGGTTCTTGTGAAGCTCTGCGCGGAAAAGGGGATAGATGTCAAGGTCGTTCCCGGACCGAGCGCGGTCGTTTCGGCGGTAGCACTTTCCGGACTGGGTGCAAGACGCTTTATGTTCGAGGGATTTCTGCCGGTTCCCAAAAAGGAACGCGCAGAGCGGCTTGAGCTTCTGCGCGGCGAGACCGGGCTTATGGTATTTTATGAAGCGCCGCACAAGCTCCGTCAGACGCTCGGTGATCTTGCGGAATTCTTCGGCGGCGACAGGAGGATAGCTCTCTGCCGCGAGCTTACCAAGATACACGAGGAGGTTCTGAGACTGACTCTCTCCGAGGCTTGCAGCTACTATTCGGAGAATGAGCCTAAGGGCGAATTCGTGCTGGTGCTGGAGGGGGCTTCCGGTGCAGAGGACGGCGGCATCACGATAGATCAGGCACTCGAACAGGTCCGCAGGCTGGTCGATATGGGTGAAAGACCGGTGGACGCCTGCAAGGCTGTTGCGAAGGAAAGCGGTCTCAGGAAAAGCGACATATACGCGGCTTTTTGCAGTGAAAAATGAACAAATTTGCTGCCTTGTGTGATAACTGCGTGAAAATTTGTGCAATATCCTTGCATTTTATCGGATAATGTGGTATAATTACTGTCGGTTTTGTATATAGTTGATACAGAACAAATTTGCAGCTTCAACGCAGTGCTACTGCTGAGAAGGAGGTAATTATGATTTGTGACCTGCATTGTCATACAAAGTTGTCAGATGGTTCACTCGGCATCGAGGACATTATAGATCAGGCAAAACGTACTAATATCGACTGGCTTTCCATCACAGACCACGATACTATGGCTTCATTCTCCCGTGCTCACGTTCTCGGGGAAAGAGCCGGAGTCAAGATACTTCCCGGTGTTGAGCTTTCAGCGTGGGATAAAGCCCGTAACAGCAAGGTTCATATCCTTTGCTACGCTCCGCAGAAACCCGACCGTCTTGAGGGACTCTGCCTTAAGTGCTGCGAGATAAGAAAAGAGTGCTCGAAGGAAATGATCAACAAGGTTATGGAAAAATATCCGATCACCCTCGAAAGCATTCTCAAGCACACTACATCTTCAAAGAGTATCTTCAAGCAGCATATTATGCGCGCACTCATCAGCTACGGCTATGCGCTGGAATTCTACGGAGACCTCGACCGCGAGCTCTTCAATCCCGAGGTCGGAAGCTGCTACGTTGAGCGTGAATATCCCGATGTCAATTTCGTTATTGACCTCATACATACTGCAAAGGGCGTTGCGGTAATGGCTCACCCTGCACAGTACGACAATATCGAGCTCCTTGAGGAGCTTGCAAAAAAAGGCAAGATAGACGGCGTAGAGGTCGGTCATCACTCTGCGGACGAGGCTTACCGCAAGGAGCTTTCCGCTATTGCCGAGAAGTACGGTCTTATCGAGACCGGCGGCTCTGATTTCCACGGACTCTACAACGCTGTGCCAACTCATCTCGGAAGTGAGACTACTACTAAGGAAAACCTTGACAGGATAATCAAGCTCGCTGCAAAGATGTAAGATAGAAAAACAGGGAGACAAATGACAGGTTTTATAGACAGAGAAGAAGTTAAGATAATACCGGCACTTATTTCGTTTGCTTTGCTGCTGGTGTTCATAGCGCCTTTGTTCAAGCACATCGTCAATATCGGAAATATTTTCGGTATGGCGGTGAGCGGTGCGCTGACGCTTGCGTTCATATTCTACGGCAGGACTGCCGGCAGACTGAAAGCCCTGTGGGGAAGTACCGCAGGAAAGGTTGCTGTCAGCATATGCGGAGGACTTGCTGCGCTGTTCGTAGTGTACGCGCTGACGGTGAGCGTGTTTATGGTGCGTTCGTCTGCAAAACGTCCTGCAAACAGCGACACTACGCTCATTGTGCTCGGCTGCCGCGCGAAGAACGGTTACCCCAGCAGAATGCTGAGAATGAGGCTCGATGCTGCCAGCAAATTCCTTGACGAAAACGGCAGTGTAAAGGTAGTCGTTTCAGGCGGCAAGGGCAAGGACGAAGCTACCACCGAAGCGTGGGCGATGAAGCAGTACCTTGTTTCAAAGGGAATTGCTCCGGAACGTATATTTATGGAGGATAAATCCGTAAATACCGAGCAGAACCTGAAGTATTCAATGGATATCATCAGGCAGGAGGGGCTGAGTCAGAACGTCACTATCGTGACTGACGGCTACCACCAGCTTCGTGCTAAAATGATAGCAAAGAAGATAGGTATCGACGATAACTGTGCAATATCGGCGGATACGTCGAAGATACTGCTTCCGACCTATTGGGTTAGGGAATGGTTTGCGATACCGTATTATCTGGTGCGCGGAAAAGCGTAAATATACTATTGTAATAAGAAGAGCCGCTGAAAGATCAGCGGCTTTTTTGCGCGGAACGCCGAGGGCAGCGTTCCCTGCGCTATATTATCGTATGCTGCGGGACGTCGAGGACGGTGCGGTGTCCGGTGGACACCTCTGCCAGAGGCAGAAGCACCGATCGAACCGACAGGTGAGAACGTTCCCTACATTATAATATGTAATTATGCAGTCACGATGCTGTCAGCCTTGTGGAGTCCGAGCTTTTCAACTGCCTGCTCTCTCATCTTGTACTTGAGTATCTTGCCGGCAGCGTTCATCGGGAAGCCGTCCACAAAGTCAACATATCTCGGGCACTTGTGCTTTGCCATTCTGTCAAGGCAGAACTGCTTTATCTCGTCCTCAGTAGCGGTCTCGCCCTCCTTGAGGATAATGCAAGCCATTATCTCCTCGCCGTAGTCCTCGCTCGGAACGCCGATGACCTGAACGTCCTTTACCTTGGGGTATGTGTAGAGGAAGTCCTCGATCTCCTTGGGGTAGATGTTCTCACCGCCGCGGATTATCATATCCTTGATACGTCCTGTGATCTTGAAGTAGCCGTCCTCTGAACGTCTTCTTGCAAGGTCGCCAGTATGGAGCCAGCCCTCGCTGTCGATAGCTGCTGCTGTAGCCTCGGGCATCTTGTAGTAGCCCTTCATGATGTTGTATCCTCTTGCTACGAACTCACCGTCTGTATCGTCAGGAACTTCCTGATTAGTCTCAGGATCAACGATACGACATTCAACGCCGAAAATAGGTCCGCCGACTGTATTGACACGCTGCTCCAATGAGTCAGTTGTCTTGCTCATGGTAGTTGC
>CACXEJ010000133.1 GCA_902766595.1 Ruminococcus flavefaciens | reverse complement strand
TGACGGCGGCGAGGCAGGATACATGGGGAATTACTTTATCAAGGAGCTAAAGGATTCCGCTATCTTACAATATGAAGATGTTGTAAATGACATTGATATCCCCACAGCCACAGAAACGGAAAAAATGAACTACGGAAAACATATGCTTCAATATCGTCATAACGATGAGCTTTATTTCATAATCCTGAACAGACAATATATCGATGTCTTCCTTAATGATGAACTGTTCATGGAGTATGAATACGATGAGAGCCACAATATTCTGAGCCCTTTTTTTGAGAAGTTAAACAATTAGAAAATGAAACGATGACTCAGAATAATAAAAACAACGGCTCCTGTTTTTATATACCGAAGCTGAAACTTTTATCAGTATTCCGGATCAGAAATTCCTTGAAGCATAATCAATCCTTCTGCTGTCCTTTGAAAATGATCCGCATTCGAGGAAAACAGACTTTGAATTTTTATTGTTTTTAAGGGAAAGCAGGCGCTCCTGATATAGGAACGCCTGCATTTTTTATTCGTCACCGCTGCTGCCGAACAAGCCGGCGAAGCGGTACTTTGTGGTTAATTATTCCTCTTCCCTTTTGCTTCTGATAACTAATGCAGAACCAGCAGCTGTCATAAGAGCTGCGATACTTGCGATCATAGCGAATGATACAGGATAACCTGTCTCAGGGAGTGAAGAACCTTCGCCTGTGGTGCTTGATGTTATAGCAGTTGTAGTAGTGGAATCAGTAGTATCTGTTGAAGTAGTTGTTTCGGTTGTTGTTTCAACAAGAGGACCATCGCCGCTGAGATTATACTTCTTACCGCTGAAATCCTTTACTTCGCCCTTTGCAGCGAGCTTGCTGCCGTCCTTTACAGTAATTGCTGTATCGGGAGCGATGATAACGTCAACATAATCAGGGATAGTAACATCTGCTGTAACTGTAACATTGCCGAAGATAGTAAGCTCAGTCTTTTCGCCTGCCTTGACTGCATCTTCAACAGCAACTCTGATGTCTGCATAGGTCTTGCCATTGCTGAGCATAGCTGCTGCCTGTGAATTGATGTTGATGCTGTCAACTACATCGCCGCATATATCGCATACCTTTACAGCGAGTCCGGACTGACCGCCCTGCGGAGCGTCGATAAGTGTATATCCGCTTGTAGAGCTGCACTCGTGATCCTCAACGCTTAACAGCTTGATCTCTTCCTTTGTACCGTCGGAATAGTCAATGTGGAGAATGCCGTTCTTGCCTGCCTTATTTGAAATGAGCTTGATAGCAGTTTCGCCTGTGATAGTGATCTTTCCGTCTGTATCGGGTTCAATTCCTGTCATCTCTTCAAGCTCAAATATCTTGCTGTCTGCCTGAGAAGCTGTTTCAGAAGGAGCGGGCTTCATTGAACCGTCTGCTTCCTCAACATAAACTGTTGCTGTTACCTCAGGTGAGGGAGTATTTACAGTAAAGATCGATACAGGACGAATTAAGCATACATGACCTCTGCCGCGTCCAAGCACACTGTCAAGGTAATCACCGAAGCCGGTAGAGGTGTATGAAGAGTGGTTTGTAGTTGATGCTATTGCGAAAGGTGCAATAATATAATTGTTTCTGTAATAAGTATATGTTGCGCGCGGATCAGTTCTGTCTCTGAAGAATGCCTGACTGAGAGTAGTGTAAGCTGAATTGGTGTATAAGAAATGTACGCCGCTTGTTGAAGCTGTACCGTTATCAACAATGTTGATCTCGTAGGGAACAGTCATATCAGAGCCTGCGAAATTAACAGATACTGACTTGAGGATATGCTCCACAGGAAGCTCACCAAGAGCTTCTTCATATAAGCGGTTGTACCAGTAATAGCCTAAGAGCTCAGGTCTTCTTGAAGATGCTAAAAGGGTACTGTATATGTGTGCATTTCTGCTCTCTCTGCCGATATACTGCTCATATACCGACTTCCAGAGATCCTTTACATTCAGCTCGATAACTGCTGATTCACCCGGAGCCAGCTCATCTACACTGATGCTTGCAACATCGTTTTTGCTGAAAATGTCCATATGCTTGTCAGCCACGGGCTTGAGTTCGCCGTTTCCGCGTGAACGGTAAAGTGTAGCGTCTGAGCCCTGCTCAAGTCTTGTGATAACGTTCTCAAGGTCATAGATAGGCTTGTCGGAAACGTTTTCGAGCTTGATCTTTATCTTATAAAGCTCATCATAGTATGAATATCTCGGGAGTTCAACTATCATCTTCAGTGCTGAAGCTGAATAAACGTGGAGAGTATCCTTTGATTTGAAAGTATAATCGAACTGCTCTCCTCCGTTGAGACCGCTGAAAACTGCTGAAAGGTCATAGTCGCCTTCCTTGTCGCCGCGGAGATACCAGTCGGCAGTCTTTACTTCATTGGGGTTAAGATCGCCGAAATCCTGTGTCTTGTCACCCTTGCAGAGTGTAAGACCTTCGGGGATATTGAGTGTAGCTGTGCAGTCGTTAAGTGTCTTTTTGTCATTGTTTACGACAATGAGCTGAACATCATAGAATTCCTTGAGCCACTTGCTCTTGCCGTAGATTATCATATACATTTCTTCTTCAACTGTCTCAGTACGAACAACATAAGCGCCGAGTCCCGGAACATATGTAGGTGTGTTTGTGCTGACAACTACTCCCGAGCAGCCTGCAACATTGATAACTACATGATCGCGGACAGGAGTGCCTGCTGTATCGTATGAAACTATCTTGTCGATAACAACGCCTGCTGCATCGAAATCAGCTTCGATAGTGTACTGGAAGCTGTTGAAGTTATCGTCGCCTGAAATATCGATACCTGCGTCGATCACCTGCTGCTTTGTCATAGGAGTGACCTTGAGCTCGCCGTTGATGTTAAGACGAGTCGGCTCTGAGCTGTCAAGATCAGCAGGCTTGTCGGAAACGTTCTCCCACTCACAGATGAACCACTTGGTGTATCCTTCGGGGAGGTCATTCCACTGACCTGAACTGTATGTGTGAATGCAGTTTTCGTGGCCGCCAAGGTTATTCGGCTCACCGCTTGCCCAGTTGGTATATCTGATAGGTTCGCCGTTTAGCCAGCAGAAAACGCCGTTTTTATCGCGGGTTCCGCCTATCCAGCAATCGTTTGCGCCTGCATTTGCAAGTACATTTGTGATCTGAATCTGCTCTTCGGGAGAAGTGATTACTGCCAGATGTCCGTTGATGCTTCTGCAGTAAGCCTCTGCATCAGCCCAAGACAAGTATTCTTTGATTACTTCATACTTTCTGATGTCAGGAAGAGCAGGTGCGGTAGTTGTAGTGGTAGTTGTGGTTGATTCTGTTGTTGTAGTGGTAGTTGTTGATTCTGATGTAGTATCAGATGTAGTGGCTGATGTTGCTTCAGAAGTTGTAGTTGTTTCTGAAATGGTATCAGTTGTTGTGGTAGTTGAGTCAACGGTCTTGCCGTCTTTTTCGAGGACAAAGCCGAAGTTCTCAGTTCCGAAGAATGTGTCTCCGGGGCTCTCGGCACTTTCGTTTATATCGTCCCATTTTCCTATCTGTCCACCGAATGATTTGAATTCATTACCATAAATAAAAACTGCATTCTGGTTTCCGTTAGAATTGTTGGGAGTATTGGGGTTCCAGTTGGTATAATCTGATTTTTCACCTGTTACCCAGTCGAACTCACCGTCTTCGTTCTTTTTAAAGCCGATCCAGTAATTATTTTTGATCTCTGACTGAGCACTGAGGAGAGCCTCGATACGAGCCTGCTCATAAGCAGATGTGATAACAGCAAGGTGACCGCCCTTGCTCTCACAGTAAGCCTCTGCCTCCTGCCATGTCATACCTTCGTTGATTATCTCGTAACTGACAGAACCGGAATAATATTTCCATTCAATGTTTCCCGTATATGGAAACTTGAAATCATCAGCTTTTCCTGCTGATGCCGCTGCATAATAGTTTAAGATTATTTCGGCATCACGAAGATCTAACTCTCCGTTACTGTCAACATCTGCTGCTGCAAGATCAATAGATGTATCATCGCATGATATTACGAATTTTTCGATAAGACCAGCGTCAACCTTGTCGATGATCCCATCGCCGTTCACATCACCATAGTTTACTGCTGATCCGGACTTTGCGAGCTCTGTCTGATTATCAGTTTCTGCTGCAATTGCGTGTAACGGCATTGCGGCAAATATCTGAGTACCTGCTACGGCAGAAGCAGCAAGTGCAGACAAAACTCTTGTTTTGATTTTTCTGTGATCATGTGTCCACATTTCAAAGACCTCCTTTGTAATGACTCTTCTTATAAGAAGATAACGCTATAATACTGCCAAGATAATTATACCAATGCCTCAGGCGGAAGTCAATGGAATTGCCATTATCCGATATATATTTTGGTGAATTGCACCTATTATACCGCTGTTATGCCACGGCAAATCTAAATATGTTACAATATTATTACGGCTATGCTGATATACAGATAAGACCGACTGTGCTGACGATCGGTCTTATCATATGCTATTATATTGCATTATTTTTCGTTTACACAGAATTCAGGAGCGTTTCGTCCATTGAAACTCCCAGTTTTTCAAGATTGTTTTTAGCTACTTCGTTTCCTTGTGCTGCCGATCTCCTGTACCACTTGATAGCCTGTGAGCTGTCCTTGGATAATACATACCCGGTCTCATACATATACGCAAGATAACACTGTGCGACAGCATTTTCTTGTTCAGCAGCTTTTTTATACCACTCGGCTGCGGTGTTTCTGTTTTGCTCAACACCATATCCGTTCTCGTACATAACGCCGAGATTAAACTGTGCAGCAGCATTTTCGTGTTCAGCAGCCTTTTTATACCACTCGGCTGCGGTGTTTTTATTTTGTTCTACGCCATATCCGTTCTCGTACATAACGCCAAGATTAAACTGTGCATCAACATTTCCGTGTTCAGCAGCTTTTCTGTACCACTTAACTGCGGTGTTTTTGTTTTGTTCCACACCTTTTCCGTTTTCATACATCCACCCGAGATTACACTGACCGTTCGCACTTCCACGTTCAGCAGCTCTGCGATACCACCTGAATGCTTCTTCGTCATTCTGCTCTACGCCATTTCCGTTCTGATACATAACGCCAAGATTAAACTGTGCTTCAGCATTATCCTGTTCAGCAGCTTTAAGATACCACCTGACCGCTTCTTCGTCATTCTGCTCTACGCCATACCCATTCTGATACATAAAGCCAAGCTTATACTGCGCATCATCACTGCCCTGTTCTGCATTTCTGAGATACTTACTCATCTTAGGCTCAAAATGGCTTCTCGTGATACTGCCGTCAATATCTATGCATAGTATATCGCCGTCCTCTGTATCAATACACTTGTACTCTGACTCGTTAAGTCCCAGCTGGTTTATTGCCTTCGTCATTATGGACTCCGTTGACGCGTATACATAAAGTCCGAGCTCCTCAAACTTGACAAGGTACATTGGATTGCTGCCCTTTATTATGTACAGGTTATCGGACTGGTCAAGCACACTGAATGTAAAAATACCGTCAACCGTATCAGCCATATACTGTAAGCTGCCGGAGTCCAGCTTACCCTGCTTCTCTATCAGCTGTACGCCTATGTAGCTGTCGGTGTCGATATGAGAGTCTGGGATAGTTCCGTTCTTACGAAGCTCCTTGTCGTTCCACAGGGAACCGTTATGAGCGAGAGCAAATTCTCTATCAGCATAGCCTTCAAACGGATGATTGTTGCAGTTATTCTTTTTATTGCCCTGAGTAGCCAGCCGATCATGTCCCATAACAGCCTTTGTGCCGTCAGGAACGTTAAAGTGTATCTTATGAGCAGGCTCAGGTCTTTTGAATACAACGATCTTTCCGTCTTTCACATAGCTGATGCCTGCTGCATCAGTACCGCCCTCCTCGGCAGCATTTGCCAGCGCCTGAGTGAGCTTTTCAAGCACCCTGTACGGAACAACACCTTTATAGTCGAGCCACCCGAATAATGCACACATATTATTTATCCTCCCTGATCTTAACGTCTGCAAATAATGAACTGTTTTTTAACAGACGATAGCTTTTATATCAAAAGACAGTAACGCCTTCTTTTTCAGTATAATAATTATACCATAATACGAAAGTTTAATCAAGGACTTCGTTAAAACAATTTTGCAGTATATTTGAACGGTTTCAAGTACGGCAAAGCTGAAACGACGAGGACATAAAACAAGCCCGAAAGCAGTCATATAAGACCGCCTTCGGGCTTTTAAGCATATTGATTTCAGGAATTATCAGGCGAACAGCGAGCTCACAACGATACCGGAAGTGATAAGCATTATTCCGCAGATCTGCCGTCTGGTCACCTTCTCTTTAAAGAAAAAATAGCTCATTAATGTAACAAAAATATACCCCGATGATTCGAGTATCGGTGAGAAAGAAAGCGGAACGACCTTCAGCGCATACATTGAAAGGAACGTACAGCCGAAAAACAGCGTATAAGCTATTATAACAAGCGGATTGAGATACTCACGGAGATGAGAGGAATATGTGGTCTGAGAACTCTTTTTGAGCATCATCTGCGACAGCGAGGATATGAAAACACTGAGCACCATAATACAGGAGAAAACAAACATCTCACTCATTGCTGTCCTGCTCCTTATCAGTCTCCCTGCCCGGAGACAGCATTATAAACATACCTGCAAGTATCATTATACAGCCAATGATCCTTGCAGCACTCAGCTTCTCGCCGAATATGGTGCAGCCCCAGAGCATTACCCACACTACGCCTGCCGCCTTATTAGCGTATGCGATGTTGAGCGGTATTTTCTTCAGTACCTGCTGCCATACCACTGCATATACAAACAGTATCAGCAGAAGGAGCCCGTAAAGAATGCACCATTCGGTTGACATAAACTTTTTTGATGCAGCTGTTTTTGAGCAGACTCCGCCGAGCGTATTTATCATCACAATAGCATGAAGCGCAATATATGGCAGTATTTTCTTCATACAGAACCTCCGGTTTAATGCTTTAAGTCTTATTTGTAATACAATTCACAGAAGTAGTTGACTGCATCTTTTATTTCGTCTAACTGTATATCATTTACTATTCTGAGATCTTTTGATACATTGGTCATAAGAACTGCTGTAAGCTGATCGTTTACCTGTTTCTTATCTTTTCTGATTGCTTTGATAAAGCCGTCAAAATCTATTTTTCTCAGATCATAATCAATATGGATGACCTTTAATAAGACTTTTTCGCTTCTCTCAACAATTTCGTGCGAAAGAATATTTCTATTTTCCGATATACGGTCTGCCATTATCATTCCGATAGCAACAGCAGTACCATGCGGAATAGCGTAATTAGTTACAGTCTCGATGCCGTGTCCGAAGGTATGGGCAAAGTTGAGCTTTATACGCTCGCCCTTATCAAATTCATCAACTTCTATGAAGCTCTTTTTAAATGAAAGGCTCTTTTCAATGCATTTCCTTAAACTGTCCTCTTCTCTGTTCAAAAGGTGGTCTATTTCGTTTTCAATGTTCCGGAGTCCGTCCATACTTGTCATAATGTTGAACTTAACTACCTCTCCAAGACCGCTTTCATAATCTTTCTGTGTGAGAGTCTGGAAAAATGCAGGGCAGATAAATATCTCATCAGGTGGGTAGAACGTTCCGAGGAGATTTTTAAAGCGTTTGTAATTCAGGCTCGTCTTTCCGCCGATGCAGCTGTCACAGCCGGCTAATAGAGTTGTGGGAACGAATATCCATTTGATACCCCTGTACAGTACGTTAGCGGCAAATCCTGTAATATCCTGAATTATACCTCCGCCTATTGAAATAAGACATGCATTCCTCTTTGCAGGAATATTTGTCATTTTCTCGCATATAGTCAGCGCGGTATCGAGCACTTTGGTTTCTTCTGTCGCCTCAATAACAATAAGGCGATCAGAAGAAATTCCGTCAAAATGTTCCTTATATAATCTGTAAACGTTTTTATCAACGACAAATTCAGAGTTGTCTAAAGCCTTTAGCTTATCAAAAAAGCTCAGGTCCTCTGTTATTTCAACATTATAATCCTTAAATCTGGAATGAATAATCATTTTGCAGTATAACCTCCATCGACAGCTATCTGCTGACCTGTAATATAAGTATTATCTCTTCCTGCCAAGTAACATACGACCTTCGCCTGCTCAACAGGTTCTGCCATACGGCCGATCGGGATAAATTCTGAGATCTCTCTGATCTGCTCGGAAGAGTTGTTCTTGTAAGTCAGTTCCGTTAATGTAAAGCCCGGACATACTGTATTTACAAGTATATTATACGGAGCCAGCTCAACTGCCAGCGTCTGTGTAACGCCGTGAATTCCGTGTTTTGTGGCGGAATAGACCGTTCTTCCAGGCTTGCCGGCAAGTCCCCATATCGAACCGATATTCACGATCCTGCCGTAATTCTGCTTCTTCATATTAACAGCAATTCTCCTGATAAGCCGGATCGGAGCGATAAGATTGACATTCATCATACGAAGCATCTCTTCTTCTGTTATTTCATCAATATTATGGATATCATTCAGACCGGCATTATTTACAAGTACGTCAAATGTAACGTTACTGTACTTTTCACAATATGCTTCTATACTGTTTACATCGGACAAGTCAAGTTCGGAATGAGAGGGCTCAAATACCTCATAGCCCTGTTCTTTCAGCAGCTTTGCAGTTGCATATCCTATTCCGCGGCTTGCACCGGTAACCAAAGCCTTCATCAGATAGTTTCCTCTTTTCTTAATATCCTGATAACGGGCAGATCAAATAACAAGATCTGAGCCTGCGACCTCAAGCCGCTTTATCATCATCTTCAGTCTTTCCTGATCTTCGATCGCCATTCTGTCATAATAATCACATTTGTTTTTGAGATATAAGGTCTCAAATTCCATTGCCTTCAGGAGACCGTCCTTCAGCTTTTCGATTTTGTCGGTAGAACGGAAAATCACCTTTCGGGTTTCAAATCTGTCGTTCAAAGGATACATATTCAGTATAAAAGGGATAGCGTGGAAGGATATTCCGCCGCCGAAATTAACGATAAATCCGTTAGCTTTTGCTCTTTCAGCTATATCCTTGGTCTTTGCCAATACCGCGTCTCCGTTGATCTCATCTCTTGTAAGTCCCATTGAGGCTGAAAGGTCAACACGTCCTATCGAAACTGTTGAAAGAAATCCCTTTCCAGCTTCAAATATCTCATCAAGATTTTTGTGGCAAAGCACGGTCTCGGCATTGATTATCCATTCAATATCGTTCCAGTCATTTCCGTAGACCTTGTGGGCTGCACTGACAAATTTTTTCATTGCAAAAGGTGATTCTATCATAGGCGCCATAATTCCTGATGCTCCAAGCAATCTGCATTGGTCCAGATCTCTTACTGCTTCGCAGCCGCCTATCTTGATATAGAGCTTCATATCAGCTCTGAAAATGATCTCGTTAAGCATTACAAGTTCGTCTGTTCTGCTTCCTTCTGCTTCAAATTCAGCCTTTACGGCGATAACATCGTGTTCGTTTTTCAGATACCGGAGTATCTCAAGCATTTTTATTTCAGTTTTATTCATATTTATCCCACCCTGTGTTTTATTAATACATGATCTATTGCATATGGTCTGTATCCGTTCATTATCAGAGCCTTGAACTGACCGACATTATTTGATGAAACGCTGGTCACCAGCCTTTTTCCGCCGAGTTTTCGGACGATCTCAGGCTCTTTCTGAATAATACCGGTTCCGGATTTCCGGAACTTCTCATATCCGCCTCCAAGAACGGAATAGTATGTCTTTTCATCTTTTTTATCCAGAACTACAAATCCGACATTCTCGCTGCCATAGGTTATAACATAGAACAGAGCTCCTCTGGCTCTGAGATCGTTTGTCCAGTTGAGATACCGCTTTGCCGAAGTACCGCTGGGGAAACAGCTGTCATTTGATATTCTGTCGTTATTGAACATACCCTTTTCGATCTCTGTGCGGAGCTGTTCAAAGTCAGCGTCTGTCATTGATCTGTACGAAGTGCTTTCGTACAATCTCTTCAGAACACGGTTCATCTCGATCTCGCGGAGATCGTGCTCGACGTGGATCATATCTTCGATAAACACATACCCTTTTTCCTGAACGGTCTTAAGGAGATGCGACATTTCAGACGGTACCTTGATCACGGAATATCCGCTGCTGATACCGGTGAGCTGCTCCGAGACATACTCCGGAGTATCATCTTTTTCAATTATGATCTCGGCAGCAGTTACGCCAAGATTTCTTTCTTCCCAAACTGCATCTATGATCTTCATATTGGTTTACCGTAGCTTGTCTCGTGAGGCTCTATTATCATCTCATTAAAGAATACATCTCTGTCGATAAACGGTGACTGATCCTCAATCGGTCTGAAGCCTACCTTTCGCTTTCCGTACATAACTAACGCATTATGGAGATCAAACTGATCAGGATCGGTAAATATCTCCAGAATGAACGGTACATCTTCAGAAAATACAGTGTCGATGCTCTTATCCAGTTCATCAATACTGTGAACACTGACATATCTGATACCAAAAGCGTTAGCAATAGCGCTGTAATCAGGGAAATCCACGCCGTTGCCCGGATCAGTTCCTATTGATTTGCCTCTGAAATGGGCTTTTTGTCCGTGTCTTACACCTGAGTAGCCGTTATTGTTGATAAGAACTATCTTGATATTATAGTTATTTCTTCTGATAGTCTGCAATTCCTGAAGGTTCATCATAAAGGAACCGTCGCCTTCAAAAGCAATGACCGGCTTGTCCGTAGCAGCTGCAACACCGCAGGCTCCGGGGATTGAGAAGCCCATTTCTCCCTGAGCGAATGAGTGGACGAGCCCGTCCCCCTCCTTGAATATGCAGCAGGCAGAAGCCGCAGCTCCCGTAAAGCCTGCATCAGATACTACCGCCGAGCCCGCCGGCATTTTCTGAGTCACCCTTCTCATCGCATATTTTGCGTCAATGAGGTTATTCGCGGTCAGCGGATCTTTATGATCATCGAACACCTCTTTCCAGTAATCGCATTTTTCTAACCAGTTCTGGTCAGCGGTAACAGGCTCTCCGCCGGAGAAGGCGTTATTCAGCCCTATGAGGAAGTCCTTTGCGTCGGATACTATGAGCTTGTCTATCTTAACGCCATTCTTTTCGTGCTCTGTCTTATCAATATCAACTACTATTATCTTAGCGTCTCTGGCGAAGGTCTCCGCGTTTCCACCGAAAGTATCCATACTTAGTCTGGAACCGATAACGATAAGCAGATCGGAGTTCTGTACAAGGAAATTCGCATATCTGTGTCCGCCGGCTGTTCCGTTAAGAATGCCGTAATTGTACCTGTGGTCAGTTGGAAGCATATCGTAGGTCCTTCTGGAGAAGGTCACAGGAACGTGTGACGTTTCAACAAATTTTATGAGCTCCTCATCGGCATGGGCGCTTCTGACACCGTAGCCGGCATGAATGACAGGTCTTTTTGCATTTCTGACAGCATCAAGAATGTACTCATAATCTGCCGCGGTCACCTCAGAGATGATTTCTTCAGCATGTGTATATCTTTCCAGCTCATTTTCATCGACCATACTGTTCTGAACATCAAGAGGAACATCTATCCAGACAGGTCCTTTTCTTCCGCTTCTTGCCAGATGTATCGCCTTGTCCATATGGTATGCGATGCTCTTGGCATCAGGCACAGTTACAACGTATTTGGTCAAAGGAGCAGCGATAGCTTCAATATCAGCCTCCTGTACGCCGACCTGTCTCAAGGGGAGACCTGATGCTTTTATAGTACGGGCGTAGCTCTGCTGACCGGATACGATGATCATAGGTATGCTGTCCTGCCATGCGTGCAGTACACCTGTAAGAGTATTCGTTCCTGCACAGCCCGTGGTAACAAGACACGCACCGAAATTATTGGTATATTCCGAATATGCAAGTGCTGCCATAGCAGCTGCCTGCTCGTGATGGCAAGATACCGCGTTAAGCTCCTCACTTCTTCTGAGAGCATCACAAAGAAATACGCACTGTCCTCCGGGGACATAGAACAGATCCTTTACCCCTTCGTCAGCAATTCTTTTCATAATATAGTCTGCAACTCTGATCATCAATTCATTCTCCTAAAATTATTAATGCTGTCTTATTCCTTGATATTCTTCTGGGTCTCGATCTCCTTAATGACGTATTGCGGTGAATTATTGATACAAATGTATATCCTTCCGATGTATTCACCTATAAGACCAAGCATAAGCATAATTATGCCGCCTATTATCATTACTACGGAAATGATCGAACTCCAGCCTGTCTGAAGATCAGGATTTATGAACAGCTTCTTGATTATGATGTATATTGCGTACAGTATACCCAGAATAGAGGATAAAAAGCCAACATATGAGCCTATTCTCAGGGGCTTGACTGAAAAAGCCGTAAAGCCGTTCAGCCACAGGTTGACGAGCCCTTTGAATGAATATCCGGATCTTCCTTCCATTCTGTCCCTGTGAGTAACAAATACGAAGCCGATATTTCTTGTTACTCTGAGTATCAATCCGCCCATATACGGGTAAGGATTTTTGTATTTTATCATTTCATCAATGATGAATTTCTTTGCGATATAGTAGCTGCTTCCGTGATTTTTGTCGCCCTTTATATCAAACATATAGTCTGACATCGCCTTAGCGAAATTTGAACCGAGCCTTCTGATGATATTCTGGTGTACTTCGCCGTATGAAGCGTAAACGACGTCAAAGCCTTCCTCCAGTTTATCTACCAGCTTGTACAGTTCATCAGCGGGAGTCTGACCGTCATCGTCAAGAGAGATGACATAGTCGCCGGAGCAGTGATTGTATCCGGCGAGCAGTGCTGAATGCTGACCGAAATTCTTTGCCAGATTTATAGCCGTTACCCTGCTGTTTCTTTTTGCAAGATCAGCTATCACAGACCATACATTGTCGGGAGAGCAGTCATTTACCAGAATGATCTCATAATCATACCCGTCTCTTGTCTTTACTGTTCTTTCTATCTCATCAACGACCTTCAGTATCGTATTCTGAGAACGATAGCACGGTATCACAAATGATAATAGCTTCTTATCCATTACCTCAGTCCTCCGTCCACTCTGATTACCTGAGCGGTTATAAACAATGCCTTCACTTTATAATAATCATAGTTAAAACTATCTTTTCATTTCCCTTGTCCCTACTGGAATTTTATGGGACCTATCTTAAATAGCATACAAAGTTAAATCCAGATGACCGCGTGTGTTCTGACTATTTCTTAAATACAGATTATACTTTTTTGATTTCAGATCAATGAAATACTGAGGTATTGTAATGAGATCATCTTTTTTATGATATACTCTTACAGCAAATCTTGGCATATTTTTTTCGATAGTATTAAGAGCACCATTGAGAACATCTAATTCACTTCCCTCAATATCCATAAGTACCGAGTTGACAGATCCATATTCTTCCATTATACTGTCAATAGATTTTACTGGAATTTGAATAGTATTTTTGCCAGAAACAGCATTCTGAACAATGGTACTTCCGCTATCTCCCTGCTGATCAAATAGTAAAACTCCGTCTTTTGAAGCTACTCCGAACGGCAATGGTTTGATTTTAGGCTTTTTTGTGATTTTATCACACATAGTATTGAAATTATGAGAATCAGGTTCTAAAGCTAAAATAGTCATATTCAAATCGGCAGATGCAAGGTAATCGTCTAATTCTATTGCAGTTTTGCCGTCGAAAGCTCCGCATTCAAGAACTAATTTGTTATTGCCAGGATTTGAGAATAACAAATCATAGTCATAATCATGAACGCAATCCTGATTAAGCAGACCGAGTAATTCTGAACGTCCGGAAATACAAGTATTAAGATACTCAACCATTACCCTTCTTGATAAAACGTCACTGAGTGCATTATAAGTTTGCTGGAAAGCATCAATATTATCAAGAATATACTTATAACTTATAAAATCATAATTAATATAACAATGTTCAAAATCAAGTATTTCTATACCTGGTGCATAGAATAAAACCTTTGCTGTTTTATTGCGTAGAAAAGCTTCTTTTCCGATTAATGTTTCAAATCCTATGATCAAAATAGAATCGCTATATTTCCCTAAAGAACTAAGCTTTATTACATTTGAATCAGCACTTTCATTGTAATACTCATCATCAACAACATAGTAATCTACATCTATCGACCATTTTTTCAGATTGTTAACAATATATTTTGCATATACTCCATTTCCGTAAACACCAATTGATTTATTTGACTTGATAATCCTGCTGATGTTTTCGTATATTAGATTTGTGGAATAATTAATATTTTTCAGCAATTCACTGCTTAGTTTTTCCATAATAATCACCTCAACCCTCCGTCAACTCTGAGTACCTGAGCTGTTATAAATGATGCATTATCCGATGCAAGAAAAGCAGCTGCATTTGCTATTTCTGCAGGCTGACCTTTTCGCTTCATTATATTCATAGATAAAGCTATCTTTTCATCTTCTTCATTCATAACATTTCCCATATCTGTCTCGGTAAGTCCCGGTGCTACTGCATTGACACGGATATTGTAAGGTCCTAATTCAACGGCTAATCTCTTCACTGCACCTATAACAGCGGCTTTGCTGGAACAGTATTCAACGTTTGCTCCTCCGTCATAAGCAGCAGATGAAGAAATATACACGATACTTCCTTTTTTGTTCTTCACCATATTCCTGCTGATGAGCTGAGTTAATAAAAAAGATGAAAAGAAGTTGATCTCGAATACTTCTTTCATAGAATTCATCGGAGTCATTGCAGCCATTCTCAGCGGAAGTCCGACTCCGACATTGTTTACGAGTATATCTATCGGCAGCTTGTATGACAATATCTGCTTGGCTGCCGCCTTGACTTCTTCCTCTGAAGAGAAATCAGCATATACCGGAACGATCTTCACACCATTTTCAGCGGAAAGCTTTTCTGCCAATGCACTGAATTCATCGGAGTTTTTCCTTACAACGGCAAAGATGTCCGCACCGTTTCGGGCAAAGTTTTCGAGTATAGCTTTTCCTATTCCCCTGTTGCAGCCTGTGATGACTGCGGTTTTATTCTTCAACATAGGATTTCCTCTCAAATTGCAACAATTTATGTGTTTTTTTCCATTATATTATACACCTCATTGTCAATTTTGTCAATCCCTTTGCAGTCCGAGCTCAGCAGCTTTATTTGATCGGCAGCATACTTTTATGCAGAATATTACAGTTGTCAAAGTGTCAAAAATATGATAAAATGATAATATGATATTAAACAACTCTATTGTAATGGAGGCATAAATATGTGGGCATATGAAAGTGTATTCTATCAGATATATCCGCTCGGCTTCTGCGGAGCACCGTTTGCGAATGACGGTATACCGCAGCCGAGGATACTGAAGGTCATCGACTGGGCTGACCATATCAGAGATCTGAACTGCAATGCAGTCTATTTTTCGCCGGTGTTCGAGTCGGACTCTCACGGCTATGACACAAGAGACTATACAAAGATCGACTGCCGTCTCGGCAGCAACGAGGACTTTGCAAAGGTTTGCAGGGAGCTTCACAGCAGAGGAATAAAGGTAGTTCTGGACGGCGTTTTCAATCACGTCGGCAGAGGCTTCTGGGCGTTTCAGGACGTGCTGCAAAATCGTGAGAACTCGCACTACAAGGACTGGTTCCACATCAATTTCGGCGGAAATTCCTGCTATAACGATGGCTTATGGTATGAGGGCTGGGAAGGTCACTACGAGCTTGTAAAGCTCAACCTCTGGAACAACGAAGTCGTTGAACACATCTTCTCCTGCATCAGAGGCTGGGTAGAGGAATTCGATATCGACGGATTGCGTCTTGATGTGGCATACTGCCTTGACAAGGAATTCCTGAAAAGGCTCCGCGGCTTCACAAACGGACTCAAAGAGGATTTCGTTCTGATCGGCGAGCTTCTCCACGGCGATTATTCGCAGTTCGTAAACAACGATATGCTCCATTCGGCAACGAATTACCAGTGCTACAAGGGGCTGTATTCGAGCTTCAACAGTATGAATATGTTCGAGATATGCCACTCGCTCAAAAACCAGTTCGGACCTGAGCCGTGGTGTCAGTACAGAGGTATGCACCTTCTCAGCTTCGTTGACAACCACGATGTTTCAAGAATTGCAACGATACTCACAAACAAAAATCACATTCCGCTTGTCTATGCGATAATGTTCGGAATGCCGGGAATACCGTGTATCTACTACGGAAGTGAATGGGGTGCGGAAGCCGACAAAAAAGACGGCGATCCGGCATTGCGCGCTTCCTTTGACAAGCCGACAGACAACGAGCTCTCGGCGTATATTTCCAAGCTCGCAAAGATACACCGTGAGAGCAAGGCTCTTTGCTGGGGCGACATAAGCGTTCCTGTGCTCACGAATAAGCAGTGCATCATTCAGCGCAGATGCGATGATGAGAGGATACTTATTGCCATAAACGCCGATGACCAGCCATTTACAGCACACTTCGACGCAGGCTGCGGTATGGCTGACGAGCTGATAACAGGTACAAAACACGATTTCGGCGGCGGAAGCGAGCTGCCTCCTTATTCCGCACAGATATGGAAAATGGAAAGATAATATCTGCCGTAACATTGAACTGAGATATGCCGCACATCAGCGGCATATCAATTTTTGTATAGGAGTATTCTATGTGTATAATAAAAAAAGCTGAACGCGCCGACCTACAGGAGATATTGCAGCTTCAGTATCTTGCGTATCAGAGTGAGGCAGACCTGTTCGGAAGCAGAGATATACCGCCGCTGAAACAGACTCTCGATGAAGTCGCAGAGGAGTTCAGCGGCGGCATTATACTGAAAATGACAGATGATATGGGTAATATCATCGGCTCGGTCCGTGCAAAGGAGAGCGGCGGAACGGTTTACATCGGAAAGCTTATGGTGCACCCCGATTATCGCCGCAAAGGCTTCGGTACGAAGCTGCTGTCGGAGATAGAGCAGTGCTTTCCCGGCAGGCGTTACGAGCTCTTCACAAGCACCCGGAGCCTTGATAATATCCGGCTGTACCAGAAGCTCGGCTACGCGGTATTTGACCGCAAAGCCGTAAATGACGAGCTTGAATTCGTCTATATGGAAAAATCAGCTGACTGATGACGGCTTTACTCCTCCGTTCCTAAAGTGAAAAACTGCGCGCACGAGACGTATTTCCCCGAAAAAGCAGTTCCCTTGCTCTTGTCGAAGAGCATTCTGCAAATACTGAGGATAGTGCTGTACTTTTTGGTGTTCCGCGTGTTGATGCATCTGGAAAACTCCGCGGTGATGCTGCCGGGAGCCTTTACTTCATCAAGGAACGACAGCGTTTCTTTCAGCAGATGTGAGCTGTGCGAGCTGGCAGTGAGCTTGATGAGCTTTGCGGCTGCTGCCTTGATTATGCGGTTTTCGGCGCGGTCGGGAGTAAAAACATCGTGGCGCACATATATGCGTTCGCGGTGGCTG
This sequence comes from Ruminococcus flavefaciens, assembly GCA_902766595.1. GTDB lineage: Bacteria > Bacillota > Clostridia > Oscillospirales > Ruminococcaceae > Ruminococcus > Ruminococcus flavefaciens_U. The sequence continues at coordinate 12,569 of CACXEJ010000133.1, read as the reverse complement.
AGATTGCGGCGGATATTCTCGGAAAAGAGGATAGTGCCGTGGACCTTGTGCATATTCTCCTCGCGGCTGGTGTAGGTCGAGAGGACGCCGCTTTTGATGATCTTCACCGACTCCCGTGCAAAAACGGCGATCAGGTACTCCATAAAGTTTGTGTCCGGCTGGAGCAGCGGCGGATCGAATTCAGCACCGCACCGCCTGCAAAACTCCTCGCAGAGCAGCTTCCTTGCAGCTTGTGTATCGCCCTTTGTCTGCGGAAGTATCTCAAGGAGAGTGCCGTCGGTGAAACAGGCATAGCCGCAGTAAGCTCCTGCTGCGAAATACTTTTTGCCGTTTTCCTCACGGGCGGTGACTGCTTCTCTGCCGTCAGCAGCGCAGACCTCGGCAAATTCACCGAGCATATTTGCAAGCTCAGCGTTTTCGGGAGAGTTTTCCGCGATCATATCGCCGGCTGATACGCATAGATGTCTGGTGTACATTTTATTCTCCGTTCATCAGGAAATGTCCTTGTAGATGTTGATGAAGTGCTCCTTGTTCCATTTTGAGGGATCGCCGAGCCGGTAGAGCTTCTGTCCCGAGTCGAAATGCTTGATATACTTCGGAGTTATGCACTCGATGAAGGTGTTATCGTCGTTGAGGACGAGCCTTATCCTTTCGTAGTCGTCGAAGAAATACTCCTGAAGCAGCGGGATTATCTTCGTTGAAAAGACCGCTCTCAGCTCGCTGAGGGTTTTGATGCAGCCCTCGCTGTTCATAAAGTATGCGTGACCGATAGCGTGTTCGCGGTCGTAGTAATACTCGATGCGCTCGTTGAGTGCAGTCAGGAGCTCGCAGAGATCAACGCCGTCGCAGCTGCCGAGCAGTGAGGGCTCCGGCATCATTTCGATGAAGTCGAACCTTCGTCTCAGAGCCGTGTCGAGCATTGCGATGGAACGGTCGGCAGTATTCATAGTTCCTAGGATATAGAGGTTCGGCGGCACTGAAAACTCGGTCTGCGAATAGGGCAGAATTACTGAAGTTCCGCGCTTTGACTCCTCTATGAGCGTGATGAGCTCGCCGAATACCCTTGATATATTTCCGCGGTTGATCTCGTCTATGATGATGACAAAGCTCATACGCGGACTCTTCGCCGCCTTTTCGCATAGCATCTTGAAAATTCCGCTGTACGGACGGTAAATTACCGTAGTATCGGCGTGAGCGGTGCTTGTGTCGTTGCCGAATTTGTCAACTACAACAGGTCTGATACCCTCGACGAATTCCTCATAGCTGAGCGACTGGTGGAAGGTCGTGAACTTTATCTGACCGGTCGCTGCATACTGGTCGTATCTCGACTTTATAGCGGAATACGGTTCGCCGGAAGCTATCTTTCTCCTCTCGATAAGTTCAACGGCATATTTCACGATATTGTAGGTCTTTCCGGTTCCGGGAGGACCGTACAGTATCTGGTTCAGAGCGGCATTTGCGGTCTTGAGCTGCTGCTCTGAGGCTGTCACTGGAGGCGGGGCAGGTTCGCTCTTGGCTTGCAGTATCTCCCACGACATAACATCGAACAGCCTCATATTCCGGAACTTGAAGTTATCGTCGCGGAAGAGCATTATTTCGCGGCAGTTATTGATGTACTGCGATATATCGTCGGGATCCTTGAGCTCGACGCCGAGAGTTTTGAAGATCTGCGACTCCTTGTCGCTTTCGCCGAGGATAGGGAATGTGAACGGCTTGAGGCAGTGAAGTATCCTCGAGACCGCAAATACCGGCAGTCCCGTGCTTTTCACCTGTGAATTTATCATTTTCTGTGCCGTATCAAGAAGCGCGAGGTCGTTTTCGAGCTCCGAAAGATTTATGCACATCTTGAAAAAGGACTGTATCGCCTCTGGATTTTTTGCGAACGGCTGTTCCTTGAACAGAACGTGAGCCGTGAGAAATTCCGTTTCCTGCTTGCCGGCAGCGTGAGTAAAGAGCGTCCTTGCAGCCTTTGTCCAGATCTTGTCGAGCTTGTTTTCGAGCTGGAGCTTGTCGTTATGAAGGAGGTGGCTCTTCTGTATGTGGAGCTTGCGCTCCTTTTTTTCTGTGCTCCATATGCCGAGCGACAGGTAGTATAGCAGTTCGAGGTCGGTGTAATTGATGAGCGAGGTCTTCCTCAGATTTGTGTAGCATTTGACCGCTTCACGCACGGAGCGGTAGGTTCCGTCAAATTCATTTGGCAGGATCTCATTTTTATGTCTGAGTTCGTCAATTATCATCGTTTTATCCATTTATAATGCCTGCCTTTCAAAAAATATCCTACGATAATTGTATCACAGCAACAAACGAATGTCAACGAAATAATAAATTTTTACACATTATTCACAAATGCACGGCACTTGCTTTATACTAATAGTCAAACCGCAGACAAACAGCCGTCTGAGCGCTGAATAGCTGCCCGGACGGCTGTCTGTTTTTACATATTGCACATCTTGTCATAAAAACCGGGAATGAACGAGGTCGCAGCTATCTGCATCACCGTTGCGGCGTCTATGACAGCGTGACCGATCATTATCGGCAGCGGATCGCGTTTTTTGTGATAATACCAGCAAAGTATGACGGTCAGCGGCAGGAACGAAATGAACCTGTATATCATATACCTTGCATCGGGCAAGGTCGGGATAAAGCAGTGCTGAAGCGCAAAGAAGAATGCCGGTATCAGTATCGCGGCGGTCTTGTTTTTTATGCTGTTCACACCGTATCCGAGGTAGAGACCGTCCTCCGCAAAAGCCGTTGTTATGGGAAGAAGCGGTATGTTTATGAGCGCAAGCGCTTTCGGCACGGGCTCTATCATCATCGGAGCACCGTATGGTATCACCCCGTAACATATAAATCCGGCTAAGAACATTCCCGTCATTCCGACTGACAGTATCAGCAGTGAAATGAGCACGATGCTGCGGACGCTTGCCGTGCCCTTGCGGTAGTTTATGAGCTGTGCGTAGGTCTGACCTCTGCGCTTTGCAGCGGCTATGAGCAGCAATACCGTCAGTATGTTCACTATAGTGGCTGTGTATGACCACCAGCTGCTTATGTCAGACAGCTCCTTTCCGGCTATTGCAGCACCGGTTATGAATATCAGCGGAAATACCACCGAGCGCAGCGGCAGAAGTACGGGCAGAGATTTTTTCTCCATAGTTCAGCTCCTTGACGTTTTTATCTTTCAGTTATATAGAATTATACACCAGCAGCCCCGCCTTGTCAACAGAAAAGCCGCAGTATTCCGTAAATACTGCGGCTTCATATTTACTTTATGCAGACAGCCTGCTTGCCGAGGTCGATGTAGCGCTGCTTGAACTTTGCGTAGTCGTAGTAGACATTTCCGTAGAGCGAGTCAGACGCATAGATGATGCCCTTGGTCTTGTCGTAGCCGTTGAGAACAACGCAGTGCTCATTAGCGAGCCACTGTACGAGCTTGTTGTCGGGAGTGTACCACTTATCGGTGAGCTTTGTCTCGATGAGGTTCCAGCCTGTTATCCATACGAGAATGGGCTTATCCTTTGCGGTATATTCCTCAAGAAGAGTGTCAAAGTCAGCACCGGAAATATCATAGGCAGCGAGCTTGCTCTTCTGTTCTTTGAGATACTTGTTCGCTGTGGTGACTATACACGGAGCAAGACAGCCATAGCTGTTCTTGTTTCTGGGATTTCCGGCAAAGGTAGTTTTGTAGTCGGCACCGTAGAGCTTGCCGTCCTTTTTATAGAAGTCCATCTTGGGGAGATACTTGTCCGAAAGAGTCAGCTTGTCAACGGAATAGCCTAAATGGTTGAGGAGCATTGTGAGGGCAACTACCTCACAGCCTGTCGGGAGCTCGGGATCCTGAAGGATATTATTCACCTTGATGTACTTGGCATCAGGCATCTTTTCCGCCGGCTTGTCCTCAGGAACAGGTATCTTATTGCCGAGAACTACTCCGGCTTCCGAGCACTGCTTCTTGAATTCATCACTGAAAAGGAAGCCGTTTGCTATGTATTCGCGCGAGCTGCCGTCATCGAGCTTCTTTACCCAGCCCTGAAGTCCCTTGTTGTCTGGGAGACGTCCGAGGATAGTTGTGTAGAGGAGCGTTACATAGCTTGTATTTGTGTAGCCCTTGCCGGTGAACTCCTTGCTGAAGAAGAAGCCGTAAGCGATGCTTGTACCGGTAGTGCCGTTTTTCAGCTTTTTGCACCAGTCCTCAAGTCCGGCAATATCGGGCTCTCTGTTGAGACAGTTCTTGTATAGACGGTATACGAAAGATGTTCTCTTGAAGTTCTCATCGCGAGCATAGCGCATAGTGATAGTACCGGGCTCAATGCCGTACTGCTTACAGAGTCCCTTGAATTCATTGCTTCCGATAAAACCGCTGCACACCGACTCGACGGTCATACCGATGTCAAATCTTGCGCCCCATGTCTTGAGTCCCTGAGAATCGGGAATTCTTCCGAGCATAGCGTTATAGCAGTCAGTGACCATTTCGTATGAAGTCTTCTTCTTGTTCTTGTATTCGTCTGAGAAGAAGAAGCCCATTACGATGTCAGAAGCCTTTGCGGTGTGAGAAGTGAGCTTGCTGGTCCAGTTTTTGAGTCCGTTGGGATCGGGCTTGCGTCCGAGGACGAGAGTGTACATTCTTTCAACGAACGCCTCTGTCTTTTTTTCGCTTTCCGAAGCAGCCTGCGCCTCTATGCTGTAAGGAGCATATTTCGCAGATATCAAAGGCGAACCCATACCGAATGTCATTGCTGCCGCTGTCAGAAATGCAGCTATCTTTTTCTTATGCATATAATTGCCTCCCATATATTGTTCCATAGTCACTATCGCATATTATACACTAAATGTAACACCTCATTTGTTAATATTCTGTAAACATTCGGTGAATATGATAGTTTATTTATCAAAAGACCTCAAAACCGCCCGGAATCAGCGTTCCCGGACGGTTTTTCCGTGCTTATCCGAGGTCGAGGGTGAGCTCGGTGATGTAGCCGAAGCTGTAATGCCCGTACATTTTGTCGTCCCACTCCACTGAGCCCTTTTCGTTTGATGAACAGTTCTTGTCGCAGAACTTCACCGTTATCTTCTTCGAGTCGGTCGGCACACAGGCTGATGCGAGCTTGCCGTCCCCCATATCCACGGGGTTCATTCCGAGCGGCTGTATCGCCTTGCCGTTCTCGTCAAACAGCATAGCCATCGGGTGAACGATATGAACGTGACCGTCAGCAGTACCGTTCTCGAGCTCCTCTCTCTCAGCGATGTCATAGGACTCCGGATACTCCGTCCTTACCAGCATCATTGCAGGCGATATGCTGTAAACCGTCAGTGAGAAGCCGTCCTTTTCGACAGTCTTGTTTATCTGCTTTACAAGGCTCGTATCTGCGGTTATGTTGGTGCTGAGCGTGAGGAAGTTTTCCTGCTTGAGCGGCATTACCTGATATGCAACATCGTGCTCAAGAGCGGCATCGTAGTGAGATTTCTCATTCGCCCAGATGTTAGTGAACTTCACCGTCACCTCAGCCTTATCGTCAAAGCGCACCTCAGGCGGCAGAACGCAGGTCATACTTCCGGTAAAGCTGTTTGCCGTTCCCTCGTCAATGACGAAAGAGCCGCTCCAGCAGTAGTTATCCGGATAGGTCGGACAATCCGGTCTCTTGATGTCCTCGCCGTTTATCTGAAGCGCTGTCGAGAAATTGAGCATACTCAGCGACTGGCTGTTGCCGTCCGCGATCTCGCCTGTGAAGCCGAAAATAAGCTCCGTTCCGTCAACGTAGGCGCTGTCGAGATCAACCTTGAAATACTGGTTTGAAGCGGACTTCACCTCCTCAAACTGCACCGCGTGGGGAGCTATCTGCTCATAGTCATTGCGGTCGAACTTGTCAAGCGGACCGGTATAGCCATTAGCATAGGTGACGGTCCTTTCACTCTTGCCCACGAGCTTGTCGAAGGAGCTCCTGTTTGCGGCAGCAGCGGCGACCGTACATCCGCAGGCAGCTGCCGCGGCTATTGATATGGCTATGATACGGCGTTTAGCCGGTCTGTATCTGATATTCTTCCTGTTGTTCTCATTTTTTGCAGCGAGAGCTTTTTCGCGGCAGCTCTCACTGGGCTGAATGCGGTCTGCGACCTTTTCGTAATCTCTCATATTCATAAGTACATCTCCTCTCCCAATGCTTTTTTCAGCATTTTTCGTGCGCGGTACAGCTGTGTCTGCACCGCGGTCTCGCTTTTTCCTGTTATTTCGGCGGTCTCCGCGACCGAATAGCCCTCATAGTAATAGAGGTGTACCGCTATCCTGTACTTCGGCGGGAGCTCCATTACTGTGCGGAATACTGCGCTTTCCTCGGGCGTTTCGTATATCAGTCCGGCTTCCTCGAGCGGTACGGAATGGTACATAAACCTGTAACGCGGTGAACGGAACATATCCCTGCACCTGTTTGCCGTGACCTTCATCAGCCAAGCCTTTTCAGCTTTTTCGTCGCGGAAGTCTATATTGCTCTGAAAGCGTTTTATGAAAGTTTCCTGCGTTATATCCTCGGCATCGGCAGAGTTTTTGCAGTATGCGAAGGCTGCACGGTATACAGCGCCGCTGAATTTGTCGTATATCTGCTCCATTTCTGCGTCGTTCAATGTTTCGTCTCCTTTCTCTTAGTGTGAAGCGCTTCTGTAATATAAACGCATTAGCCAGCCGGAATATCACAAAAAGAAAGGGACCTTCAACTGAAAGTCCCTTTATATCTATTTAGTTTTGCCTGCTTCAGGAATCTGACTCAGTCTCTGAGCTTGCTTCAGAAGAAGTGCCTGTAACCTTTTCAACGTACTTTTTGCTTGAATCCCACTTGTAGTTTCCTGTATCTACAAGGCGCTGAAGGTTGTCCTTGGTGATAACGTAAGGAGTGAGGAGGTAGGACTGAACGCGCTTTACGCCGTTGTCGTAAGTTTCGGTATCGTAGTCTACATCAACAGAAGTCTGCTCAGCGAGTGAAGCGGCAGGAGTATTGCCTGCGAGGATAGTTTTGCACACCTCAAAGGTAACAGTTGCTTCCTCCTGAACGTTCTTGTAAACTGTCATTGACTGCTTTCCGTCAGCGATATTCACGAGGTTCTCAACGTCGCCGTCCTGACCTGTTATCAGGACATCATTTGAGCCCTTATAGTTCTCATCAATAGCCTGTCTTACGCCGAGAGCTGTGGAGTCATTAGCGCAGATAACTGCATCGAGGTTTGTGCCTGAGAGGTACTTGGAAGCAAGTATCTTTGTCATATCAGCCTTAGCGTTCTCGGTCTTCCAGCCTTCGGTAGCAGTATCTTCGATAGTTGTTCTGCCTGAGAGAACGTTGAGCTTACCGCTCTTGATATATGGTTCAAGTTCTTCGTAAGCGCCCTTAAAGAAGTAAGTAGCGTTAGGATCAGCGGAGTCGCCTGATACAAATTCGATGTTATAGGATTTGTCAGTAGACTTGAGCTTGAGCTGATCTACGATATATGTAGCCTGAAGTCTTCCTACGCCGATGTTATCGAAAGAAATATAGTATGTGATAGCGTTGGTGTTATTGATAAGACGGTCGTAAGCAATTACCGGGATATTTGCGTCCTTTGCGGAATCAAGAGTGCTTCCGAGCTTATCTCCGTCAACTGCAGCTATAAGAAGAAGGTCTACCTTATCATTTATCATACTGATGATGTCGTTGTTCTGACGAGCTTCGTCGCCTTCAGCGAATTTGAGGTCAACCTTGTAGCCGGCTTCCTCGAATTTTGCCTTGAGGAATTCACCGTCATTGTTCCAGCGCTCAAGGAACTGAGCAGGAAGAGAGATACCGATTGTTTTTCCTGTGGGATCGTCCGCTTTTGAGGACTTGCTCGATGAACCGCATGAAGCAAGTGAACCTGCGAGGACTGCTGAAGTGAGGGCAGCAAATAATTTTTTCATAATATCCTCCTTAAGATAATACTTTTCTGCCTAATAAAAAGTTTTCCTACCCTATAATTTTACACTTTCTTAACATATATGTCAAGCACAGAACGCTGATTTGTGAAAACCCTACAAGTTGAACACTGGTCAGTCGATCATTATTAGCACAAAAAACTCCGTTTTTCGCATTGTATTGATTTTTTAGCTGAATAATGCTATAATTTGTATGTTGTTATTGCATTAAGGAGTGCTTTTTATGAACAGTAAATATATGGACGAAGCCGTCAGGGAGGCTTATGAGGGGATACGTTCCGGTCACGGGGGACCTTTCGGCTGTATCATCGTAAAAAACGGCAGGATAGTCGGCAGAGGACACAACCGCGTGCTCCTGAAGCACGATCCCACCTGCCACGGCGAAATGGAGGCTATCCGCGATGCCTGTGCCAGACTCGGTACGGAGGATCTTTCCGGCTGTGAGCTATACACCACTGCCGAACCCTGTCCGATGTGCCTCGGAGGCATACTCTGGGCGAATATAAAGCGCGTATACTACGGCTGTAGCAGGCAGGACACCCACGGGATAGGCTTCCGGGACGATGTTTTCTACAAATACCTCGACGGTGAGGGAGATATACTCGAGCTCTCGGAGTGCGGCAGAGAAGCCTGTCTTGAGCTTTTTGAGGAATACAGCTCCGATCCGGAACAGAAAAGATATTGATAAGGAGACATTTATAATGAGGAAACTGACAGGAAAAGCCGCGGCGTTTTTCCGTTCACAGCCTGTACTGGCTATATCATTCTTAGCGGCGGCGGCAACTATGTTCGCAGTACCGCCCGACAGCGCCTACAAGGGCTATTGCAGCAGGACCGTCCTCATACAGCTTTTCGCACTGATGACGGCTGTTGCCGGTCTGCGCAGCGTGGGAGTTTTCGATGCCGCAACGCGCTTCATACTGAAAAAAGCCGGAAATGTCCGTGCGCTCGGGCGAGTCTTTATACTCGTCTGCTTTTTTGCTTCGATGCTTGTCACTAACGACGTTGCGCTGCTTGCTTTCGTGCCGCTGACCATACTGATATTTCAGGGGAATTCCGACGAAAAGAGCCGCATAATGGTCATAGTCCTCGAGACTGCGGCGGCAAACCTCGGAAGTATGATGACGCCTATCGGCAATCCGCAGAACCTCTTCCTCTACGACGAATACGGTCTCACAGCCCTCGACTTCATAAAGGCCACCCTGCCCTTCGGCGCGATCAGCATAGTCTGCCTTATGGGACTCTCGTTCCTGCTGCCGAAAACTCCCTGCAAGGCGCCGGCTGGTTCTGAGGGCGACATAATCGCCCGGAAATGCGCGGTATATACGGTATTGTTTGCCGTGTGTCTGTGCTCGGTGCTGAGACTCGTTCCGGACTACGTCTGCCTTATCGCGGCAGTCGCAGCAGCGGCGGTCTGCGATATAGCTATCCTGAAAAAGGTCGATTACGCCCTGTTGGCAACATTTGTGTGCTTCTTCGTTTTTGTCGGAAATATCGCCCGTATCGGTGCGGTGAACGACTTTTTCAGGGACATTCTCTCCGGAAGGGAGATACTTGTCTCGGTCGGACTCTCTCAGCTCATAAGCAACGTCCCGGCAGCCGTTATGCTCGCCGGCTTCACGGATAACGGAAAAGCCCTCCTTGTAGGCGTTGATATCGGCGGTCTCGGAACTATGATAGCTTCACTTGCGAGCCTCATCTCGTTCCAGATATACCGCAAGAGCGAGGGAGCTCGTCCCGGAAGATATATGCTTACCTTCTCGCTGATGAGCATTGCTATGCTTGCTGTACTCCTCCCGGCGGCATTATTGATAACCTGATGAATTGTGCATAAAAAATTATGTGTAAATTCGACAAAATGCAGATTGAAAATGCTGTCGAAATGTGATATAATTATTTAATAACATACTTTTTAAGGAGACCTCTATGAATATTGAAGTTACAAGGATCAACGAGGGGATATGTGCTGACCCGTCCGAATACATAAAAAACGTTAATGCCGATTATCTTTACAAGCTGGAAAGGATAGCTGACGACATCGTTCAGCACCGCAGCGAAAAGCCCGTTATACTGCTCTCGGGACCGTCGGGCTCCGGCAAGACCACTACCGCTCTTATGCTCGAAAAGCTCCTCGACGATATGGGGCACGAAACGCATACGATGTCTATGGACAACTACTTCTGCCCGCTCACTGAGGAGGAAAAGCATCTCTCCGCACTCGGCAAAATGGACCTCGAGTCGCCGGACAGAGTTGACAAGGAGCTCCTCAACGACCAGATAAAGGCGATAAGCCGCTGTGAGGAGATAGAGATACCCAAGTATAATTTCAAGTCCTCGACAAGAGAGCCCAATGGCAGAAAGTTCCGGCGTCAGGAGGGCGAGCTCGTTATCTTCGAGGGCATACACGCTCTCAATCCGGCGGTAATAACCGTCCCCGACAGCCAGATATGCAAGATATATGTCAGCGTCCGCACAAGAGTCACCTGCGGAAATATTCTCCTCCACCCCTCAAAGGTCAGACTGATGCGCCGTATGATAAGAGACAAGAAGTTCCGCAAGCGCTCACTGCGCGAGACTATGAATATGTTCCACAGCGTTGAAGCCGGCGAGAACAAGTACATTATGCCCTATAAGCACCGCTCGGACTACGATATTGATACATTTTTCGCATATGAGCTGAGCGCTTACCGCAATACCCTCATAGACCAGCTCAGGGAAATGAACGACGTTCCGGAGCTTGAGGACGCCATTAAGGTCCTCGAAGCCCTCGAACCTCTCGACAGCAAGCTCGTTACTCCCGACTCGCTGATATGTGAATTCATCGGCAACAGTCAGTTCAAATACTCCTGATGACTGCCGGATATACGCCAAGAATGGAGAAGAATATGGATTACCTTGAAAACCGCGAGCTCTCGTGGCTCAAATTCAACAAGCGTGTGCTCGAAGAAGCGACCGCTCCGGAGAACCCTCTCCTCGAACGACTCTCTTTTTCGGCTATATATCAGAGCAACCTCGACGAATTCTTTATGGTCAGAGTGGGCTCGCTCACCGATAAAGCCAAGAACGATCCGAAAAAGGTCGATACCAACAGCGGTATGACTCCCGCTCAGCAGCTCGACGCTATTTTTACAACAGTAAGGCGTTTGCAGCCCTCGGTCGAGGACGCTTACCGCAAGACTATGAAGGAGCTCTCTGCTCACGGCTTCGAGCACGTCCGCTTCGAGGACGCTACTGCTGACGAGCAGAACTTCCTTGAGCTCTACTTCAAATACGAGATAAAGCCCTTTATTTCGGGCATTGTCGTGAACGACGCTCTGCCGTTCCCGTTCCTCAAGAACAAGGAGATCTATGCGGCAGTCCAGCTCGGCTCGAAGAAGGGCGTTTCGATCGGCATAATCCCCGTGAGCTACGACAACTGCGAGCGAATTATCCCCCTCGGAAACGGCGGAAAGCGCTTTATACTCGAGGAGGAGGTCGTTCTGAAGTTTGCGCATCTTATGTTCAAGAGCTACAAGATCATTGACCGCGCTCTCATCAGAGTCACAAGAAATGCTGATATTATGGTCTCCGGCAAGGAATCCGATTTCCGCGAGAGAATGGAGGAAATGGTAGCCAAGCGCAGCAAGCTCGCGCCGGTAAGGCTCGAGCTCTCCGACGAATTCTCACGCGAGGCTCTCGACTATATCTGTAAGAAGCTCAAGCTGAAAAACTCGCGCGTATTCATATCACGCATACCTCTCGACCTCTCCTACCTGTATCAGTTACAGGATCTCGACGACAACGAGAAGCTCCACTTCGTAGCTCGTTCGCCGAGAAAACCGGCAGCTCTTTCGGATACAAAGCCGGTTTTTGCACAGGTCAAGGCGAAGGATATGCTCCTGACCTATCCCTATGAGTCGATGAACCTCTCGTTCATAAGACTGCTTCAGGAGTCCGCGAACGATCCCAAGGTAACCTCCATAAAGATAACGCTTTACCGTCTTGCCCGCAACAGCAAGGTCATAGACGCGCTCTGCACCGCTGCTGAACAGGGTAAGGACGTCCTCGTTATGATCGAGCTCCGCGCGCGTTTCGACGAGGCAAACAACATAGAATGGTCAAAGCATCTCCAGAAAGCCGGCGTGAGAGTCATCTACGGACCGCCGGAGTACAAGGCTCATTCAAAGCTGCTCCTCATCACCAGAAAGGCTCAGGGCGGCGGTTTTGAGTACGTCACTCAGATCGGCACAGGCAATTACAACGAAAAGACCTCCGCTATATACACCGATATTATGCTCCTCACCGCAGACAAGGTCATCGCCGAGGACGCGGAGAGAGTTTTCACGGCTCTCAGGAACGGCACATTCATCGAGGATCCCAAGAAGCTCCTCGTTTCGCCGCTTGCACTCCGTCCGCAGGTCCTCACTATGATGGACGAGCAGATCGAACTCGCTAAAAACGGTGGAAAAGGCTATATCGCGGCAAAGGTGAACGCTCTCTGCGACAAGGTCATTATGGCAAAGCTCGTTGAAGCCTCACAGGCAGGCGTTAAGATCGAGCTCGTCGTGAGAGGAATATGCTGCCTTATCCCCGGTGTTGAGGGATATACCGACAATATCACCGTAAGGAGCATCGTGGGACGTTTCCTCGAGCACAGCCGTAT
>CACXEJ010000132.1 GCA_902766595.1 Ruminococcus flavefaciens | reverse complement strand
CTCATGACAGGATATAGGATGAAGGCGATTAATTATTCTGGATAGATGCTTTTTGTTCGTTTGTTATATTTTACTAAATATTACATTTAAAACTCTATATTAATAATTCTAAATCTTAACATTTTTCTGCAAGCATACGGCGCATCAGACACAGGTCGAATACATTGAGTTTGTTGTCCTTGCAGAGGTCGCCTGCCTTCCAGTCTGCCAGTTTGGTATTCGGAACAGCAAGCAGCCACTTCTTCATAAGCACAAGGTCAGCGATATTGAATTCACCGTCAGCATTTACATCTCCTGCAACAATCGTGTCAGGCATAGCTATCGCTATTCTGTCAATGTTAGGACCGTAAGCTTTGGTGTTATACAGCTTGACTGTGTTGTCGCCCTTCTGAAGCTCGACTTCAAGATTAACAGCTCTTATTCCCTTCCAGTCGCCTTTGTTTGCATAGAGTTCTTTCAGAGTCGATACATATTTTCCGTTTACATCGACCATGAGCTCGCGTGATTCACCTGAAAGATAATATATCCTCAGAGTGTACTTCCCTGCTTCATTCACATTCACGTTATTGAATGTAACTGTATTGTCCGAACCTCCGCCGACATAACCGACAAACGCGTCATTTGAGCAGTATTTAGCGTCAGAACCCGTTGTCGCAACTGCTTTGCCCGAGAGCTTTGCATTTTCAGCTTCGTAACTCTTATAGTTTGAGTACTGAGTCGTCAGCTTCATGCCGTTCTGAGTCAGCTTGATGACAAAACCTCCGTTAGGAAGCAGATCTCTTGTTATAACGTCTTTGGACGTAAGACCTTTCTTCACTGTTACTTCAAGGTCGCTTCCGTCCTTGTTATCCGCAAATATATACGCATTCCATTTGCCTTCGCTGATAAGGTCGGAAAGCGCTATATTGACCGTTCTTGAACTTATGGTCGAAGCTCCTATGTACCAGTCACTTCCGCTTCTTCTTGCAGTCACATTGAACTGCATCGGGTATCCGTCAAGCACCTTCATATCATCCCACGCTACCGGAACGTCATTGAGCACAGGCAAAGCAGACGACCCTTCATAGGTATAAACTGAATGAGCAAAATGCTGGATACCGGATTCTATCGTAACTACATCAGCAAGCGCAAAGCCTGCTGTCGCTGCTATACCGTCTATCGGAATTCCGGTGGGTGTAAAGTCAGCCGAACCGGCTACGTTTCTTGTAAACGTATAGGAAACACGGTTTGCAAGCGCAGGACTCTTGAACCACTTGTAATACTCAGTACCGTTTACAGCTTCGTATGAAACAACGTGCGGATATGTACGGCTCTCACCGCGAGGGAGAGTACAGCCGTGGAAAAGTACCATAATGTGGTTCTTTGCAGCTATCTCAGCACACATATGCATCTGTTTCATAGTCGCCTGAGTGTCGCTCTCGTAGTAATCCACCTTAACACCTCTGACACCGAGTCCGGCTACGCGCTCAAACTCACGGACGATAGTAGCTTCATCAAGCAGCGAATAGTACGGATAGGCAGGATTGCCCTTGCTGTCCTTGTATCCGCTGTGTCCCTTGTTGTTTACGCCGTACCAGAGATAAATGCCCACACCGCGCTCAGCAGCATAGTCACAGAGCTCTTTTACTTTGGCTTCGCTGTTGTCCCACAGTGCCCAGCCAAAGTCAAGACATACAAAGTCCCAGCCGTTCTGAGCGGCAAAGTCTATATAGTCCTTCTGTGTATGATACTCTATCGGTGAATCGGAGCTGCTGCTCCACCATGACCAGGCACTCTTTCCGGGCTTTATCCAGCTTGTATCGTCAAGAACTGACGGCGGATTGAGGTTCTGTATCAGGTCGCTTGAAGACATCTCGTTCAGATCATCACCGATTACAATAGCTCTCCACGGTGTATGGAATGAAGCAGACATACTTACAGATGTTTCCTTAACGCCGAACTTCCATTTAAGAGCACGGCTGCCTCCGGTAGTTGACACACAGCCGGCACAATAGGGTTCATCCTCGTTGAAAACATTTGCTTCGGAAAGCGTTACCCAGCAGGCATCAGACAGTTTTCCTGTGAGCGGGAACGAATAGTCTGCCCAGGCATCGTTCATTTTCTTAGAAGTTATCTCCACCATGTCCCACTCATAAGTGGCATTAGGGATATTGCCCCAGAAAACACTGTTATCAGGGAATATCACCTGTGTGGCTTCGTCCTTGATAGTCGCACCGTGATCCAGCGTGTACCTCAGACCAACGCCGTCGTTATACACACGCATAGTCACACTAAGCATTGAATCGCCTTTTCTGAGAGGAAAAGTGATCTCGTTACAGTAGTCACGGAACTCGCTGTGCTTTCCGTAAGGCATAGTGTAAGCTTCATCACGGGTTATCTCTGCCGCAGAGGGAGGAGCTTCAAATCCTGTTGAGAGGTTTTCGGTCGTGGTTGTCAGTCCAAGTTTTGAGGGCTGTACGACCGCTTCTGTCTTGCCTGAAGAAGTCTTGTTTACGGAATAATAGTATCCGCCGGAAGCGTCTTTCCAGAACTGCGTGCGTATCGTCCCGTCCGGAGATACAGTATCAAGCTCCGGTATGCTTGTAACGCTTGTGCCGTCAAGAGTTTTAGCAGTTTCAGGCGCAGCAATATCTGTTGCCATAAAGGCTTCAAAGTCAAAGAGATACTTCGCTTCATTCATTGGCAGATCAGCGACCTGAGCAGCCGAAAGAGGTTTGTTGAAGAATGCGACATCATCGATACTTGCCCTGAGGTCATTGTCAGAGTAGAGGGAATGTCCTATCGCATTGTAATAGTACGACGGAAGAAGGCCTTCACTGAAAAGGCTTGCAGTCGCCGCATCAGCCGTCTCAGCTTCGTACGAGATCAGTTTGCCGTCAATGTAGTAAGACACGCCGCCGGGTTTATACACTACCGAAAGCTCATGCCATACGTCCTTGTCCGGAACTGCATCAAGATAAAATATCGCCCTGTGCTTATCATCGTTCGCAGTATTCCGGGCATTTCCGGCAAAGATACTTGCTCTGAATGCACTCTTGTTTTTAACATCGACTGACAGATCAGGAGAGGAATACGATGATGTCAGTCCGGTACCGAACGGTACAGTCGAGAACTGATACAGTCTCGAATAACTGCTTGTGTCTCCGCTCAGTGCATACTTCATCGAGAACGTGAAGCCGTCCCTACACGATTCATCGAACATCGCCGGCAGCTGAAGCCAGCCTTCGCCGAAGCCGTCACCGTTGAGAGCGAGGACGTTTGAATCAAGCCTGGAATCGTGTCTGATTTCCGCACCGTCACCGCGAATGTGTGCCAGTCCTTTGGCTGTACCAACGCTGCTGACAGCACCGTTCCGTGAAACAGCGTTAGCTTCAACAGCTTTTACAACGGGCAGGGAAGTTGCCGCAAGACATACCGACGCGCCCAACGCCAGTATGCGTTTTGGATAAAAGTTTTCCAAGTGATCACCCCATTTTTATATATTTGTGGTTCCATTATACATATTATTTACCTTCAAGTCAATATTTCAGAAAAATATTATTGTTATAACAAAATGCGGTTTTGGCCGCATTCAAATAAAATGAACGGCAGGTACTCCGCAATGGAAGTATCGTAAGCGTCAAATAAAGGACGTATTTCTCAAAAAAAGAAATCTGGTGTATATTTATGGCTTGAGGAGAGACTAATTAGCTTTCTTGCATATTTTCTCATTTTATCGAAATACTTATTATATCGCCTTACTGGCTTGTCATTTACGAGTATTTCATCTCGTTTCTTTAAAGCATCGATAACATATTCTAAATCATTTTTTTCATTTTATATCCTCGTTTAAAAAATGAATTTATGTGAAATCTTTTGGTATTCCATATTTAAGGTTATCATATGCAGCAACGCTAATAATTACAAAATGTTTAGGAAGTCCAGTCTTTACATTCAAATTAGAAATCTCGTCAAGAGTTTTTTTACATAAATCAGCGTTCATCTTCTGATATCGTAGGAATGGTATACAATTATATCAATCAATATTAATCAAACAAAATCAGCCCCTCCTAAGTTAAACTAAGGAGGGGCTGTGCTGTTTTTCTATAATAGTTTTTTAATCAGTAATATTATAATCTCTGCAAAGCTGAACTACATCAAGTACATTAACGGAGCCGTCTCTGTTAACGTCTGCATAGCTAAGAGCTACATTCGGAAGGAGTTCTATATTAGCTATGTGATTCATGATAAGCTCCTTATCAGCCATATCAACTGTTCCGTTGAAATCAACATCGCCAAGCTGATAATCAGGAATGTTGTAATCTACGCAAAGCAGTGCAATATCCTTTTCATCAATAGTGCAATCATCATTAAGATCTGCATACCAAAGAGATTTACGTGAAAGGTTAGTCTTCTTTAATATGTGATTCATTATAAGATCTCTATCGGCCGAATCTACAGTTCCATTTAAATCAACATCACCGAGCTGATATTTTGTCATTCCCTTCAGCAGGTTATAGTCTAATTCATCAACTATACCGTCACAATTAAGATCAGCAAGTTTAGAACTAGCTTTAAATGAAATGTGTTTATTTCCATATTTCTGGAGAGCAATCAGATCATTTTTATCAACTGTACCATCCAGGTTAAGATCACCCATTCTGTAATATTCGTTGCTCTCCTGATTGCAATACTTTTTGAGATAGTATCTCATTTCTTTGACATCTTTTGAATCTATAAGACCGTCATTGTTATTATCCGCTTTATAAATTACATTTTTCACAAACTCTATCTGTACTTTACGAATAAACTGAAGTAAAGCTAAATCATTATTATTGATCTTTCCATCATTATTGAGGTCGAATTGAAGTGTTATACTGAAAGAGCAGTCGACAAACACCCAAAAATCTGGTAGAATATAAGTAACAAAACCAGAAAGGGAAAACGACT
>CACXEJ010000131.1 GCA_902766595.1 Ruminococcus flavefaciens | reverse complement strand
CATAGTTCAGGCAGCCGACGCTATCTCCGCTGCAAGACCTGCCGCAAGAAGCGAAAACTACGAAAGCTACATCAAGCGTCTCCAGAAACTCGAGGAGATCTGCAACTCCTACGACGGAGTCGAAAAGTGCTTTGCTGTTCAGGCAGGACGTGAGGTCAGAATCATGGTCGTTCCGGAAGTCATCAACGATGAGAAAATGGTCATCGTCGCAAGACAGATCGCTCAGCAGATCGAGTCCGAAATGGACTACCCCGGTCAGATCAAGGTCAACCTTATCCGCGAAAGCAGAGTTACCGATTACGCTAAATAATGCGTCTTATGCGGCTACTGAGCAAGTCTCAGCAGCCGCTTTTGTTTTACCGGAAGGAGGCTTTTATGAAAAAATGTGTCAAACGGCTCATATCACTGCTCGCCGCAGCAGTCATACCGCTTTCAGCCGCCGCTGTGCCGGCTGAGGCAAAGTGGCACGAGCGAGGTTACCTCGGCGATCTCAATAACGACGGTATGGTGAACACCGCCGACCTCGTTCTGATGACAAAGTTTATGCTCGGCCGTTCTCCGCTCACTACCGAGAACCTCTACGCTTCTGATGACAAGTATATGCTCGTGTCCGGTGAGGAAAACTACTTCACTCCCGAAAGCGGCTATCTCGACACCGCGGATATGAACAGAGACGGCAGAGTCGATGTCTACGACCTGATCTATATGAAAAAGGCTCTCGTCAACCGCGAAGCGCCGCAGGTCTGGGAATGGGACTGGGAATTCATATCGCCTCCTGCAAATGATGTTCTGAAATTCCTTCCGTCTCAGGGCGAAGCAAGTATGGTCGTGTTCTACGTCGACTTCCCTGACTGCAAGCACAAATACTCCCCGTCCGACGAGGAAATAGAAAAAGCTATGTTCGGTGAGGCTGATGACAGCAATGCCAATTACCCGTTCGAGAGCGTCCACGCCTACTATCAGCGAGCCTCCAAGGGACAGCTTGATCTCAAAGGCAAGGCATTCCACTACACGGCAAAGAATAACAAGTCCTATTACGAAAGCGACGGTCAGGACAAGTCAAAGCTCCTCCGAGAGTGCTATTCAGCTCTCGACAAATCCGTGGATTTCTCGCAGTTCGACAGTGACAGCGACGGCTACATCGACGCAACGCTTATAACAGTCCCGAATGAAGCCGGCGATGATTACTGGTGGCCGTGTGCAGGACCGAGCCCCTATTTCTCAAATCCGTGGGTGAAATTCGACGGCAAGCAACTCGGACACCTCATCGTAGGCAACCGCGAGCTGAACATCAGCGGTGACTACAAAGAGTTCACACGCTCATATATTCACGAGTCCGGCCACTGTATGGGACTTCCCGATTACTACCTCTACAACAAGGATAACGTTTCCGGCTTTGATGCGGAGGGACTCCACGGCATTGCCGGTATGGAAATGATGGACACCGATACCGATTCCGACCTCTCGGCAGTATCAAAGCTCCAGCTCGGCTGGTACCGTGAGGATCAGGTAATGGTCTACGACAGCTCCAAGGGTACGCAGTCATTCAAGCTCAAGGACGCTCAGACCGACAGCGGAAACTGCCTCCTTATCCCCTGCGGCACTCTCGACGGCAGGCTGCACTCTGAATACTTCCTTGTCGAGTTCGCGACCTTCCACAACAACAACTCCGATATGCTGAACCGCTGGTGGATAAACAAGACGAACAGCACCGGCATACGAGTCTATCACGTTGAAGCCTCGCTGTACAACAACGGCTTCTACACGATCTACAAATACGAAAGCGGCTCGCAGTTCACGGACAATAACAACGGAAAGCGATTTATCCGTATCCTCCGGGACGATCAGGCAACGTACAGTGACAGCAACTTCTTTATGATAGGCGACGTCATAGACAGCTCCGTAAGCGGCTTCAAGTGGTACGCAGACGACGGCTCGCTGTCCGTTGACACCGGTCTGAAGATAGAGATAGGAACTCTCATCGACGGAGAATACACAGTAACAGTTTCAGCAGCATAATAAAATCTCAAAGAAAGAAAGGTCATTGATATGGCAAAAACCATCTTAAAAACCTCGGACAAATCCAATTTCATTCTCAATATGACCGAGGAACAATACGCAAAGCTCGCTTCGTTCGGACTCATCGCGGCCTGCTTCACGACCTGTCTCCTCACCATTATCCCCGAGGTGAGCGACACGACTACCTACACGGCAGCAACTGTCGGTCTGGCTGTATCCGGCGTTATCTGTATGATACTCGCCCTTATCGCGCTCATCAAGAAGTATGTCAGCGGCAGCATAATACTCCCGGCGATACTCTTCGCAGCGATAGTTGGCTGGAGCACAGTTTCCCTCTACAACTCATACGACTACAACGTAGGCTTCTACGGCTTCCCCCAGCGCGGCGAAGGTCTCCTCGCAACGATCTTCTATTTCTGCTTCTTCATCACAGCAGCTTCAATAAAGCGCACCAAAGGACTCAGGACGTTCCTGTACGCGATAATCAGCATAGGCTTCCTGAACGCCGTCGTTGCAGTGATACAGATATTCACCAAGAAGCTCCTTTACATATCTTACCGAGACATCTCCGTTTTCATAATGGCAGTAACACCGGACGGCCTTTCACAGTCCCCGATATTCCTTGCAATGCTCCTCACTCTATCGCTCACAGCAGCCCTTACAGTCGCCGCTTCTGACGAGAACAAAAAATGGCGCATCTTCTCAGCAGTTAGCGCCTGCCTTTTCGCATTTGTAATGGTTTTCACAAGGACTCTTATGGGCGTATGCGGAGCTTCACTCGGTATCCTCGCTGGTTTCGCAGCAGTGTTCATCACAAAGGCTCCCAAGCTCAGACTCCTCCAGCCCGTCGCTGCACTTGCAGCTGCCGCTATCGGCATAACAATAGCCGGAACCACTATGTCAGGTCAGCAGGACGGCTACCACCTCTATGACGGTCAGATACTCTGGAACGATGACGCTTATCAGAGAGTTTCCGCCAGCGGAAGCTACAACCCCGATGCCGTTGACATTGATGACACCTATGACGTTTACACATACCTCAGCGAAAAGACCAAGCGTATCATCGAAAAGAACAAGTTGTACGGAACAGGTCCCGAGCAGCTCGTATATCCTCAGATCTACACATACAGTATGCTCAACGAAAATGCTGCCATAAACGACCTCACTATCGTGAACAAGGGCACCTTTGACAAGACCTACAATGAGTACCTCTATACCGCCGCAACACGCGGTATACCTACTCTGATATTCACGGTTATGCTCCTCGCACTGGCAGTCATCTCCGGTTTCAGAAAGCTCCGCAGAAGCCGCAGCGAGGTCAGCACAGCTTTCTTCCTTATGACAGTATGCGGTATCCTGATATTCTTCATAGGCGCAAGCAATATCACTTACTCACCTATATTCTGGGCTTGCACCGGTGCCTGCTTCGCTAAGCTGGCTGCCGATAAAAACACCGCAAATAATTCGGAAGGAGCCGAAAAAGCAGAAAAGTCCGCTCCTGCCAAGAAAAACGATACAGCAGAAGCAAAATAGTAAGCTCGTGCTAACAAAATGCTCTTGATTTTTCATTAAAATATGTTAGAATATAAGTAATGAGGACGTTGTCCTTAAATTTACGGAGGTGCATTTAATTATGGCATATGTTATTTCTGACGAGTGCATCAGCTGCGGTGCTTGCGCTGCTGAATGTCCTGTAAGCGCTATTTCTGAGGGCGACGGAAAGTACGTTATCGACGCTGATACTTGCGTTGAGTGTGGTGCTTGTGCAGGTGTTTGTCCTGTTTCAGCTCCTTCTGCTGAATAATTCCGTTACATAAGGAAATACAGACAGTCCCCTTTCACGGGGACTGTTTTTTTGTTATGATAATAAACCTGATAAATTAAAGCAGCCCCTTTTGAAAAAGGGGCTGCTTTAACGATAATAATTACTTTTACATAAAGCCTTCGCACGGCTTTGACATTACTTCTTGAGGGCGGCAGGAACAGCGATGATATCGCTTGACTTTACCTTTACCTTGATAAGGTCCTCCTTGTTGTCACGGTCCTCTCTTGTCGGGAAGAAACCGACTGTGAACTCGCTGGGGATCTCAGAAAGTGCGAAGCCGCCTACAATGCCGTTGAAAGTGCTGTTGGCATTTACTGTGAACGGGCTTTGGAAGTATCTGTCGTTGAAGTTATTGATAGCGTAGATCTGAGTTCGGATAGCTCCCGAATACTCGGTATCGTCAGGGAAAATGAGGTAGAAGTTATTCAGGGTACTGAGCGTATATTCGGTATTTGTGTCATTCTTGACTGTAATATCGAAGTAGATGTAGTGCATCTTGTCATCGCCCTGCTCACCGGTGTCTATTACCTTATTGAGGGTGAAAAGAGTCTGGTTGGAATTTACCTCCTGAGCGAGGTCAGCAGTAGCGATCTGCTTTGCTACATTTTCACCTTCTGCGTGGCGGAGCACGAATGAACTGCTGCTGCCTTTCTTGCCGTTATCGCAGCTTACGACCGGCATTACTGCGAGCAATAATGCAGCTGCAAGTGCTGTTGCTTTTAAAAATCTCATATAGAAACCTCCGATTGGATCATAAATCATCTACAATAGTATAGCATAAAAGGCAAGCTGTGTCAAGAGTTCTATATTTCACATTCTTGTCACACGGTCATCACAGTCCGAACTTATTTATCCGTACTATTAATAGTATACTTTTTTTTAGGAGGAATTCTACAATGTCAAAAAGAAGAATTGCCGCTTTTGCGGCAGCAGTAATGATGATCAGCGGAATGGGTTATTCCGGAGCTTCTACTGCATTTTCACCTATGGGAAACGTTGCTATCGAGGCTGAAGCAGCAAACAAGACAACAAAGGCTTTCGTAGCAAGAATGTATAGGGTTGTTCTCGGCAGAACTGCTGATACCGCAGGTCTGAACAAATGGACTGATCAGCTCAACAAGAAGCAGAAGACCGCAGCAGACATTATCAACGGTTTCTTCTACTCTGATGAGTACAAGAACAAGAAGAAGTCGGCAAATGCTATGATAAAAGACTGCTATATGGCTATGCTCAACCGCAACCCTGACTCAAAGGGACTTGCTGACTGGAAGAAGCGTTTCGATGCAGGTATGACTATTCAGGCTGTATGCAAGGGCTTTGTAGGCAGCAATGAGTTCAAGAACCTCTGCGCTGAATACGGTATCACACCCGGTAATATCACACTTATGAATGCCCGTGACGATAACTATGAGCGTACTATGTTCGTAAGACGTCTCTATGAGAACTGCCTCGGCAGAGATGCTGACATCGCAGGTCTTGAGAACTGGTGTATGAAGATCAGAAAGGGCACTACCGGTACTCAGGTAGCACAGGGCTTCGTTTTCAGCAGCGAGCATATGACTCCTCTCAACAAGCTGGTCGGAACAAAGTTCATCAACACATACATTTCAGACCTCTACTGCTCATTCCTCGGCAGAAACCCTGACTCCGCAGGTCTCAAGGCATGGACAGAAAAGCTTCGTGATGACAACTCACTTCAGTATGTATTCAACGGCCTTGCTATGAGCGACGAGTTCAAGCAGCAGTGCGCAAAGGCTGGCATCAAGGTCGGCAGCAAGATTGCTGATCCCGGTGACATCAACGGAGATGCATTTATGAACAAGCTCCTCACACTTATCAATAATGAGCGTGCAAAGAACGGCGTAAAGGCTCTCGTTGTAAAGCCCGGTGCTGAAACCTATGCAAAGCAGTACGTTGCTCATCTTGCTGACAGCTCAAAGAAATATCCGTCTACAAAGGAGCTCTATGAATCCTGCGGTCTTAATGCTGCCCGTGCTAAGGGAACAACAGTAAGACTTATCTGCAACAGAAAGGCTGCATTCAGCGAATATGCAACCGGTGAAAAGTATGCTGTTACAACTCCTGAGTTAGTATTCGAGGACCTTATGGACACATCTGACGGCGGCAGACTCAGAAAGGCTCTCCTCAGCGCAGATTATAAGTATGTTGGTAAAGCACCTTACTTCTTTGAAGGCGCTTGGAAGTATCTTGATCCTTTCTTCGTACTTGTCGGCTGATAACAGTTCAATCCAATAACTATCTAACTATCATAACATTATAACAGGAGAATTATTATGTCAAAGAGGAAAATAGCCGCTTTTGCGGCAGCAGCGTTAATGGCTTGCGGAATGGGCTTCTCCGGAACTCCGGCAGCCCTGTCGCCTTTCAGCAATACAGCAATCGAGGCTTCGGCGTACAGCAAGAACACCGAGGGCTTCGTGAAGAGAATGTACAAGACAGTTCTCGGCAGAGAGGCAGACTCGGCTGGTCTGAAAAACTGGACCTCTCAGCTCAACAGCGGCAAAAAAACGGCTGCTGACCTCATAAACGGCTTTTTCTTCTCTGACGAATATAAGAAAAAACAAAGATCCAGCGAGACTATGGTGACTGACTGCTATAAGGCTATGCTCGACCGCGCCCCCGATTCCGCCGGAATGACTAACTGGAAGAAACGCATCGACATCGGTATGTCAATTCAGGCAGTATGCAAGGGTTTCGTGGGCAGCAGCGAGTTCAGGAGCCTGTGCAGCAGCTACGGTATCAAGCCCGGAAATATCACGCTGATGTACACCCGTGACGAGAATTATGAGCGGACTTATTTCGTTTACCGCCTCTATAAGAACTGCCTCGGACGTACTCCCGATATAAGCGGACTTGAAAGCTGGTGTCAGAAGCTCAAAAAGGGCACTACCGGTTCACAGATAGCCTACGGTTTTGTATTCGGCAAGGAGTATATGGACTCTCTCAACGCCAAGACCGGAGAGCCTTTCCTCAACAACTATGTGAGGATACTCTACAATGCCTTCCTCGGAAGAACCCCCGATACGGTCGGCAAGGAGAAGTGGAAGAACAAGCTCAGAGAACCGAATTCGCTCCAGTTCGTTTTCAACGGCCTGCTGATGAGCAGCGAGTTCAGAGAGCAGTGTGACAAGGCTGGCATAAAGGTCGGACAAAAGATCGCTGATCCCTTCGACTTCGACATAAATGTTATCGCCAAGGAAACTCTTGAGCAGATAAACAAGAAACGCGCCGAAAAGGGTGTCGCACCTCTGAGAGTAAGCAATGCTGCCGTAAAAGCAGCGGAGATCTATATCAAGAACAAGCTCGACGGCTGCAAAGAGGAATACGACAAGGATAAGCTGAAGGCAGACTGCGGTTTAGGAAAAGATGCAGTATGCGCAGAATGGGTGGTATTCACGGCGGATAAGCGCTTCGATCCTGACAAGGAGGGTGAAAAGTTCAGCTATTCTACGACTCAGGGCGTCATTGACGATCTCTGGGGCTGGAGTACGAGCCGTAATATGTGCCTTAGCAGCAGATACAAGTATATAGGTATCTATCCGAGCAGAATGACATCAAATGTTGACGGCTCTAAGTCAGTGCGTTATACGATGATATTTGTCGGCTGATAAAAACGCCGGCATTTAAAGGAGAATTGAAATGTCAAAAAGGAAATTAGCAGTGATCGCGGCAGCAGCAGTTATGGCTTGCGGAATGTGTTTTTCCGGAGCTTATGCCGTATCGACTCCTTTTAACAATACTGCACTTGAGGCTTCGGCTTACAGCAGGAACACCGAAGGCTTCGTAACGAGAATGTACGATGTCGTTCTCGGCAGAAAGCCCGATGCAGCAGGTCTGAAAAGCTGGACCACACAGCTCAACAGCGGCAAAAAGACCGCTGCTGATATTGTTGACGGCTTCTTTTTCTCGGACGAGTATAAGGGCAAGAAAAAGTCCGCTGACAATATGGTCACGGACTGCTACAAGGCTATGCTCGACCGCTCTCCCGATGCAAAGGGCAGGGCTGACTGGAAGCGCCGTCTTGACATTGGTATGACTATACAGGCGGTGTGCAAGGGCTTCGTGGGCAGCAATGAGTTCAAGGGACTTTGCAGTACCTACGGCATAAAGCCCGGCACAATCACTCCCCGTCTTGCCAAGGACGATAACTACGAAAGGACATATTTCGTTTACCGTCTCTATAAGAACTGCCTCGGCAGAAATCCCGACGGTGCAGGTCTCGAAAACTGGTGCAGGAGCATAAAGTGCGGACTCACAGGTGCCAAGGCAGCGCAGGGCTTCGTTTTCAGCAGCGAGTATATGAATAAACTCAACGCAAAGACCGGCGATGATTACACGCATAGCTACGTCGATATGCTTTACAGGACTATCCTCGGCAGATCACCTGATGAGAATGGTCTCAAAAGCTGGACGCTTCAGATGTTCAGCAAATCCCCCGAGAGTATCTTCAACGGCTTCATTTTCAGTAATGAGTTCAAGGGACAGTGTGCAAAGGCTGGCATATCAGTCGGCACAAAGATAGCTGTTCCGGAGGATATGTCGCTTGAGGGCTTCCCGGAGAAGATAGTTGCTTGTATAAACAAAGAACGCTCGGCAAAAGGTCTTTCAGAGATACGTTTAGACAACGCACTGTCTCAGGCTACTCAGCAGTATGCTGATGAACTTGAAGCAGGTAATGATACGAGCACTTTCTGTGTCAGCGCTCATCTTCGTGATGTTGGTATTATTGATTATTCCGGTCTGTTCGATTATAGCTGTCCGTATACAATGCGCATCGTCAGCACTTTATATAACAGCGGAAGTAAGTATGTATATCTGAGTCCTGATACTGTTGTAAAAACGCTAATGGCATATGATGATGACAAGAAAGCTATGTTTAATCCTGCGTTTAGACGTGTTGGTATCGCACATTATAATTGTGATAATAACGACGTAAGATGGTGCTTATTCTATCTTGAATGATTATTATTTCTCTGTCGTTAAAGGCATTTTGCCGTGACAGTACAAAAAAGCGCTGCTACTATCAGCAGCGCTTTATTTTTTATTGAAACTGCTTTTCCTCAATGCAAATGCCTTTCTTCCGAGAACAGTCCACAGCACCGCAAAATATACTCCTCCGCCGGCGATAGCTGCCGCCGCAAGTCTTGCCGCCGGACTTTTCCCGAAGAGGTCTGCCGCCACATAAGCCGCTCCGCCGCACATAGTTCCGGCGTAGAGGACTCCCAAAAACGGCAGCTTATCCGGAACAGCTCCCGTCTCGCGGAAGTAGCACCTGAGTGATGCGGCAAGTATGAAAGCATAGCTGACAGAAGTCGAGACCGCAGCGCCGTCCACGCCGATAAACGGTATGAGCAGAAGGTTTCCGACGAGCTTTACCGCAGTCCCTGCAAGCATTATTTTCAGCGGTGCAGAGGCTCTTCCGACCGCCTGAAGCATACTGAACAGCGGATACGACATACACAGACACAGCATCGCCGGCATTAGCAGGCGCAGCGAGCTTATGCACACTCCGACCTCATCCGACTGCCGCGAAAAAAGCAGCTCCAGCACCTCCGGAGCCATAACTCCGAGCCCGACCGCCGCCGGTACAGCTATAACAGTGGCTGTGAGAAGTGCCTGCGTACTGCTGCGCCGAAGAGCCTCCGGACTTCCGCAGCCCTTTGCCGAAGCGATACAGGTCAGGGCGCCCTTGCCGAGCATATTCGTAACGGACGGAACGAGGTTGAACACCGTCAGCGCTATCCCTGAAAACGAGCCATAGACAAACTGCGGCACTTCACCGTCAGCCACCCCCTCAAACCTGCCGGTATAAGCTCCGCTGCGCGATATCAAGCCAATTATCGTCCACATATCTATCAGTGCGGAGAGGTTCGTGACGACAGCCCCTGCACCTACCGGCAGGGCTTCACGGACGAGCTGCCGTGCAATTTCCCGGCGGCTCTCGAGAGCTTTTTCAGCGTCCTCCGGAGGTTTTGTGAAAAGTCTCAGCACGGCAAAATACAGCGCTGCACCAGCCGTTGAAAGAGTCACGCCGAGTATGCCGGCGGCAGCTGCAAGAGCCCTCACATCGCCTATCCACGGAAAATATCCTGCAAGCTGCTCTCCGTTCTCCGTAACATATCCGCAAAGCCACAGTCCGGCAGCCGCCTTGACTATCCCCTCGACAACCTGCGAGACTGCCGTCGGATACATATTGCTCAGCCCCTCATAGTAACCGCGTTCGACTGCGGTGATACAGCTGAAAACTACCGCCGGAGCTATCATTGCCACAGCCGCAGCAGCATCGGTGCTCCCGACTGAATATACGCTGAACGGCACGGCAAGCGCAGCCATCAGCGCACCGGCAGGAAGTCCGGCTGCCGTGAATATAATGAGTGCCACACGCCGGATACGCCTTGCGTTCGCATACATACCGAGTGCCGCACTGGAAGCCGTCATACGCGCGACCGCCGAGGATATGCCCGTTACTATCAGCGCGTAGACCGGCATAAACAAGCTGTAAGCACAGCTGAAGCAGCTCATTCCCACACCGCCGAGCATATTCGTGAGAGGTATCCTGAACAGCGCTCCGAGCAGCTTCGCAGCCACTGCCGAAGCCATAAGTATCACCGAACCTTTAAGGAATGTCTGCTTTTTCATAACCCGAGAAAATCTCCTTCATAAATTTGCCCTTTTCACAAAAATATATGTTGCAGAATTCGGAAATATGTGGTATAATATAGATTAGGCCGTATGCTGAATAATATATTGAAAGGCTGGTATATAAATTATGGAATATAAATTCTCAGATAAAGTAAGCAAGCTCCACGCTTCCGCTATCCGTGAGATACTTAAATTCACAGCAGATCCCGAAGTTATTTCCTTCGCTGCCGGGAACCCCGCTCCCGAGGCTTTCCCCAAGGAGAGGATCGCCGAGATCTCCGCAGAGCTCTTCCGCGATGATCCTATCCTCGCTCTCCAGTACAGCATCACAGAGGGCTATACTCCCCTCCGCGACTTTCTCAAGGGCTGGATGAAGGAAAAAGGCTGCTTCCACCCCGAATTTGATGACCTCATCATCACTTCCGGCGGTCAGCAGGCTAACGAGCTCTCCTGCAAGGTGCTCCTCAACGAGGGCGATACCCTCCTCTGCGAGTCTCCGAGCTTCATCGGTTCGCTCAACGCTTTCCGCTCCTACAACGTAAACCTCGTAGGAGTCGATATGGAGGACGACGGTATTGACCTTGAAAAGCTCGAGGCTGCTGTCAAGGCTAACAAGAACGTCAAGATACTCTACCTCATACCCAACTTCCAGAACCCCACCGGCAGAACGATGTCCCTCGCAAAGAGAAAGGCTGTTTACGAACTCGCCTGCCGCTATGACTTCATAATCCTCGAGGACGATCCCTACGGCGAGCTCAGATTTGCCGGCACAAATGTCCCCACTATCAAGAGCCTCGACACTGAGGGCAGAGTCATCTACTCCAGCACTTTCTCCAAGCTCATCTCCTCAGGCTTCAGAACAGGCTACGTTTCAGCTCCCGCTCCGATCATTCAGAAGATCGTTGTCTGCAAGCAGGTTGCCGACGTTCACTCCAATATCTGGGCTCAGGTAGTATCACACAGGTTTATGACCACCGTTGACCGCGAGGCTCACTTCAATAAGCTCCGCGACATCTACCGCGAAAAGTGCGACCTCATGTGCAGCTACATCGACAACGGCTTCTCCAAGAAGATCACTTATACAAAGCCTGAGGGTGGTCTCTTCATATGGTGTACACTCCCCGACAGCTGCGATATGAACGCTTTCTGTACAAAGGCAGTACAGGAGTACAAGATCGCAGTCGTTCCCGGAAACTCCTTCAGCATAAAGGAGGACGACGTAAGCCATTCATTCCGCCTCAATTACTCTACCCCCACCAACGAGCAGATCAAAAAGGGTATGGATATCCTCGCCCGTATGACCCGCGATATGCTCGACTGATCTAGCAACTCATAGCTGCCCACTTCTATGGCACTAATGCTCAGCCCATTGAGGGAAAGTCTTTGGAAAGGGGTTCGGGGAAGAACCTTTCCTCAGAAAGGTTTGCCCCGATAAGCCCCGGATTTACTGCCATAGAGGCAAGGCAGCTATCAGCCGGGCAGCCGGCACATATACAAATTACAGACTGAAAGGAAAATTATTATGCCAAACTTTAATACAGGCAGATATACTGTCACACAGAAATACCTTATGACAAGAGGTCAGGCGCTGAGCTTCCCTGCGAAGTTCTTCAACACGAACTTCAAGAAGGACGAAGTATACGGAGTAGTTGTTGACATTCCGCTTGCAGCAGATGTTCTCACAACTATGGTATGCTTCATCAACGGTGCAGCTAACCTCTACTTCAACAACGGCGGCGAGTACACCGGAGCTTCACAGAAGTACAGAAACCTTGTACAGGCTGCGCACAATCTCGTTGCAAACGCAGGACAGCTCATACCCAAGGCTGAGAAGGTAAATCAGTTCGACCTCCCTATCGGAAGAACAAACAATGTATTCCTCCTCACAAAGAACGCTGTTTACAAGGTTGCTATCCCTGCCGGAATAATCCCCGAAGATGAACCCGAGAAGCGCAACGTATACGTTCTCTATCAGCGTGTACTCAACGAGCTCAGAAGCTGCCAGCTCAAGGACGACGCTGAGAGACGCAAAGCCGCTTCCAAGTAAGGAGCTTTTTCAAATGGACGACAAGAAACTGATTTTCAGCGCTATCCAGCCCACAGGTACATTCACGCTCGGCAATTACATCGGTGCAGTCCGCAATTGGGCTCCGCTTCAGGACAATTACAACTGCATCTACTGTGTCGCTGATATGCACGCTATAACCGTTAAGCAGGAGCCCTCGGCGCTCCGCCAGAACACGCTCAAATCCTACGCACTCCTTATGGCTTGCGGAATTGACCCTGAGAGGTCTATCCTCTTCATTCAGAGCCACGCCGTAACTCACGCAGCGCTCAACTGGATACTCTGCTGCAATACGCAGTTCGGTGAGCTTTCAAGAATGACCCAGTTCAAGGACAAGAGCCAGAAGCACCCCGACGATATTAATGCAGGACTCTTCACATATCCGTCCCTTATGGCGGCTGACATTCTCGCCTACAACGCTGATCTCGTGCCGGTAGGCGTTGACCAGAAACAGCACCTCGAGCTCGCAAGAAACATCGCTCAGCGTTTCAATCAGCGCTACGGCGACTTCTTCAAGCTCCCCGAGCCCTACATCACTGAAGTAGGTGCTAAAATAATGTCGCTTCAGGATCCCACAAAGAAGATGTCAAAGTCTGACGAGAACCCCAATGCCTGCATACTCATTCTCGACGACAAGGACACCATAATCCGCAAATTCAAGCGCGCTGTAACAGACAGCGACGCTGAGGTAGCTTACCGCGAGGGCAAGGACGGCATAAACAACCTTATGTCCATCTATTCCTGCGTTACCGGCAAGGACTATGCTGCTATCGAGGCAGAATTCGCAGGAAAGGGCTACGGCGACTTCAAGCTCGCTGTCGGTGAAGCTGTTGCAGACAACCTTGAGCCGGTCCGCACAGAGTTTGACCGTCTCATCGCTGACAAGGCTTACCTCAAGGACTGCTACACCAAGGGTGCTGAAAAAGCAATGCGCATTTCAGGCAGGATAGTTTCCAAAGCTTACCACAAGGTCGGCTTTGTTGACAGGACTTGATTTAGGCTAAATTACGCAGATACGCGGTTATTTAAGTATTATTATACAAACGGCTGCGTGTTTCAGGAATATATTTTGCCAAATTGACAAAAAATTCAAATACGGGTTGCAATTTCCCGAAAAATAGGGTATTATATTATTTAGCCCGTCATTAAGGGAGTTTTTCTTATGGTCGAATATCAGCAGAAAAATCATTACTCTATCGGCGATCTTATCGACATCGTCAGACTTCTTCGCAGCGAGGGCGGCTGTCCTTGGGACAGAGAACAGACTCACTCCTCTATCAGGAACGACTTTCTTGAGGAGACCTGCGAAGTCATCGAGGCTATCGACCTCGAGGATCCCGAGCTTCTTCGCGAAGAGCTCGGAGATGTACTGCTCCAGGTCGTTTTCCATTGCCGTATAGAAGAAGAGACTTCTTCGTTCTGCTTCGACGATGTGTGCGATGAAGTGTGCAAAAAGCTCATCATCCGCCACCCCCACGTCTTTGGAGATGTGTCCGCAGATACCACCGATCAGGTGCTCAAAAACTGGGACGCTATCAAAATGAAGACCAAAGGTCAGGAGACCTATACCGATACGCTCACAAGCGTTGCAAAGTCCCTCCCCGCTCTTATGAGAGCCCAGAAGGTCGGTAAACGTGCTATGCGCGCTGGTATGGACTTCCGCTGTGCAGACGACGCGATCGCCTGTATAGAGGCAGAAAAAGCTGAACTTATCAAAGCAGTCGCTGCAGGTGACGCTCAGAATATCGAAGAAGAACTCGGCGACCTGTTATTCTCCTGTGTGAACGCCGCAAGACACCTCGGTGTTGATGCCGAATTTGCTCTCAAAGCTTCCACAGAAAAATTCATAAAACGTTTTTCCGTTACGGAAAAACTCACTGCCGCGGACAAGCTCGATATGAAAGAGCTGCCGATCGAAAAACTTGATGTATATTGGGCAAAAGCCAAACACATTATTGATTCGGAGGAAAAGTAAATGACTAAAACAGAACTTATCAATGTTATCGCCGACAAGGCAAGCTGCACAAAGAAGGACGCTGGCGCTGCTCTCGAAGCAACTATCGCTGCAATCCACGAGTCTCTCCAGAACGGCGAGAAGGTTTCTATCACAGGCTTCGGTACTTTCGAAGTTCGTGAGAGAGGCGAAAAGACCTGCATCAACCCCAGAACTAAGAAGACTATGGTTTGCCCCCCCAGCAAGGCTCCCGCTTTCAAGGCTGGCAGAGCTCTCAAGGAAGCTGTAAACAAGTAATTCTTAATAGCAGACATATAAAGAGGGGGGCAGAGTTTGGTCAGCCTCCCTTAACGAAAAATGAGTTACCGAGCCTTACAGTATGGGCTCGGTAATTTTATGCCAAGATTTCGCCGGAGAGGACTTCCTCCCCGTCCACATTTTGCTTTAGAAAGGAGCATTTCTATGCGGCTCGACAAATACCTCAAGGTTACCCGTCTAATCAAGCGCAGGACCGTTGCGAATGATGCCTGCGACGCCGAGAAGATCGTCGTAAACGGCAAGGTCGCCCGTGCAAGCTACGACGTAAAGGTCGGTGACATCATCGAGATAAATATGGGTACCCGCCCGCTCAAGGTCAAGGTACTCACCGTGACCGAACACGCTACAAAGGACAACGCTGCTGACAACTATACAGTGGTCGATTAACGAAAAACACCTCCGGGAACCCCCGGAGGTGCATTTTGTTATTTGGAATTGTTTATATCCCAGCGGAAAGTAGTTAGCTTAGCCGCTTTGGTGTTATCGAGCATATTGTTATTCTCGAGCTTTGTGAGGTCGAGGTAACGGTAGTTGACCTTCTCGTCCCTGTTTGAAACGAAGAGACCTTTGAGTTTGGACATCGTGCCGCCCGGCGAACGCTGTATAACAGCGCCGAGACTGTGGTTCTGACGCATAAAAGCGATAATATCAGCGGCGGAGGTAAGGAGCTTGTCACTCACATTGTAAACTCCGGCGTATGTCTGATCATCAGCATTTTTAACGTAGCAGAGTATGAAATCGACAAGATTATGGACGCAGCAGAGCTGGAAGCCATACTGTCCCTTGCCGTAGACGAACTTAGCGCCGTCCTTCGGGTCGGTGATCTTAGCGACAAGATTATCAGTAAAATCGTGGGTATAGACCGGTGAAAAGCGGATTATGCAGCACATAACCTTATATTCGCCGTCCTCATCCTTATGGTGTATCATTTCCGAGAACATAGCCTTTTCCGAAGCGAACTTGAGCTCTGCGTAGTTAGTATGGGGCTTGAGTTCATCTTCTTCTCTGATAGGCTCACGAGTCTTAGGAAACTCATACACCTGATCTGTGCTGAGAAGAATGAATTTCTTCAGGGTTTCGCTTGTCATAGCGTAGCGGTAGATAAATTTATCGCACTGCTTTGAAATATTGACCTCTTTATCGGTGACCATAGGACCAAAGTCGTTATCAACGGTACAAGCCGCGTGGACGACTATATCAAACTTATGATTATCGAATATCTCAGCATAAGCGTTCTTATCGTTAGGCTCAGCCTGAATAAATGAATAGTTGTATTTTCCTTCGTTATAGATACCCGGTTCTTTGTCAACAGCTATTACTTCGTAGCCTTTTTTAAGGAGTCCGGAGCAAATATGCCGACCAATGAGTCCACAGCCTCCGGTTACAAGAACTTTTTCCATAATCAACCCTCCTTTGGATATCTTGTGTTGTTATGACACATTTAATGCATTTGCAGCTCAGTGCCACAGAGCTCCGTTCACGGAGCCGCTCCGCAGGACAAGCAGAGCCGGGCTATGGTCAGAGAGATGCGTTTACTTCATCTATTATTTTATTAACTGCTGCATTTATAGAATTGAAAGTTTCATTCCACGGCGTACCTCTTGCTGTAAGTCTGAGTTTATTATCAACGAGGTCAGCGCAGTCCTTATTTACGCCCTTGGAAACGTCGATGACGGGATTTTCTCTTGCGAGGCGGTTCATTTCCTCGCGCATATCGACCATTTCCTGAGTCCAGCCGTAATCATCGACAAATATCGAGTCAGCGATCGCGCGGGCTTCGTCATTAATAGCACAGAAGCGCTTGCAGTTGAGATACTTAGCCACTCCTTCGGGGTTTGCACCGCCGCTTATGAATGCATAGGACTCTATGCCGGTGGGGATATAATACTGATCCGCCTTGGGATCCTTCGGCATCGGAACAAAGAAAACATCGTCCGTACCAAATCTTTCCTGCCACAGTTTCGGCTCCTTGTAGAACTCATAGAGTCCGACGGGATAGAACAAGAGCTTACCTTCGCCGATGTAGTGGGGTTTATCCTCCCAGCCGTAGTCACCTACACCGATAGCGATGCAGTTTTTCTGATAAAGCTCGTAGATCCACTCCTGAACTCTCTCCATAGAGGGATCGGAGATATGCGAAACGAGTTTGCCGTCCTCGAAACCAACGGGCGGGACTCCGATAGTATTCATAAGACCGAACTCAAAGAACCAGCCGTCTATACCATAGTGCTGGTCGCCTGAACCGACGAACTTTTCAAGCATATCCTGGAAAGCAGCCCAGTCCCATTTGCCCTCAGCATAGAGCTTTGCGGGATCTTCGAGACCTGCTTCCTGGATAGTCTTTCTGCTGTATACACAAGCGACTGTGTCGCCTGTTTCCTGAATAATTGAGATGTAGTGCTTATCGTTCCACATATAGCTGTCGTTGACGTCCTGAACGTCCTGCCACAGCTCTGAGCTGTAGTCGATATAGTCGTCGCTCGGAGCGAAGAGCATATTGTTTTTCAGCGTACATCTCGGGAAAGTGTCGAGGTTGCCTGCATAGAACATATCTGCACCCTTGCCGCCGTTCACGCTCTCAGCAAGAACGTCAAAGCGGTTGTCGTCGGTGCACGCCTGAAACTCTATTTTACCGCCGTAGATCTCCTGAAAGAGTGCGAGATCAGCAGGGGTTTTCTTACCTGATTTTTCATCCGGATTTATGTCCCATGTTGAGATCCATGTGACAGACTTGTTCTCGAGCTCACCGTCAAGCAGACCTGAACTCTTGGCAACATCAAGAAGTGATTCCTTCTTACCCTCGTCCATTGGATTATTATAAGAAGATGAGGAGCCCGAACTTCCGCATCCTGTCGCGGCAAGAGTCACCGCAAGCATAAACACGGCTGAAAGGATTGCTTTTAATTTTTTCATTAGTTTAACTCCTTCGCTGCCCTGATAAAAATAACGGCAGGGTATTAAATTCACACACTTTTCTATATTATATCATTTTTATTAACACGCTGTCAATATCCATTTTTCATATAAATAAAGACGTTTTATAGTCACAATATCACAATTCTGAGCCTAAGCTGTTAACTATATATTAATAAGATATATGATGTACTATTTTAATATCAGGTTCGCACCTGACAGCTTTTTCCGCCCCTTCGATAAGCACAGCTTTCGCGCATATTACAGCTGCCGCAGCCGCGTTTACCGCGGCTGACCGGTGCATCGGAAATGCCGATGAGAGCCGTCACGGACTTCGACGGAATGAGCAGCATACTGTCAGTGACGGTCAGTCCGATACGCCGCTGAGCGTTCAGCATCTTGAGAAAGCTCCCCTGTATCCCGAGCGGCAGGTCGCCGTACCCCGGGCTGAACCTCCACGTCCTGTAAGGCGCTTCGATGACGGAGAATATCTCCTCCTCAGCCGCGTCACAGACCTGTTCTACCGCCGCGCTGCAAAGGCAGTCTATCGCAAAGGACTCCGCAACATCGGTCACAGCCGCCTGCCTTATCAGCTTATCAGCCTCAGCGGAAAGAGTCGCCGCAAATAGCACAGCCTTTGTACAGCCGGCAAGGTGACGTGCAATATCGCTGCCCGTGAGGAGCTCGTTCATATCCCCGGCGCGAATACCGTTCTCCGTAAATTCGAGCTCTGCCTCGCGGTAGACGTAATTCGGTCTGATTACATCGAGAACTCTCTTTTCGCAGCGCTCAAGAAGTCCGGCTATGTTCTCCGCAGGAACTTCTCTGACGCCCATATAACGTGCAGCCTCGTCCTTGTTTATGTGGTCAAGCGCGATCAATGTTGATTATCCCTGAAACAGCCTCGCTGATCTTACGCGCAACGTAGGCATTGTTCATCGTATAGAGGTGGATGCCGTCAACGCCGCTCGCTGCAAGGTCAACGATCTGGTTCACAGCGTAAGCGATACCGGCGTCGCGGAGAGCCTCTGGGCTGTGCTCGAAACGCTGCATTATCTTTACGAACTTCTTCGGCAGACTCGCGCCGCAGGTCGTTACCATACGCTCGATCTGGTTTTTGTTTACGACCGGCATAATTCCGGCTTCGATAGGCACATTGATGCCGGCTGCCCTTGCCTTCCACAGGAACTCGTAGAACGACGAATTATCGAAGAATAGCTGGCTGATAAGGTGGTCCGCACCGGCTTCGACCTTGATCTTCAGGTTCTGAATATCCTCCTCAAGCGACATAGAGTCGGGGTGGCTCTCCGGATAGCAGGCTCCGGCAATGTCGAAGTCGCCCTGCTTTCTGATATAGGTAATGAGGTCGCTCGCATAGCGGAAATCTTTTTTGGGTGGAATATCCGGGTTCAGGTCGCCGCGGAGCGCAAGGATATTCTCGATACCGCGTGCCTTTATCTCAGCGATAGTAGCGTCTATCTCCTCGCGCGTGTAGTTTATGCACGGCAGGTGGAGCATCGGAACGTTGCCGTTCTCCTTGATACGAGAAGCAATATCGCAGGCAAGAGCGTTATTGCTGCTGCCGCCTGCACTGAACGTAACGCTGATAAAGTCCGGCCTGAGGTCGTGGAGCTCGTCGAGGGTGTTGTAGATAACGTCTATCGAGCTGGTCTTCTTGGGCGGAAAGACCTCAAACGAAAACACCGTTTTTTTCTTGAAAATTTCCTTTATGTGCATAGCTGCCTCCTGTTAATCTATTGACCAGTCTATCTCACTCATACCGTGTGAGCGCAGGAACTCGTTTGCCTTTGAGAAGTGACGGCACCCGAAAAAGCCGTTATAAGCCGAAAGCGGGCTCGGGTGCGCCGCCCTCAGAACGAGGTGCTGCCTGTTTGTTATGAACTGCTGCTTAGCTTTGGCGTCGCCGCCCCACAGCATAAACACCATCGGCTTTTCACGCTCGTTGAGGAGCTTTATGACATCTGTGGTGAAGTTCTCCCAGCCGAGACCGCGGTGGCTCCTTGCCTGATCTGCGCGGACCGTCAGCACAGAATTGAGCAGCAGAACGCCCTCCTTCGCCCACTTTGTGAGCTCTCCGTGCTTGCCGAGATTATCTATACCGACGTCGTCTCTTATCTCCTTAAAGATGTTCACGAGAGACGGCGGCGGTGCAATCCCCTTGCGGACGGAAAAGCTCAGACCATGTGCCTGACCTTCGCCGTGGTAGGGATCCTGTCCGATGATGACGCACTTGACATCGCTGTATGAAGTGTACTTCATCGCGTTGAAAATATCATACATATTCGGGAATATCCGCTGTGTGCGGTACTCCTTGATGAGCTCTGCGCGGAGCTTCAGGTAGTATTCCTTGTCAAACTCCCCCTTGAGCAGCTCATCCCATTCGTTATTGAAATTAACCATATATCCTCCATTGCAGTCTGTATCTGAGAAAAACACAGGCGGCATAACGCCGCCCGAATGCTGTCAATTGTATATCATATCACCGTAGAACTTGAATTTCACGAGGGTATTCCTCTTATATGTAAGCGAGCCCTGCTGGTTGAACGGTATTCTGTCGTAAGCCTGCGCGGAACACTCTATCTTGAGCTTGCGTCCCTTGCGCGTAACGAAGATGAGTTCATAGTAAGGATCAACGATGCGCTCCTGACCGGTACTCTCGATGATACGCAGACGGTCGTCGCTTTTGCGGATAAGCGTTGCCATAACAACGATGGGCTCGGAAGTGCTCTTCTGCACCTCTTCATCAGCAGGCTGCTGTGCATAGCGCTGGGCGCCGCTATGAGCTCTTGCCGGCTGTCTCTGCGAGCCGCCGTCCTCGAGAAAGGCACTCATCAGCTTGCGGAAGCGGCTGTTTCCGCTGAACATCAGTATGACAAGTATCAGTACAATGGCGATCGCGCCAAGAATTATTAGCAGGTTTTTCAGCTGCGGCGTCATTTTTCAATTCCTCTTTCCTTTAAACTGCGCGGTTTACTCTTACCGCTGCACAATTTGATTAAATCAAGTTTTGTCGATTATTTACTAATCATATTATAATATATTTCGTTCAATTTTGCAAGGTCTAAACGCAAATTTCTCAAAAATGCGCAACATTTGGCATATGGTCATTGCTTTATGACTCCGCTTGTGGTATAATATTTTAAAAAGGAGGCATTTATGCAGAAAATTCTCGGTTATATGCGAAAGGCAATTCAGGAATATGATATGATACAGGACGGCGACCATATCTGTGTCGGCGTTTCAGGCGGAAAGGACAGCGTTGTGCTCCTCGCAGGACTGGCTCAGCTCCGCCGCTTCATTGGAATAGATTTCAGGATCACCGCTGTTACGCTTGATCCGCAGTTCGGAGGGGCTCCCGCGGACTACTCACCTGTCACCAAGCTCTGCGAGTCCTACGGCATCGAGCACAAGGTCATACTTACGGAGATCGGCAGTATCGTCTTTGACGTCCGCAAGGAGAAGCACCCTTGCAGTCTCTGCTCGCACCTCAGACGCGGTGCTCTGCACGATGAGGCGGTCGCGCTCGGCTGCAACAAGATAGCCCTCGGTCACAATTACGACGACACGGTCGAGACCTTCATTATGAACCTCTTCACCGAGGGACGGATAGGCTGCTATTCGCCTGTGACTCACCTCGCCAAAAAGAACCTCTATATGATAAGACCTCTGCTGCTCGCTCCCGAAAAGGACATACGCCGTGCCGCACGAAGAGCGGAGCTCCCCATTGTAAAATCTGCCTGCCCTGCCGACGGTCACACAAACAGGGAGAAAACCAAGGAGTTTATCCGCGAAATGGAGCATCGCGAGCCCGGTTTCAGGGACAGAATATTCGGTGCTATGAAACGCGCCGATATAGACGGAATGGGCGGTGTCAATTACACACCACCCATTCGCAAGGACGTATACTGATAAAAAAGGCTCTCCATTCGGAGAGCCTTTATCAATTAGCTTTTACAGCGACTAACTTAAATTAGTCTTCCTTCTTTCTAAGAACGAATGCTGTACCAACTGCTACTGCGAGACCAGCAACTGCTACGCCTACGCCAGCAACACCTGTCGGAGGTGCATCTGTTGTGGGAGCTGTTGTGGAACCAGTTGCATCTGTACCAGCCTGTGTACCAGACTCTGTCTCACCCTGAGTGTCAGCCTGTGTATCTTCCTGTGTATCAGCCTGTGTATCTTCCTGTGTATCAGCCTGTGTATCTTCCTGTGTATCAGCCTGTGTATCT
>CACXEJ010000130.1 GCA_902766595.1 Ruminococcus flavefaciens | reverse complement strand
TGCAGTTCGGCGGCGATGACCAGTGGAGCAATATGCTCGGCGGCACAGAGCTTATCAGAAGAAAGCTCGGCAAGGACGCTTACGCTATGACCATAACCCTCCTCCTCAACTCCGAGGGCAAGAAAATGGGTAAGACCGAAAAGGGCGCAGTATGGCTCGATCCCGAAAAGACCACTCCCTACGAGTTTTTCCAGTACTGGAGAAACGTTGATGACGCAGACGTTATCAAGTGCCTGAAAATGCTCACATTCGTGCCCGTAGAGCAGATAGAGGAAATGGAAAAAACTATGGAGGGCGCACAGTTCAACGCTGCAAAGGAGCTTCTTGCATACGAGCTCACAAAGCTCGTTCACGGCGAGGAGGAAGCTGAAAAGGCTAAGGCTGCTGCAAAGGCACTCTTCGGCGGAAACGGCTCTGATGAGAATATGCCGGTCGCAGAGATAGACTCCGCAGACCTCACCGACGGCTCTATCGGTCTCCTCACTCTTCTCGTAAAGGCTCAGCTCGCACCCTCTGTTTCAGAGGCGCGCAGACTCGTTCAGCAGGGCGGCATCACAGTCGATGATGTTAAGATGTCCGATCCGAAGGCTCAGATAACTATCGGTGACGGAGTTATCGTCCGCAAGGGCAAAAAGGCTTTCAAGAAGTGCATCGTGAAGTAATAGCTCAGAATAATGCGGTCTTGTCCGTGTAAAAAGCTCCCCCTCCGAGGAATGACCTAAGAGGGGGATTTTTCTGCCTATTTGAGCACATACCAGTCAGTGAGCTCTGACTCTGAATTGACCTTTCCGTAATTCGCCTCCTTTACTAAGCGGCAGTTACGGACACTTTTTCAATGCGAAAACGTTGGACAGAAAGAAATTTTTTCAGAGCCGGAGAGCGCTACCACCGCGGAATGTACGCAGAATATTTGATTGACTTCACGGGGCGGACGTGGTATAATGTAAATGATGAAATCAGCAGAACAGAGGTGAAAAATATGATTTATCTGCTTGAAGATGACGACGGCGTAAGGAGCTATGTGCTCTATGCTCTCGAAAGCTCCGGATTTGAAGCAATGGGCTTTGAAAAGCCCTCTCTCTTCTGGAACGCCCTTTCAAATGAAATGCCCGATCTGTTGCTTCTTGACATAATGCTGCCCGAAGAGGACGGTCTGTCAGTGCTGAGCAAGCTGAGGAAAGCTCCGGATACAGCTGCTCTGCCCGTTATTATGCTCACCGCCAAGGACACCGAATACGACAAGGTCGTCGGACTCGATACCGGTGCTGACGACTATATCGCAAAGCCCTTCGGTACGCTTGAGCTCATTTCGCGTATCAAGGCACTGCTGCGCAGAACTATGCCTGATCCGGAGGAGTGCCTGAGAGTCGGAAAACTTGCCATATACCCATCGCGCAGAGAGGTTATCGCTGACGGCAGCCCCGTCGCGCTGACCAAAAAGGAATACGAGCTGCTTCTCCTTCTCGTGAAGAGCGAGGGAAAGGTACTCACAAGGGACGAGCTCCTCAGCAAGGTCTGGGGCTATGACTTTTCGGGTGAGAGCCGCACTGTCGATGTTCACATAAGGACTCTTCGCTCAAAGCTGGGAAGCTGCGGCGATGTCATAACCACTGCAAGAGGCGTGGGCTACAAGGCGGGAGGACTGACCGTTGACTAAGCGGATCCTCGATACCATTATCGTTGTTGCAAGTGTCTTTGCGATCATAACGGCTGTTGTTATAGCCGGCGTCCTCAACCGCTACTTCACTCAGCGCCTTGAGGAGGAGATCATAACTGAAGCAAGACTTATCGGCAGAGGTGCGGAGGAGTCTAAAGTTGCATATTTCAGTACGGCTTCTATCGGCAATCTGCACGTTACATGGATAGATACTGACGGCTCGGTCAAGTATGACTCGAATATGCAGTATGACAAGAATTACTTCACGGATAAGGCTTTCACAAGAGCAAAGGGCTTCGGTGAATACAAAAAATCGGAATACTCCTTCAAAAATGCCTGTACCGAGATGAAATACTCGTTCAGGCTCAAGGACGGCTCTGTCATAATGGTATCGGACGTAAAGTTCTCGCTCAGGGAGCAGTTTCTTGATATACTGCGTTCCCTGATGATAGGTATGGTCATACTTGCTTTTGCTGCGCTCGTTATCGCAAATCTTGTGTCGCGCCGCATAGTCCGTCCTATCAATAACATTGATCTCGAAGATCCGAAAATAGATAAATCACTGCCGGAGCTGTCTCCGCTGCTCAACAGACTCCGTACACAAAATCAGAAGATCGCCAATCAGATGTATGAGCTCCGCCAGAGCCGCGAGCAGTTCATACAGATAACCGAGAATATGTCGGAGGGACTCATCGTCACAGACGTAAAGCTGAACGTCCTTTCAAGCAATTCAAGTGCCCTCAGGCTCATCGGCGCGGAGTTCTACACAGAG
Organism: Ruminococcus flavefaciens; assembly: GCA_902766595.1. Classification (GTDB taxonomy): domain Bacteria; phylum Bacillota; class Clostridia; order Oscillospirales; family Ruminococcaceae; genus Ruminococcus; species Ruminococcus flavefaciens_U. The sequence goes on along the minus strand of CACXEJ010000130.1, from coordinate 49,517 downwards.
GGAAAATCAGTATTCTCGCTCAATAATTCCGAATCCTTCCGCCGCTGTCTCCAGAACGCTGCCGGCGGTGTACATTCGGAGACCGTTCTCCATACCTACGACGGCGACCGCGAGATAATCGCCAGCCCGGTGAACGGTGCAAATACCATAAACGGTATCGTCATACTCATTATGGACGTTACCGAGAAACAGCAGCTCGAAACTATGCGCCGCGAGTTTACATCGAATGTCTCCCACGAGCTGAAAACGCCCCTCACCACTATCTACGGCTTCTCCGATCTGCTTGCAAACGGCATGGTCAAGCCCGAGGACGTCACAAAGCTCGGCGATAATATCCGCCGTGAGGCTGAACGCCTTATCATGCTTATAAAGGACATCGTTTCGCTCTCCAAGCTCGATGAGAACTCCGTTCCGGCTGAAAAAACAGACGTCGATCTCTACGATCTTGCACAGGAGGTCGTTGCAAGGCTCGTGCCGAATGCCTCCAAGAAAAATATCACCGGTTCTGTCACGGGCGAGCATATCGTCTATAACGGCAACCGTACCATTCTCGATGAGATAATATATAACCTCAGCGACAACGCGATAAAGTACGGCGTTGAGAACGGCACTTACGAGGTGAAGATCTCGCATATCCCGAAGAAGGTGTTCATCACCGTCACCGACGACGGCGTTGGTATACCTCAGCAGTCCGTGGGACGTATCTTCGAGCGCTTCTACCGCGTTGACAAGAGCCGTTCGCGCAAGGTAAACGGAACAGGTCTCGGTCTCTCTATCGTAAAGCACGGCGTTATGTACCACGGGGGAGAGATACGCTGCGAAAGCAAGCCCGATAAGGGCTCAGTGTTCACCGTGGAGCTGCCTGTGTGAACGGTCAGGACAGATACCGCAGGAGGTGCAGATATGAGTATAGAGCTTACTGATGATATAAGGAAACGGCGCTTCAGCGCTCCGCTGAGGGCTGAGGATATGAAATACTATACCGAGCACTTTGCACTTGCTGTGCTGAGGTACTGCTTCGACGAGTACGACAGCCTGACCGTCTGTGACGCGCCCGATCTTCAGGCGGCTGACAAGTCAATAGGCATAGAGGTCACCGGTATCGCTATCAACAACAATATGGCTATCGTCGGAGACTGCCTCCACTACTGGAAGACAGGCGACAAGCGCTACCGCGAAAAGGCTGAACAGCGCGGCGCGACTCCCGGCGAGAGCTACTATATACTGCCCTCAGTTGACTCGGACGACGAGCTTTCGGCTATTGAGAGCATCTTCGCAAAGAAGCTCGGCAAGCTGAGGAGCTACCGCAGAAAGGGCTTCCGCAGACTTGGTCTCGTAATGGTCATGGACGGGCTCCCGATACCGGTCACGGAGATGTACTGGGCTGATGTCGTGAGGGACGTTCAGGCGGAAAGCCCGGAGAAATATGATGCCGTTTTCTTCGCCTATGCCTCTGCGCTCAGCGTTTACGACTGCCATTCGGGCAGAACGGAGTTTTTCGAGATACCGCCTGCGGATATGGACGCTCTTGAAAGGTATGCAAGGTGCAGGGCGGAGGAGCTTATCGCTGAACTCAGCCGTTAGCTTACGGACACAGCGGAAAAATTTTTCCGGAAAATACTTGACAACCTGCGGGCACTGTGCTATAATGTAAAAACATTATTGAAGAGAGAGGCGAGAAGATGAGAAGATAACCTGCTTTTGATCACATGAATATTTACCGGCAGTCTGCGTTTTCGTGTACTGCTTTATCATGTTGCCAAAAGTGGTTTATGTTCTCATGACCTCTCTTTTTTGTGCGCAAATACTTCTGCGGCTTTTTGCCGCTGTATCGGTGTATACCGAGGTCTTGAAACATAGGGAACTGTCTGGCAGCAGGCGGCTCTCTTTTTTTGTTTTCAGAGCCGCGGAAGGAGGAATTTGTATGTCACAGATCAGCGTGAACGATCTTACTTTTTACTACGAGGGCAGCTTCGATAACATTTTCGAGAACGCTTCCTTCTCTATCGACACAAACTGGAAGCTCGGCTTCATCGGCAGGAACGGCAAGGGCAAAACTACCTTCCTTGAGCTTCTCCTCGGCAGGCATACCTACACCGGCTCTATCAGTGCATCGGTGCGGTTCGGGTACTTCCCATACGTCATCACAGACGGGCAGAAGTCCCGGTGTGCTGCGGAATTCCTTGATGAGCTCCGTCCGGACTGCGAGGAGTGGCGCGTGATATGTGAGCTCGGTCTGCTTGGTGCGGACGCGGAGCTACTCTACCGCAGATTTGACACCCTCAGTCACGGAGAAAGGGCAAAGGTGCTGCTCGCGGTACTGTTTTCGGGCGAAAACGACTTCCTGCTGATAGACGAGCCGACCAACCACCTCGACAGGGAGTCACGCGAGAACGTAAAGGACTACCTTTCCGCGAAAAAGGGCTTCATACTCGTCTCGCACGACCGCGACCTGCTGGACGCCTGCATCGACCACGTCCTCGTCCTGAACCGGCGGACGATAGAGGTACAGAGCGGAAATTTCTCGGTGTGGTGGGAGAATAAGCAGCGCCGCGACAGCTTTGCCGTAGCCGAGAACGAGAAGCATAAAAAGGAAATAAGAAAACTCCGGCAGGCAGCGCGGAGAGTTTCGGACTGGGCAGACAAAAATGAGCGGACGAAGATAGGCTTCGATCCGGTCAAGGAGCACGACCGCTGTATCAGCACGAGGTCGTTCATAGGCGCAAAGACGAAGAAAATGCAGAGCAGAGTCAGGACTATCGAAAACCGCATAGACCGCGAGATCTCCGAAAAGGAAGGTCTGCTTCGGGACATAGAGCGCCAGCCTGACCTCCGACTCACACCGCTCAGGCACCACAGGAACACCCTCGTGAATATCCGCGGTTACAGCTTTTGCTATGCCGGCGCTGAAAAGTCCGTGCTCAGTGACCTGACTATGACTGTGGAACAGGGGGAGCGTGTTGCCCTCCACGGCGGAAACGGCTGCGGCAAATCGACTCTTATCAGGGCGGTGCTGCGGAGCGCAGGTGCGGAATGTCCTCCTGTGCAGTTTACCGAGAGCGGCACGTTTGAGACGGCTTCCGGACTCATCATATCCTACGTCGATCAGGACGCCTCCGGTCTCAGGGGCAGCGTGTACGACCTCTGCGAAAAGTGCGGCCTCGACAGGAGTATGCTGTGTACCGTTCTCCGGCAGCTCGGCTTTGAACGCGCGCAGTTCGGCAAGAATATGGAGGATTTCTCCGAGGGGCAAAAGAAAAAGGTGATGATAGCTGCAAGCCTCATCACCCCGGCGCATCTCTATATCTGGGACGAGCCGCTGAATTATATCGACGTATTCTCGCGTATGCAGATAGAGGAGCTTATCCTCACCTGCAAGCCCACTATGCTGTTCGTTGAACACGATGTGCGTTTCCGTGAGAAAATAGCCACAAAAACGGTCAGTCTGAGCTGACCTCAGAGTCATAAACGCAGAAGCGCAGGCGGAGCTCCGGTCGGTCGTCGCAGCTCACAAGGCGGAAACGCTCCGGCAGCTCCGGGAAGAAAACGTCCCCCTCGTATTCGTCATAGAGCTCGGTCAGGCAGACTCTGTCCGCTATCTCAAGCCCCTCTTCGTAGACCGATGCTCCGCCGCAGATGAAGATGCCCGTGAGCGGTTTGCGGTGGGAATATCTTTCGGCAATGCGGACGGCTTCCGGTAGGCTCTGTGCTGTCCTGAGCATTCTTCCGTTGAACGTTTTACTGCCGGAAATGACGATATTGAGCCTTTTCGGGAGAGGTCTGCCGATGCTCTCGAAGGTCTTTCTGCCCATAATGACTGCACCGCCGGTCGTGAGAGCCTTGAAGTATGCTCTGTCCTCGGGAATGTCCCACGGGATACCGCCGCTGCGCCCGATGACGCGGTTCTTCGCAGCCGCAGCAACTACGCAGATCACTTCTTCTCCAGCCTTTCGAGGAGCTGCATCATCGTCATACCCAGTACCGGGTGGCGGTAATACGGAGCGAGCTCCGCAGCTGGCTTCAGGACGAAGGTGCGGTTGTGCATATCGGGGTGGGGGAGGATGAGGTCGGGATCGGAAATAATGTCCTCGTCGTAGAGAATGAGGTCGAGGTCGAGGGTACGCGGTCCCCAGTGTATCTCTCGTGTGCGGTGGGCGGACTTCTCTATTTCCTGCATAAATTCGAGGAGACCGTGCGGTGAGAGGATCGTCTCGCAGAGCACGGCGCCGTTCAGGAAGTCGTCCTGCTTGGTGTAGCCGTATGGCTTGGTCACGATGAGCTCGGAGCAGCGGACGTTCCTTATCTGCGGACACGCACAGAGCTGCTCCACGGCATTTGTGATGTAGCCCCTGCTGTCTCCGACGTTAGAGCCGAGAGCGATCATAGCACGGTGCCAGCCGCGGTGTATCTTCACGGAGACTGAGGCGAAGTCCATATCAATGGGGGCTTCGGGCTTCCTTATCTCCATATCGACAGCCTTTACAGCCGGAAATTCGCGCAGAACAGCTTCGGCGGCGGTCTGGGCGGCAGTCTCTATAAGACGGTAGGTATTCTCGGTCATAACCCTTTCGAGCAGGGCGCATACCTTGCTGTAATCGACCGAACAGGAGAGCTCGTCGAGCATACCAGCCTTTTCAGTGTCGGTGTAGAGGACGGCGTTCACGAAAAAGTTCTGTCCGTTGGTGTTTTCGTGTTCAAAAACGCCGTGATGAGCGAAAATCCTCAGCTCTTCAATACAAATTTTATCCACGCTTGTACCCCTTCATTATAGCCTGAGTCATTTTTACGGCGCGGAGGTTCTCCTTAACGTCGTGGACGCGCACGAAAGCAGCTCCGCGGAGGACTCCGATGACTGTCGTTGCGACGGTGCCCTCGACTCTTTCGGTGCCAGGGAGGTCAAGAGTGAGACCAATTACGGATTTGCGCGATGTTCCGAGGAGCACCGGGCAGCCGAGTGCGTTCAGCATATCCATACGGTCGATAGCCTCAAGGTTGTTTTCGTAGGACTTAGCAAAACCGATGCCCGGATCAAGTATGATATTCTCGCGCGGTATACCGGCTTTGTCAGCGATGCTCAGGGTTATGCGGAGGTCATCGAGGAGGTCGTCCATAAAGGAGGTATAGTCGGTGTTGTCCCTGTTGTGCATAAGGCAGCAGGGGAGTCCGCATTTGGCGATGAGTGCAGCCATTTCGCCGCTGTCGTGCCTGAGACCGCAGATGTCGTTGATGAGGTCGGCGCCGGCTTTTACAGCCTCAGCTGCTACCCTGTGCTTATAGGTGTCGATAGAGATCGGAACGTCAAAATTTTTCTTCACAGCCTCAATAACGGGAGCAGTCCTGTTTATCTCCTCCTCGTCGCTTATCCGCGTAAAACCGGGGCGTGTGGACTCGCCGCCGATGTCGATGATGTCAGCGCCCTCGGCTATCATATCCTCTGCATGACGGAGCGCCTTGTCGAGCGTGTTGAACTTTCCTCCGTCCGAGAAGGAGTCGGGAGTCACATTGAGAATACCCATAATGTAGCAGTTGTTGTCAGTGTCAAAGAGCTTGTTACCAATTTTCAAAACTTACACCTCTATGTAAAGATTTTTTTTATCGTCCGGCCAGTTGCAGCGTTCAAGGACGGGACAGTCGAAGCACTTGCGCGACTTCTTGTCAGCTGCACAGAATATCCTTCCGAGCTCGTCACCGGCTTTGGTGATGTCCCTGTGAGCGGCAATGAGACCGATTATCCGCGACTTCATATCCTCGGGGCAGTTCACCTCGCTGAGAATGCAGTCCGCTAAAGCCTGACCGGCTAAATCGTGCGGAATGCCCATAGTCATCTCCTGAGTCCTGCCGATGTCGTGGAGGAGAGCCGCTGCGTAAACGAGGTCGCGGTCGGCTCTTACGCCCATTTCCCGGCACATATGCATAGTTATCCGTGCAACGCTGAGGAAGTGGTCCATATCGTGACGGCAGAATTCGCGGTCAGTCTCGAGCTCCTTTAGCAAGCTGAGCTGGGCGATATAGTTTCTGTTTTTTAATATTCTGTTGGTTATCTCGAGTTCCATTTTATCATTCTCCTGAAATAACAATACTTATTTATTATAACACATTGTTACGAAAATAGCAACTATTATTATCCGGATTGTAGGGGACGGCGTCCTCGACGTCCCGCCGTCAAGAAGTCAGAAGTCAGAAATCAGAATGTATGGAACGCCGAGGCGGCGTTCCATACGGTCGGTTCGGCATACGCATTATATTATGAAAAAACGTCCGCACCCTTTCGGATACGGATGCTGTTTTTTATTTACTGTCCCTCGTGGAAGAATGAGGGAAGTGCATCGTAGATGTAGTGTCTTACATTGCCCCAGTAGTGGTCTTTTCCGGAAGCAACGAGGTAGTAGAAGTTGCCCTTGGAGAAGTCAGAAGTGTACTTGAAGCGCTGTGTATCAGCCTTGAGGGAATTGCAGAGACCTGAGAGGTTGCCATATGCAATGTCCTTGTCGCCTGTTGCTGCGAATACGAAGTACTCATTGGGCTTGAGACCAAACTTGTCGATAGCGTTCTGGATACCTGTTGCGCCTGCCCAGCAGTGACCTGAGAGAGGCATATAGTATGCGCAGACATCGAGGTTGTTTATCATCATATTCCATGTGGAACCGCCGCCCATTGAGAAGCCGCCGTATGCACGGTGATATCTTGAAGCCTTGAGGTCAGCCTCAGAGGTCGAAGCTGCGTATGTTGAATACTTGCCCTCGATGTAGGGGATGATAGTTTTGCGCATCTCGTCCCATACTGTTGCAGCACCGCCGTTGCCGTCAACGTTCGGGCAGTTGTTGAAAGTAGGTGTAACAACGATCATAGGTTCGAGCTCGCCGTTAGCGATCATATGGTCGAGCATATTGCCGATGTGGGTGGAGTTGTCGTAGAAGCAGGTCTTCTCGTTCTCTCCGCCGCCGTGCATAAGGTAGAATACGTTGTACTTCTTGCTTGAGTCGTAGCCGTTGGGGAGGTAAACGTACATTGTCTTTGCACCGTTGATACCTGTGTAGTTTTCCTGAACTATCTTGCCAGCCTTGTCGCTGCTGATAGCCTCGAAGTACTTATCCGGAGCAGCCTTGAAGGAAACTGCGGAGTTGTATACATACTCAGACTTGGGAGGAGCAGTAACTTCAAACTTTGTAATTCTGCCGAGCACGAAATTGGAGATCTGAACTACGTCAGCGATCTCGACCTTGCCGCTCTGGTCAACGTCGGCAGCGCGCTCTGCAGCGGAGTCTGTGAAGCCGTTTGTGAGACCGCGTCTTGCAGCAATAACGTCGAAAACGTTGATCTTGCCGTCGAATGTCACATCGCCGTAAGCGAACTTTGTTTCGGCAGGACCGTCTATTTTTGTGCCCTTAACAGCAACGATAGCTTCGTCGATGTAGAAGTTGTCGGTAGTTGAGCCCTCTGCTGTCTCAACGTAGAGAATTAGGTCGGTAGCGCCGTCGGGTATCTTGTAGCTGGTATTTGCGAGCTGGACATACTTTCCGGCAACCGTAGTTCCTTCAGCGATATGTCCGTAGCAGGTAGTGCCTTCTGAGTCCTTATACTGGAGCGAGAGCATCATCTTGGTAGAAGCTGCTGAACCGTCGAGGTAAGTCGCGTTCACGCTGAAGCTGTAAGACTCGCCAGCCTTGAAGGTGTTTTCATCGAGTACCTTCTGAGCACCGTTCCACGTTGCAGCTCTGTCCTGAACGAGGAGAGCTTCCTTGTCTGCATAGGGCTGTCTGCCGCTGAGTGTAACTGTTGCAGAACCTCTGCCTTCCCAGTCACAATTGCTTCCCTCGAATGTATCGTGGAAGTAGTAGCCGTTAGCGTCGGGCTCGATAGGACCGGGTGTCGTAGGAGGCTCGTATGTGGGATCCTCACCTGATGTGGGGACTTCTGCTCCGTCGCTCTCAAGGGTGATGATGTATGTGGAAACACTCTGTGCTGGGAGCTGTGAGTAGAATGACGAACCGTTTGCTTCCATACCCTTAGTAGCTGCGAGGTTCTCGCTGCCTGATGTTCTGTAACGGTCAACATTCTTGATATTTCTGCTGCTTACGTTGAACTGCTGTGTTACCTCGCTCGTGCCCTTGTTTATGGCAACTACCTCGATCTGGGTATCACTGTGCTTGTAAGCGGAAACGAGTATATTTGTGTTAGGCTGTTCAGTTGCGTCGATGCGGTAGTCGCCGGGACGGATGTACTTGGAGAACTGACCGAAGATGTATCCGCGCTTTGAAATGGAGTGTGTTGACTCATAGATGATGCTGTAATTACGGCGGAGAGGCCATACAACGTAAGCCTGCATACCTCCGACAACGAGTGCATCGTGGATATTGACAGCCTGTTCGAGGTTATCGGGCCACTTATTAGCATCAACGCTGCTGTCCGGAACATAGACCTCAGTCATCCAGAGCTTCTTGCCGCAGTTTTCGAGAGCGGGGAAGTCCATCTTGCTTCTGGGAGTTCCGTAGAAGTGAGTTCCGAACAAGTCACAGTTTGCATAAGCCTTTGCGTTGTTGAGGATCTTTGTGTAGTAGTCCTTGCCGTTGCCCCATGCACCGTACTGGAATGACTCAGGCGACATAAGCCTTGTGCTCGTGATCTTATCGCCGTAGTTAGCGATGAAGTCGGTAGTCTCGTCCGGCGTCCATGCTGTCCACTCCTTAGCGTAGTCGGGCTCATTCTGAACTGAAACGCTGTAAAGGTCAACGCCGTTGTTCTTCATATATTTACCGAAGTCGTTAAGGTGCTCAGCATAAGCGCCGTAATTCTTCTTCGGGAGGTGGAGCTTACCGCCGTAAGCAGAGCCGTTTTCAGCGAGGTTCGACGGCGGCTCCCACGGCGATGCAAATACCGTGATGCCGTTCTTGGTAGCATACTGAGCAGTCGGAAGAGCTTTGCTCCACTGGCTCTTATCGGGATTTACGAAGATACGAAGGATAGAACAGCCGAGTTCTCCGTTACCGTTTCCGAAAGCGATCTTTCGGTCAGCATCAGTGAGGTCGCCGTACCACTCGGGGTGATTGATACCGCCGAAGCCGTCAATAGACTGATATAGCTTACTGGTGTTGATAGTACAGGCACCGGCAGCATTTGCGTCGAAACTCTCTTCAGGAGAGACAGCCGGCATTGCGGAAGCAACTGAGAACATCATTGCACCTGCAACAATACCAGCGAATGCAGATCTGATCTTGTGTGTGATCTTCATTGTAGGATTACCCCCTTATGTTATTTGTTTTGTGCTTTTTTAATGATAACGACTGTACTTAGCCCAAAATTGACCAGAGTACACTTTTATCCTTGTTCATTATATATTAATATTTGCCACTTGTAAACCCACAATGTGAATATCAGGTGGACAAATAAAAGAAAAATATGCTTGTTTCTGTTGACATATGTGGAATTTTATTCTATAATTATAATAGATATTCTGATCCAAATAAATTTACGGAGGCGTAAATAATGTTAAGACCAGTCCGACCGATACTTGGTGTTATGGCTGCGGAAGCCAACAGTATCGAACAGAGACAGATACTCGAGGGGATTATCGGACAGGCACAGCAGTTAGGCTACGACACCGCCGTGTTTTCAAATGTTTTCAACCCGAATGTTCTCTATGAAGAACTCCTGTGTGAAAACCATATCTACGAATATATCCTCTCAGACGATATAAGTGCGGTGATACTCATCGCCGAATCCTTCGTCAACGATGCTCTCAAGCGCAGGATCGCTGACCTCCTCAGTCAGAAAAAGAGAGTACCGATCATTGTTGTGGGCACCTACCAGAAAATTTTCGACCTGCCCGGAGCCCGCTTCATCAATACCAACGACAAAAACGATTTTGTCGATATTACCTCGCACCTCATCGATGTCCACGGCTGCACAGACATTGATATGCTCACAGGACAGGACCATATCGAGGTCTCGCACCTCAGAGCTGACGGCTACAGGCAGGCTCTCCGCCAGCACAATATCCCGGTTGACGAGAGCAAGATACATTTCGGCGACTTCTGGATGATTTCCGGTCAGGAACTCGCAAAGAAGTACATCAGCGGCGAGCTGCATATGCCGCAGGCTGTCGTATGCGGCAACGACTATATGGCTTACGGTATGCTCGACGAGTTTGCGCGCAATGATATCTCGGTGCCCGGTCAGATCATCGTCACCGGCTATGAGTACATCGACCGCAGAATTCTCTATACCCCTCTTCTCACTACCTACCGCCGAAGCCGTTCAGCCCTCGGAAAAGCTGCCGTGCGTATGCTCCACGACAAGCTCACTACCGGCAATTTCGGGGATTTCAGCCCGCCCGGAGGTTCTCTCGTACCCGGAGACAGCTGTCCCTGCGGACGCTGCCGCGAGCAGTACATCAGCGAGCTCGATGCGCAGAAGCTGAGGAGTGATTTTCAGGACTGGAACCTCTTCAGTCCGCTCGACAAGGACCTCACAAACAGCCGCAATCTCGATGAATTCGCTCAGGCTCTCGGCAGGCAGCAATGGCTCATCAGGGACGCCAAGGACATTTTTATATGTCTCAATGCAGACTGGTACGACTCCGAGATGCACAACTCGGACAATATGGTCTGCCGGGATATAGCTGGTCAGGAGACAGGTGATACCTTCGAGATGAGCCGTATGGAATTCTCGGTGCTGCCGGCAAAGTTTGACGAGCCCTCCGTCTATTACTTCACGCCCCTGTTTTTCGGCGAGAAATATTTCGGCTCGACCGTCATACGCTACGACGTTCCCGATACCTACGACGACATCTTCCGCAACTGGAACAAGACCGTCTGCAACGGTCTCGAGCTGCTGCGTATGAAAAACGATATACAGTACCTCAGCAAGTGCCAGAACCTCTCCTCGCAGCGCGATACCCTCACCGGTATGTACAATGACAACGGTATGGAAAAGGCTTACCGTTCGGCTTCTCCGCGAAGCGGCAAGGAGCTCTGCCTCGTTATGCTGAAAATATGCCTGTTCGATGAGACAGTCTCCGAGATAGAGAGCGATACCCGTATAAATGCCGTTCTCGACGCTTCAAAGGCTGTCGGAAAATTCTGCGGCAACCACGATATTTCCGCAATGATAAACCCGAATACCTTTGTCTGCCTCGTTCAGAGCAGTGCAGAGCCGGAGCTCCTTGCAGATTCGCTTGTCTCCATACTTCTCCAGCACAGGAAGTATATGGAGAGCTTCGGTGCGGGCTCATTTGTGTGTACCGCTGAAAAGTGCGGTGACGGCACATACCGCGAGGTGCTCGGCAGATGCAGCGATAAGGCTGAAAAACTGATGCTCGACCTGTCTGCAAAGCGCCTTCTCAACCACTACCGCGAGATGTCCGAGATGCGCGACTACATCTTTATGGAGCCTGCCTCCACCTTCGACACGCCTTCGCTCCACGAACGCTTTTCCGGAAGCACAGGCTATTTCCGCAGCGTCTACAAGCAGTGCTTCGGGCTGAGCTTCCATAAGGACTGCATAAATGCCCGAATTGCAAAGGCTAAGTACCAGCTCGTCACAAGCACGATGAGCATTATGGAAATATCCGAAAAATGCGGCTACCTCGACAGCAAATACTTCCTGCGCCAGTTCAATTCCGCTGTCGGTATGACTCCGGTACGCTACCGGAGCCTGCTGAAGAGCTGACGCGGCAGCATACACATATATAAAGGAGTTTATTATGATACCATTCAATATTCCGCCCTTTACAGGCGATGAACTCGAATACATAAAGCAGTCGGTATTCTCACACAAGATCTCCGGCGACGGAAAATTCACCAAGCTCTGTACCGAGTGGCTCGAAAAGCGCTTCGGCGCGCAGAAGCTCCTCCTCACGACGAGCTGTACCAGTGCGCTCGATATGTCCTCGATACTCAGCGGCTTCAAGCCCGGTGACGAGGTAATACTCCCCAGCTTTACGTTTTCGAGCACTGCTACCTCTATGATACTCGGCGGCGCTTCGCTCGTATTTTCGGATATACGCCCCGATACTATGAACCTCGATGAGAACAAGATAGAGGCTGCCATAACCAAGCATACACGCGCTATCGTAGCCGTTCACTACGCAGGAGTTGCCTGTGAGATGGACACGATAATGGATATTGCCCGCCGCTATAATCTCCTCGTCATAGAGGACGCAGCTCAGGGCGTTATGAGCAGCTACAAGGGACGTTCTCTCGGAACGATCGGCGATTTCGGCTGCTATTCATTCCACGAGACCAAAAACTACTCGATGGGTGAGGGAGGCGCTATCCTCGTCAACAATGACGCCTATATGGAACGCGCTGAGATACTCCGCGAAAAGGGTACGAACCGCTCGAAGTTCTTCCGCGGAGAGGTGGATAAGTATACTTGGGTGGACATCGGAGACAGCTATCTTGCGAGCGACATAAATGCCGCTTATCTCTATGCCCAGCTTATGCACGCAGACGAGATCTACAATGACCGTATGACCACCTACAACGACTACCTCAAAGCGTTCAAGCCGCTTGAGGAGCAGGGGATCATCGAGCTCCAGAAGGTGCCGGATTACTGCGTCCACAACGCTCACTGCTTCTACATAAAGCTCCGCGACCTCGAAGAGCGCACACGCTTCATCGACCATATGAAGAATAACGGCGTATGTGCGGTATTCCACTATGTACCGCTCCATTCAGCTCCTGCCGGAAGAAAGTACGGACGCTTCAACGGCATAGACGAGTATACTACCCGCGAGAGCGACCGTCTTGTAAGGCTACCGATGTACTTCGGTCTCACGCCAGAGGACAGGGCAAAGGTCATCGAGATAGCGCTTGCATTTTTCGGCTGCTGACCTGAAAGCAGCTGCTTCCGGGCTGACAGCCTGATTAATATTACCCTTTGTTAAGGAGATAATGATGGATCGTATCAAACGCAATAAAGAGTACCTCATAGCTCCGCTTGCGGCACTCGCAATACTATTCATAGTCTATATGCTGAAGGGAGTTTACCCTTTCGGAAACGGCAGTATAGCCTTTTACGATATGGGACCTCAGTATATTCCTGAATACACCCACGCTCACGAATTCCTCCACGGCAAGGCACCGCTCTTCTTCGACTGGTACAACGGTGCTTCCTGCGACTGCCTTTCAAACTATACGACATACGGACTCAATCCGATGAACGTTTTTCTGTTCTTCGTGAAACGAGATGATCTGTTCCAGTTTATGGGCATTTTCCTCGCGCTGAAGCTGATGCTCTCAGCACTGACGATGTCGGTCTATATGAAAAAGACCTACCGCTGCGGTGCAGTTATGAATGTCGCGTTTTCGCTGTTCTATACCTACTGCGGCTTTATGGTCCAGAACTATATGAACATCTTCTTTATGGACATTATGATACTTTTCCCGCTGCTGATGCTCGCACTGAAGGCGCTGCTGAACGAGGGAAAATTCCTTGGCTATACCGTTATGACTCTGCTCTGCTTCATACTGAACGGTTACCTCAGCTTTATGGTCTATGTATTCGTGATATTCTACTCTTTCGGGCATATGTTCTTTATATCGGAGGACAGGGCAAAGTGCCGCAGAGCAGCCGCTCAGCTCGGTATCTTCACGCTGTTGTCATACATTATTGCAGCTTATATGATGATACCGGGTACGCTGAAGCTTCTGGACTCTCCAAGAGCGGGATATAACAAAACGTTCGATGAGATACTGTTTACGAGAACCGGCGATTTTGATTACCAGAAACGTTTTATGCTCTTTGGCTGCGAAGCCGGAATAGCTGCCCTTCTTGCACATATCATACGCAGCAAAAAGGACGGCAAAAAGCTCGATAAGCAGAGCATATTCTTCGTTTATCTGCTTGTTGTGCTGATGATACCGGTATTCTGTGAGGGCTCAAATCTTCTCTGGCACGGCGGCTCGTATGTTCATTTCCCGTATCGCTTCGGCTTCATACTTGCTTTCGTCTGCTGCGACATCGCGGCATATTTTGCAAGTCTCAGAGGTGAAAAGCCTCTCTTCAAAGTCGAAAAGAAGAAGCTGAAAAGTGTGCTTGAATATGCGTCTCTAATTACAGCAGCTACTTCGGCTATAATAATAACTGTAATGGCTATACAGATGAAGGACACCGGCATTGAGGACAAAGAGACTTACGTTCTCCATAAATATATTTTCATAGCGTCAACGGCTTCATGCTTCATATTATTCGGGTTCTGCGAGAAGAAGTTCCGGACAGTGCTCCTCGTTTCGATCGCTGCCGTTCAGGCACTTCTGGGCAGCTATGCTCTTGTGGCTCCTGATGCTGAGGGTTCTCTCTCGCTGTCCTATACTGCCAAGGATATACGGCAGTCCGCTGATATGGAGGACAGAAAGCTGTCGCGTTTCAAGATGCTCAATATGATGGATACAAATGTCAATCTGCCCCTTTTGTCAGGAGTTCCCGGCATCAGCGACTGGACTCTCAATATATCCAAGAACTATCTTGAAGAAATGAGAGCTCTGGGTTATGACTCGAACTACACCTACACGATGGATACCGGCGGAACGGCTTTTTCTGACGCTCTTCTCAACGTTAAGAAGGTCTATTCGCACATTGAGAGCGCTAACAGCCTCTATACCTTTTCAAAGGACTCAAAATACTTCCATATCTATGACTGTAATTATACTCTCCCGTTTGGAATTCTTGCCGGTGATGAGCTGACTGAACTCGACAGCCGTACTCACGAAAGTCCGTTCAGCTATCAGAACCGTATTTACAAGGCACTTTCCGGCGACAGCGAGGATCTGTTCACCACATTCACTTATATGGACATAGTTACCGCCGATGATAACGAGATGAACGGCAATATGTTTATGCCCTACCGTTACTCCGGTGAATTCAACGTTGACAAGGAGTCGGCAGTGTATATCTATACCTCTTCAAAGAGCGATATTTTCGCCCTGAATGTCAACGGAGAACCGGCGAGCCTTCCCTATGAAAATGAAGATGATAATGTTTATCCGCGCTCTAACCTCACCGGCTGTGCATTCCTTGGAATATTCAGCGGCGAGAAGGTGAGTATTTCTGTAAACTCCAAGAACAAGCGTACTGACAAACTGCTCATCGGTGTTATGGATCTCGAAAAGCTCGATAAGCTTTGCAAGTCTGCTTCGGAAGCTCCCCACGCTTACGATGTTGAAGCCGGCGGCTATAAGCTTTCGCTGAAGGTCGATGATCCGCAGGACAGATATGTATTCCTGCCGATAGAGTATAACAAGAACTGGCGTGCTGAGGTAAACGGCACCAAGACGGAGATCACCCCGGTGCTCGGAGGAGCGTTCACGGCTATAAAGCTCGGCAGTGAGGACGCAGAGATAAAGATGAGATTTGTACCGTACAGCTTCTGGATAAGCGTGGTAATAAGCATAGCCGGACTCATTCTGTTCGCGGTTGTTATGCTGCTCAGAAAAAAGGGAATGGATATATGCGGAGTCAAGGCGTTCAACGGTTTTGCCTATGTCTGCTTCTATGCAGTTTCGATCGGAGCACTTATTATCCTCTGTGCAGCTCCGATATTAGGAAATATCCTGTCTCTGTTCGTGAAGTGAGCTGCTGCATCTTAAAGGCGATACCAATATAGAAGTAACATACGGATTGTTGAGGAAACCCTTTTGAAAAAAGGGTTCCGCTGACGGCAGCGCGTCCCTTCTGTTTTGCGGACAATTTCCCACACTGTGGGGAGTCGCTCTCAAACTCTCTTCCTAATACCTTATCTGTTTTTTACTGTGACAGTACACTGTTTCAAGAAACAAAGCGCTACTAAAATTAGTAGCGCTAAATTTGTACTATCACGGCAAAAACGAAAATAAAGTTTTTGAAAAGGGGGAACGGCGCTGTTGGCGAAACCTTTCCTCATAAAGGCTTGCCACGGTAAATGCGCATATACTTCTTTATTCAGCATTTCCATTACCTGCCATTTTGGCAGTCACGAAAGGTTTATCGTTTTAACATATACAATAGTTTTACTTGAAATATATGTACACTTATGATATAATATATTATGGTTAATTGTGATCACACCAGCAGCATTTCAAGAATCGAATTTATTACCCGTTCAAAGGAAGGGATACAATGAAGGATCATAGAAAGCGAATAGCTCTATTTGTCGGACAGGCTGATGAGTCCTACCAGAGCCGTTTCATCAGCGGCTTTCTGAAAAATGCCTTTGCCGGCGGATATGATGTATGTATATTCTCAATGTACCGTAAATATCAGGATACTCCGGAGCGCGAACAGGGCGAGTCCAATATTTTCAGTCTTATGGCACCGGATAAATTTGACGGCGCGATAATCCTCAAGGACAGCATACAGACCAAAGATGCGGCTGAAAAGCTCGAGCTCCGCCTCAAGGACATCTTCGACAAGCCCATTGTGGTCATTGAAAAGGAGAGCGACCTCTTCCCCAGTATCTGCACCGACTGCTACTCCGACGTCTTTGAACTCGTCACCCACCTCATCGAAGTCCACGGCTGCCGCGACATCGCCTTTCTATCAGGCAAGAAGTGGCACAAGCACTCCAAGGAGCGGCTTCAGGCTTACCGTGACGCTATGGCTAAGGCAGGGCTGCCGGTGTCCGAGGAACGCATAATCTACGGTGATTTCTGGTATCAGAGCGGTGAGCTGTGCGCTGAGGAACTCCTCGCGGACGGAAAGAAGCTGCCGGACGCCGTTGCCTGTGCAAACGACCAGATGGCGATAGGACTCTGCCGGGCTTTTGAAGAACGCGGCATAAAGGTGCCGGAGGATATCGCCGTTATCGGCTATGATTCGACATTTGAGGGACAGACGAGCCCGTGCTCTATAACGTCCGCACTCATACCTGCCGAGGAATTCGGCGAGTATACATTCAGATTTCTCTCAGACAAAATAAACGGAAAAGTTCCGGAATCATTCAGGCTGAGATCCAAGCTCCTCATCGGTGAGAGCTGCGGCTGTAAAACCGGAACTATGCCCGTCCACCACATAAAACGCCAGCACTGGGGCACGGATATTTCCGAAGAGGGCTACGATTCCGTATTCAGCACGATGAAAGAAAGCCTTATCTCGCAGACCTCGCTTCAGGATTACCTCGACACAGTCTACTCCTACGCCTATCAGATACGCGGTGCGGAGGAATTCCACCTCTGCCTCGCAGGCGAATGGAAGAACAGCGGTCAGGTCGCTCACATTAAAAATTCCGGCTACCCGAAGAAGATGATACACGCGATACGCTATTGCAGCGACCGCCGGAGCAATATCGCCGGCACAGACGAGCTTTTCGATACAGCAGATATGCTGCCGGAGCTCTACGACGACAGCAACTTCCCGACCGCCTACTTCTTCACGCCGGTATTCTTTGAGAACAACTGCTTCGGATATGCCGCAGTCAGCTACGGCAGCAAGCTGCGCAGCTACGACGATATTTACCGCCGCTGGATAAGCTCGGTCAGCACGGGGCTCGAGGTGCTCAGACGCAGTCTCGAGATGATGCATATGCAGGAACAGCTCGAGCATTTCCGCAGTAGCAAGTTCACGGTGACGAGCCACGCCTATGAGTCACTTGATACGTCCGAAAAGAACCAGTATCAGCTCGTTTCAAAGATACTCGACGACAACCTCCTCGACTACTATTTCCAGCCGATCGTAAGTGCCGTTGACGGCAGTGTTTACGCCTATGAAGCCCTTATGCGCTCACGCACAAAGGACAAGATATCGCCGCTCTCGATCATAAAGTACGCCGCTATGCAGGAACGTCTCTCCGATGTTGAACGTGCTACCTTCCTGAACGTTCTCAGCTATATCGACCAGAACGAGGAACGCTTCGGTGAGGCGAGAGTCTTTATCAACAGCATACCCGGAGTCAGCGTCGGCGAAGAGTCAGCCTACGAGCTGGACAATTACCTTGCCGCCCACGCTGAAAGAGTGGTCGTTGAGCTCACTGAGGAAGCCGAGCTGAAGGACTCCGAGCTTACAAAGCTGAAGGACTACTTTGAAAAAATGCACATCAACATCGCTGTTGACGACTACGGAACGGGCTACTCCAACGTGAGCAATCTCCTGCGTTATATGCCGGATTTCGTCAAGATAGACCGCTCCCTCCTCAGCGATATCCACGAATACCCCCAGAAGCAGCACTTCGTCCGCGAGATCATAGATTTCTGCCATGACAACGGCATCAAGGCTCTTGCGGAGGGCGTCGAGACGGCGGAGGAGCTCCAGACCGTCATACACCTCGGCGCTGACCTCATTCAGGGTTTCTACACGGCAAAGCCTTCCGCTGACGTTATCCGTCAGATAGACGAAAAGTGTCGCAGTCAGATAAAGCAGTTTCATCAGGAGCGCATCGACGGCGACAACAAGCACATCTACATCGCCGGCAAGACCAACCGCGTTCCGCTTGCAAAGCTCGAAAAGAAGGGCTGTACGGACATAGTCATCGGACACGACGAAATGGTCTACAAGGACATATCCATAATCGGAACTCCGCAGATGAAAACAGGTCTGCATATGCGCGTCGAGCCCGGTTACAGGGGACGCATCACGCTCGAGGACGTTTACTTCACAAACGTCAAGAACCGCCCTGCTATCGAGCTCGGTGAGAATTCAAACGTCACGCTCGTTCTCGTCGGCACGAACACTCTGTTTGAAGCCGGAATACAGGTCCCTGAGTCAGCAAGGCTCGTGATAGAAGGCGACGGCGCTCTCAACATCGAGCTCAACGCAGCCGAGTCCTACGGCATCGGCAACGATCACCACTCTCGTCATGGCGAGCTGGTCTTCGAACAGGACGGTCTCTTAACCATAAGCTGCCGCGGCAAGAGCACTATATGTATAGGCTCCGGACGAGGCGGCGAGATACACATAAACCGCGGCGAGTACAATCTCAATATCGACACCGAAACAGCTGTCGGTATAGGCGCTATCACCGGTGAAGCTGAGCTTGCGATAACCACCTGCCACATTGAGTCCGACTGCGCTGCAAGCATCGGAACCTTCATCGGCTCTCTCGAGAATAACGCGGACATCTCCCTGTACAAGAGCTCGGTGAAATTCTACTCGCACAACAAGTATATGGTCGTATTCGGAACTCTCCGCGGCAGCAAGGCTGTTGTGCGGACCGATCAGGTCAGTCTCGTGCTGAACATTATGGCGGACAATTCCACCTGTTTCGGAGCGCTCTACGGAGCCTCAGAGATCAACCTCGGCGACTCTCACCTCAAGCTCGATGCTATCGGTCAGGAAGCCCTTGCGCTGGGCGGATACAATGAGGCAGAGACCTTCATTCAGCTCACCGACTCAGATACCCGTCTTGATGTCAGGTCGGCACTCAACAAGGCGACCTCCGCTTCCGATAAGAACTTCACTGTCAAAAACGGCAGACTGAATGTTATCATAAACGGTGAAGAGATCGAGCATACAGTAACTATCGAATACAAATAAGAGCAAAAAAGCAGGGCAAGGAATTAACCTTGCCCTGCATATTCATTGATAAGCCTGAACATCAGACAGCGTTCAGATAGAGCGCTTCAGCGTCCTCAGTAGGGAGCGGACGTCCCCAGATATAGCCTTGTATGTAGTCGCAGCCTATCTCGCGGAGAGTTTCGAGCTGCTCCTCCTTCTCGACACCCTCGGAAATAACATCGAAATTCATAATGTGACCGATAGAGATGATCGCTGCAACATACTTCTTTGAGGAGTCGCTGGCGTTCATCTTGTCGATGAAGGACTTGTCTATCTTGAGGAGGTTTGCCGGGAACTTATTGAGGTAACTCAGTGAAGAATAGCCTGTGCCGAAGTCGTCGATAGCGATCTTCATACCCATATTCTTGAGCTCCTTGATACACTGGAGAGCCTTGTCGGCAGAGTCTATCATTATCGACTCGGTGATCTCGATCTCAAGCTGTGAGGCAGGAACACCGCTGTTTTCGACGATGCTGCGTATCTCCTCAACAAAGTCGTTCTTCATAAGGTGTCTTACGGAGACGTTTACGCTGAGTGTAACATCGGAGGACGGCGATTTTCTGAGGAGCTCGCCGAAGAATTCAGCAGATTTTCTGAAAACAGCTCCGTCTATCTTATCGACAAGACCGACCTTTTCAGCTATCGGGATAAACTCGCCGGGGCTGATGTTGTTGCCCTCAGAGTCCTTGATACGCGCAAGCGCCTCAAAGCCGCGGAGCTTGTGGGAAAGGTCGAACTGCGGCTGAAGCTGGAAGTAGATAGTGTCCTCATCGAGGGCAGTTCTGATCTTGTGCTCGATCTCGAGGGTGCGTCCGGCTTTAAGGAGCTCAGACGAAAAGCGCAGGATATGGTCGCTGCTGTTCTGACGCTTGACCTCAGCCATAGCCGCATTGGAATACGAGAACAGGCTGTCGAAGTTATCCGCGTCTGTCGGGAACTCAGCATAGCCGAAGCTCGCTGTGATATAGATGTCGCAGTCGTCAACAGTTACCCGGTTTCCGAGTGCAGCCTCGTACTGCCTGATAGTTTTCACGACGTCGTCCTCAGAACGGTAATTGCGGATAATGAGCGCAAACTCGTCTCCGGCAACTCTTGTGATAAAGTCGAGGGTGCTCGAAAGACCGCTGTCCGCGATGGTTTCCCACCTTGAAGCTATCTCGATGAGAACGCTGTTTCCGGCTTTGAAGCCCATAGTGTCGTTGATGCTCTTGAAGTTGTTGATGTCTATCGAAACGACTGTGAACTTCTCGCCGTGCTTTATCAGGTCGTTTATCAGCTCTGAACAGGCAAAGCGGTTCGGGAGGTTTGTCAGCATATCGTTTACCGCCTGATCGCGGAGCTTACGCTGATATCGGTCAACTCTCTCGTTGTTCTTGTACAGCATAATGATAGCTATGATAGTGAATATATCAGTAACGAGTCCGGGAAGGCTCGCGTAGTTTCCGCGGATAAAGATGCCGGATATTATCATAGGAAGCTGTACGCAAAGGAACACCATCGCCGTCCGGAAGCCGAGCTTGCCGTAGAACAGGACGATGAATATTATGAAAATATTGGAAAGCGCAGAAAATACGCCTGCGAAAGCGTATACCGCAACAGTTCCTCCGCCGATCTTCAGCGCATTACCGTTGTCAGCGGTAAGGGTAACGATCGCAGAGCAGACGATGTACAATACAGCGAGCACAACATAGGCTGCCATAGGGGCTTTATTGCGGTCAGAAAGGCTGTCCAGAGTCCTTTCGATGATACTCTTCTTTTTGCCGGGAGCATTTTTCTCTCTCATAATTATGTCCTCCTTAGTGCAAAGGGAAGAAAAATACTGAAATTCTTAAGGCAAATACCTGCCTAAGGGTATAATGCCTGTTTATATTTATAATAAATATTTATCTATATAAAAATATTTCCCACACATTATTATATATTACCTATAATAATTATAACATACAAATGACTTAAAGTCAACGGATAAACTATAAACATTTATATACTTTAAAAAAACATTGAATTTTTACGAAAAAAAGTGACAGCAGCGCTGAAATGTACGACTGTATATAGTGAAAGCTGCCATGGAAGCTCAAACAACTGCTGTACGCAGTAATATCAACGCAAGGGAGGGATCGTCCTTGAAAGGTGAAGAATTCGCTGCAAAGCTGAAAAAGTCACGGAGCACTGCTCACAAGCTGCTTTTTGACGAATACTACAACTACGTCGCCGCTATCGCTGCAAACCGTCTTGGTCTTGCCGGCAGCCGCGAGGACATAGAGGAATGTATAAGCGACATTTTTGCTAAGGTCTTTTTCAGTCTCGAGAAAGAGCCTGTCAGCGGTGATCTCAAGGGCTTCATCAGCACTGTCGCCAAAAGGACCGGCATAGACCGCTTCAGGAGCCTCTCCCGCAAAACAGGAAGAACACTGTCGCTGGACGACGAAACGTTTTCCGGCGTAAGTTCTGACGATGATCTGGAAGCTGATAATGACAAGCGGGAATTGCAGAGGATAGTGGCGGATTGCATAGAGTCTCTCGGAGAACCGGATTCGACCATTGTTATCCAGAAGTTCTACTACGATAAGAGTTCACACCAGATCGCAGAGCTTCTTTCTATGAAGCCCTCGGCAGTAAGAATGAGGGTGAAACGAGCTGCAGACAAGCTCAGGGCTGCACTCGCGGAAAGAGGTATAAAGGAGGGACAGCTATGAAAAAAATTGATCTCAGCATACTTGATAATGCGGATGATGACATCGTTGAAAAGCTCCTCCCGTATTCGTCAGACAGTGACACTAAGGATAGGGTGTTTTCAATGAGTGAGAAAAAATTTGATGAATTAATGAATAACAACAGCAGTGAGACTGACGATTTCGCTGCAAGCGTCGGCGGCGTTGACAGATATCACCGCCCCGTATGGCACAAGGTGCTCTGCGCCGCAGCAGCCGTTGCTCTTATCGCAGGAGGAATAGGGACAGCTATCGTCCTTAAACCGAAAATGGCAGCGCCTTCCGAGGCTCCGGCAGCCACACAGACCGGTACTGCTCAGCTCACAACAGCTGCCGTTACAGATGTGACCACAGCATATACGACGCAGCCTGTTACAGAAACTCTCGCAGCCGCCGTGACCGAAAGCGAGCTCACAACTACCGCTGCCGTTACAACATCTGCTCCCGAAGAAACACAGCCTGTTTCGACCGATACAGCAGACAGCAGGCTCTCTGAGGACGAGATGCGCAGTATGTTCGAGGAGTACAGCAAGGTATACATTGAAGCAAATAAGCATTTTCTCTACAACAAGATAGATCCAAATTCAGATAAGGTTACTTTCTGGATGCATATCGGAGATGCTCCTGATCAATCTTATGACATTGACGATCCTGATGAAAATGTGAAAAAAGAAGGCAATTCGTACTACCGCGGTTTCACTTACTACAGATTGGATGAGCCTCACTTTGACAGCTATCAGGACTATATTGATCACTACGCCAGCTACCTCGAGTCTTACTACAATAACGATAAATTACCTGTAACCTCTGATTTAAGCAGCTATGCTCCGGACTCTGTTATCTCTGAGAATTTGATATTTTATTCAATATGGTACAACGGTGCAGTCTACTCAATGCGAGACACATCAAGATTTGATCCTGACTGATGGAAAGAGATAATCAGTGACAGATCATACTACGCTACTCCGTACTCATTTATGTGGGAAAGAGTATACAAGGCAACAAACGAATACGGTGATTATGCTTCCACTATCTGCTTATGCTTTGAGAAAATGAGCGACGGACGTTGGAGAGCAGTACGTTCTTCCATTGGAGACGGAGATCTGAAAATACAGCCTGATTTCCATTCGCTCGATATTCCTTACAATAAGGGCAGCTTTGAGCCTTCTGATGATATGGGCATTGATTTTGAAAAAGCCATCCAAGAAGCAAATAAATATGTTTATAATACCGGCGAGAACCACGGATTAAAAACCGGCTATGAATTCAACAGCAATCAGAACTTTGCAATATGGCACCCGACTGACACTCTCCCGGAGTCATACACCCATATCACTGACGACTATGTAAAAGACGGCAAGTATATGAGATTTCTGTTCTACGGCATCGGAAAACACGACGGACCTGATGTCGAAGTATATACCGACCGTACCGGTAAAGTTTTTGCATTAGTTGATTGATATGAACTCAGACCGCTCTTATCGCAAGGGCGGTCGTTTTTTTGCCGAACGCCTTGACAAGCCCGAAAATATGTGCTATAATGTCCGCAGAACGTGCTGGAAGAGCCGTTCACAGGCAATGCCTGAATATTTTATTATCAAGGAGTTCTTTGTTTGAAGAATACAACTAAAATGGAGATAGCAGCGTAAACGGGAAGGTTTGCGAATACTGTCTCACACAAGCCTCCCGTGTCTTGTCAGCAATTTCAGGAGGAAAAACAATGAATAAAAATGACTATATAATCCGTTTGGAAACAGAAAACGACTACCATACAGTAGAAAACATCGCCCGTGAGGCTTTCTGGAACCTCAGTGTCCCCGGCTGCTGTGAGCACTACTTCATTCACGTTCTCAGACAGCACGAAGCCTTTATCCCTGAGCTCGACTACGTTATCGAAACTGAAGGCAAGGTCATCGGCTGCGTAATGTACTCAAAGTCAAAGCTCGCCGACGAAAAGGGCAATGAGAAAACCGTCCTCACTATGGGACCTATCTGCATACACCCCGACTACAAGCGTCAGGGCTACGGCAAGGCACTGCTTGAATACACGTTCGACAGAGCCCGTGAAATGGGCTACGATGTCGTTATCAACTTCGGCAACCCCGATAACTACGTTGCCCGCGGCTACAAGAGCTGCTTCAGGTACAACGTCTGCTTTGAGGGCGATGTGTACCCCGCGCCTCTGCTCGTCAAGGAGCTCGTCAAGGGAACGTTCGACGGCAGAAAGTGGTTCTATCATCAGAACGACGCCGATGCTCCGTGCAGTGACGAGGCTGCTGTCGATGAATACGACAAAAAGTTCCAGCCGCCGAAGGTCAAGGCTTGGCAGCCCAGTCAGGAGGAATTCTACATACACAGTCATTCAGTAATATCCGATAAACGGTAAAAGCAAGCCGCAGGGAAGTTCGCTTCTTTGCGGCTTTTCTGCTGTCCGGGGAAAATTTTTCCGGATTTTTTTGCAAAAGGGTATTGACAAGTGTGTGTATACAGTGTATAATGTGTATATCAAGTATATACAATATGGTGATCACTATGGATATTATTATTTCAAATTCTTCTGGTGAAGCTATCTACGAGCAGATCGTTTCACAGATCAAGGCTCAGATAATGAGCGGTCAGCTCTCGGAAGGGGACGCCCTCCCGTCTATGCGCGCACTTGCTCAGTCTCTGCGAATCAGCGTCATTACTACAAAACGCGCCTACGAAGAGCTCGAACGCGACGGATTTATCGTCTCCCAGACCGGCAAAGGCAGCTTCGTTAAGGGACAGGACCGCGAGCTCGTCAGGGAGGAATACCTCCGTCAGACCGAACAGCTCATCGCTCA
The DNA here is from genome assembly GCA_902766595.1 of Ruminococcus flavefaciens. Taxonomy (GTDB): domain Bacteria; phylum Bacillota; class Clostridia; order Oscillospirales; family Ruminococcaceae; genus Ruminococcus; species Ruminococcus flavefaciens_U. The sequence goes on along the minus strand of CACXEJ010000130.1, from coordinate 24,517 downwards.
GGCGTGTGACAAAGCCCGTACCGGCGGCATTACTGCCGAAGAGATACACGAGCTTGTCGATATTATCTACAATGGCGAGTGAGCTTCCCGGCTCGCTCAAGGAGGAATTACTATGGCAGCATATGAAAATGCTATCGAGATAAAAGGTCTTACCAAGCACTTCGACGGCTTCACGCTCGACAATGTCAGCTTCACCGTCCCGAAAGGCAGCATTATGGGCTTTATCGGGCAAAACGGTGCCGGCAAGTCCACTACGATAAACTCCCTGCTCGGCATCATAAAAGCCGACAGCGGCGAAATGAAGATGCTGGGGCTCGACGCCGTAAAGGACGAGATAGCTATAAAGCGCGATATATCCGCGGTATTTGACGAGCTTCCCTTCCACGAACAGCTCAATGCCAGAATGCTCAACAAGATACTCTCCAACATTTACAGCAGCTGGGACAGCGACGCGTTCTTCGGCTATTTAAAGCGCTTTGCGCTCCCTGAGAAGAAGAAGTTCGGCAAGTTCTCAAAGGGTATGAAGATGAAGCTCCAGATAGCCGCCGCGCTCTCACACAAGGCGAAGCTCCTCATAATGGACGAGGCGACAACAGGGCTCGATCCGGTAGTCCGCAGCGAGATACTTGACATATTTATGGAGTACCTTCAGGACGAGAACAACTCTATCCTGATGTCGTCCCACATCACCTCCGACCTCGAGAAAATAGCCGACAGCGTTACCTTCATCGACCGCGGAAGGATACTCATTTCGGGCTATAAGGACGACATTCTCGCATCACACGGCATTATGAAGTGTACCAAGGAGGACTACGCCGCCGTCAGCCGTGAGGACTTCATCTCGGCGCGCGTGACCGAGTTCGGAGCAGAGCTCCTCGTGAGCGACAGGAATGCCTGCGAAAGGAAATACTCCGGCGCCGTCATCGACAACGCCACACTCGACGACATAATGGTATACTATGTCAACCGCGGGAAAAAGGAGTGGAAATAAATGAAAGGTCTCATATACAAGGAACTCTTCCTTTCCATAAAATTCCGCATAATATCGCTGAGCGCATATGCACTGCTGTTCATTATGTGCGTACTGGTGAGGATCTCCTCTGTATGCGGCAACGTCGCTGATATGGAGGGCAGGGATATGCTCCTGAGCACCATTTTCCAAGTTATGGCGCTCGGATTTCCGTTCATACTGTACGCCTCCGCGTTCACAGTGCAGGTGCTCAACGATGAGAAATGCCGTTTCAGGCAGTATTCCCACACCCTGCCGCTCACCGAGAAGCAGATAGTCGGCTCGGTGTATCTGCTCTACCTGATACTCTTCGGGGCAGCAACTCTCGCGGGCTGGGTGAACTACTTCATCGCCTGCGCCATATTCGGCGAGGACATCGACCTGAAATACCTGTTGTATATAGCAATTATCGGCTTGTTCGTATTCGTCGCCTCCTGCATACACCTTTCAAACACTTACCGTTTCCGCAATCCGAAGGTCTGCGCGGCTATGATCGCGGCAGTGTGCATCGTCGGCTATCTCGGCATAGCATTCGGTTTTATCGGACTAATGTACATATATTTCAAGGACAGGGGCTACGACCTCTTTGCGGAGGAAGGCAGCGAAAAAGAAGTCCCCGACGCTATGTTCAGCGATTTCGCCAATGACTTTTTCGCAAATCTCCGCTGGGTGGGAACACATTTCTGTTGGCTGTTCGCAATTGCCGGTGCTGCGCTCGTATATCTTTCCTACCGCCGCAGCGTAAAGGCTCTCGGAAGGAGGGGCAGCTGATGTTAGGACTCTTATACAAGGACATACGCACTAACCTGAAATGGCTCATTCTCGCACTGAGCATAGTGCTTTTCTTCAATGCAGTGATGTTTTCCGCAGACGTAAAAAGCCATGATATAGATTTTATAGGAATGAGAGCAGTATATCTTCTGCTCTATTCATCAGTATTCTTCACGATCGCTGCTTTCGCGATCAACTTCATTCAGACTGACGAACGAAAGAAATGGGGTTATTTCGTCGTCTCTATGCCGCACGGCATCGCAAAGCAGGTCGCCGCAAAATACATCTTTGTAGCAGGTGTCCTGATGCTCGGCTTTGCTCTGAGCTATGCACAGAACTTCTTGGTCCGCCAGCTCAACGATGAGGCAAGCAGCATCAGCGGTGTTCTCATCATACTTGTCAGCATAACGCTGATAATGCTGTCTGTGGAGCTGCCGTGTGCGTTCGCATTCGGTTCAAAGAACGGTGCCTATGTAAAGTCGGGGCTGTTCGTCCTGATAATACTCTTCTGCGCTGTTTACCTGATGTTCGGAGACATTTCGTGGCTCGGCAGCGAGGAGGAATTCACCGAAAAATTTATGAATAAACTGTCAGACATCAGCAAGAATTCCACCGCTGTAAGGTTCGCAGCAGCAGCGGTGCCGATGTACTGCGTCTCCTGCTTCATATCCACAAAGCTCTATCTCGGAGGCATCGAGCGAATGGAAAAATAACGATATCCACACTCTCCATTTTTTATTACTCACGAAAAGCCGTACCGCATTTCTGTCTGGTACGGCTTTTCTGTTTTTGCCTGAAATTTTACATAGATTTTATTGAATTTTTGTTAATTGCGTGATATACTTAATGTAAACTCTCTCCTTCTCACACCCTGACTTAACGCATTTTCATTTCAGCAAGTTTTGGGACAAATATAATAAAATTCCGCAATATTTTTGTATCATCAAATGAAGTTTGCCGCTATAATAGTATTATCATATTGAAGGACGTGGTAAATATAGTTAAAGACACTTTCGGTAAAAAACTGACCACGCTCGTGATACCAATAGCCTTCCAGCAGTTTATGACGGCTCTCGTAAGCGCTTCCGATGCCTTTATGCTCGGCTTCCTCAGCCAGAATTCAATGGCTGCCGTCTCTCTCGCCGGACAGGTAATGTTCGTCTACTCTTTGTTTATCTTCGGTATCACAGCCGGAACGTCGATATTCTCCGCCCAGTACTTCGGAAAAGGCGACAAGTGCGCCGTCGAAAGGATACTCGGTATCTCTCTCGATTTTTCGATGATAGTCTCGGCGGTGTTCACATTTATGTCCGTCAGCTTCCCAAATCTGCTGATGAGGATATTCACCTCCGACAGCGAACTCATCTCCCTCGGCGCCGGGTATCTGCGGATAGTGGGCGTCACCCACCTGCTGCTCGGAGTCTCACAGATATGGCTCACAGTTATGAAAAACTGCGGTCAGGCTACACACAGCGCCGTCATAAGCGCCGTCTCTATGGGACTGAATATCCTGCTGAATGCCCTGCTGATATACGGCTTCCATATGGGAATAGCCGGTGCGGCTGCCGCGACCGTCATATCAAAGGTCGTCGAGCTTGCGTGGGCGATAGCCGTGATGCTGAAGAACAACGACATAATGATAAAGCTGAAAAATATGCTCAGCCCCGACCACATTCTCCTCGGCGACTACATAAAGGCTGCTGCACCTGTCCTCGGCAATATGCTTATGTGGGGCTGCGGCTTCACGATGTACTCCGTCATTATGGGACACCTCAGCAGTGACGCTGTTGCCGCAAATTCTATCGCAAATATCGTCAAGCAGCTCCTGATATGTATTTGCAGCGGCGTTGCGAGCGGCGGTTCGATAATGGTCGGAAACGAGCTCGGCAGAGGCAACCTCGCTCTGGCAAAGGAATACGGTGCAAGGCTCTGCAAAATAGCGATAATAAGCGGCTTTATCACAGGCGGAGTCATTCTCCTGACGATACCTATGCTCGGTCTTATCCCCACCCTCACTCCCACTGCCAGACATTACCTGAAATATATGCTGGTGGTCTGCTCCTACTACGTTGTGGGAAAAGCCGTTAATATGACCACTATCGCCGGTATATTCTGCTCCGGAGGCGACTCGCGCTTCGGCTTTATCTGCGACTCCATAACGATGTGGGCTGTTACCGTCCCGATAGGACTCTTTGCGGCTTTTGTACTGAAGCTGCCCGTCCTCACAGTATATACCCTCATCAATATCGACGAGATAATCAAGCTCCCTGCCGTTTACAGGCACTATAAAAAGTATTACTGGGTACGCGACCTCACCAGAAGTGAAGCGGCATAATGAAAGCTGCTGTATCATTATGGTGATGTCAATATAGAAGTATATGCAGCTTTATCGGGATAACAGCTAACGTATTGCTTGCGGCATTCAAGGCTGTGATAGGCATTTTAAGCCATTAGATAGCTATGGATATGGACTATGGCGAAATCTGACGAATTAACGTTTTCGCTTGGTCTTGAAACGTGATATACACGGCAGCTCTGACATAACTCTTTAATTAAACAGCAGCGCCGCGGATACAAGTACAGCGTTCTTTGAGATAAATAGAAATGGAAATAGCCGCAGGGAGACTTGCGGCTATCATTTTATAAAGCAGCGGAAACACTTTGAAGGTAATGCAACGTAGTTGGCTACCGTTCAGTTTATTGTTCAGTTTGGGAGTGAAACGCAGAAGGTGTTGAGTCCGTCGGAGCTCTCTGCCCATATTTTTCCGTGATGCTCGCTGATGATGCTCTGTGCTATCGGGAGGCCGAGGCCGTAGCTCTGAACGTCGTTCCTTGACCGGTCTATGCGGAAAAAACGCTTGAAGATATTCTGACAGTCCTCCTTGCTTATCGGTGCTCCGGCGCCTGAAACGGACAGGAGACAGCTTGACGACTGGCGTTTCAGCTTAATTGTGACACTGCCGGCAGGATCGGAGTATTTCAGCTCGTTATCGAGCAGTATGTTCACGACCTGTCTCAGCTTGTCCTTATTGCCTTCGAGGCTTATCCCATCGTCGATATCCGCGGAGAGCTCCAGACCGCTCTCGTAGAAAAGCGGCTCAAACGGCAGTATACAGTCGTTTATGAGCTTGCTGAGATCTAACGTACTGGTTTTCAGGGGAGCTTTGCTGCTGTCGAGACGTGCAAGCTCGAGGAGACTTTCCACCAGCCCTCGCATACGCTTTGAGGTGGAGAGGATATTCTTTGTAAAGCCCTCGCGGTCGCTCTCGGTGTACTTCTTATCGCTCAGCATTTCGGCGTTTGTCATAATGACGGTCAGGGGAGTTTTCAGCTCGTGGGAGGCGTCAGCGATGAACTGCTTCTGCTCGTTCCAGTTCTTTTCGACCGGCTTCGTTACCCATTTTGCAAGCAGCAGGCTTATGAAGAAGAAAACCACATATCCGATCAGACCTATGATGATACTGTTGCGGATAAGCCCCCTTATCATTGCTTTTTCGCTCGATATATCGGCAAAAACGATTGAGCTCCTGCGTCCGTTGTCGAACTTCATATAGCGCAGGTCGTACTCGGAGATGATGCCGGTCTCGGAGGAGCTTTCATTCGCTGCGTCCACGAGCCTGCGGAGCATCTCTTTATCTGACAGGTCGTAATAGTCGCTGCCGAACGCGGTGATCTCTCCGTCGCTGTTAATGTCCACTGTGAAGAAGGGGAGACGGATATTCTTCGGAACATTGTCCGGCTTGTGCACCGGTGAAGCTACCGGCGGTCGGAAAGCGAGACTCCGCATCATCTGCACGCTTTCACGCTCGATATTCTGCTTTGTCAGGTGAAGTACGAGACCGAATATCACCACGAAAAGCACAGTAACGATACTCATAATAACTGCAATGAACTTTATCCTGAGACGTTTCAGCATTATTCCTCACACTCCAGATGATAGCCGAGCCGGCGTGCAGTTTCGATACGGACATTTGAGCCTATGCTCGACAGCTTTTTGCGCAGGAAGCTCACATACGCCTCGACGTGGTTCTCGACAGCGTTTGAGTCATAGCCCCAGACCTTTGTGAGGAGAGTTTCCTTCGAGACGTGGTTCGTTCCCGACGTCATAAGCATACGCATGACCTCAAACTCCCTCGCGGAAAGACGGACACTGTTTTCACCGCATATCAGCGAAGCCGACTCTATATCGAGCCGCGTATTGCCGAAGGATAGCTCGTTCACCTGCGAGCCCTGACGGCGCAGCAGAGCGTTCACACACGCAAGAAGTTCCCTTGCATCAAAGGGCTTTGTGAGGTAGTAATCAGCGCCTGAATCAAGTCCCTGAACCTTGTCCTCGATATCTGACCTTGCTGTCAGCATAAGTATGGGAGTGGTATTGTGTGCAGCGCGTATCGACTTAGCGACCTGATAGCCGTTCTTTTTCGGGAGCATAACGTCGAGTATTATCAGGTCGTATATGTCCAGCATAGCGTACTGCTCACCGCTTTCCCCGTCGTAGACCGCATCAGTCTCAAAGCCCTTTGAACCGAGCATCAGCTTCAGGGAATTAGCAAGCAGCTTTTCGTCCTCAATGATAAGTATCTTCAAAACTGTACCTCCGGTATATCGTGTTAATTTCACATATATTATAGCACATCAGAGCGAAAACTTCAATCCTGAAACTATAATTGCTCCGGAGCTTTATCAGGGGATTGACAAATCACAGGTTTTGATGTATAATATTTTAAATTTATGCTTTGGAGGTAAGATATGAGTTTTAGTGAAAATTTGGCAAATATGGTCTCGGCTGTGAGCAATATGCAGGAGGTCTCGGCGAAATACGCTGACCACGAGTCTAAAAACGCTTCACAGATAGTCTATCACGAGCCGGCTGATGCGAAACAGGCTTCCATAGCAGCGGCTGTCAGGAGAAAAACGGCAGCTCTTTTCATCGCTGGCGCAGTTGTGTTCACTGCCTTTACCGTTTTCGCATTCGTCACCGGACAAAGCATCACCGCAGCGCTGATTATGGCTGTACTTTCGGCTGTGCTCATATTTACAGTGTTCAGGATACTGAGCGGTACACCGCAGGTTATGACCGGCATTGCTGTTTTCAAGTATGAGCGTATCGGCAGCGGAAGCGGTACAGGAAAGAATACCGCAAGGACCTACCTTATCTCGGTCAAGCCCGACAGCGGTGAGCGTGTTATCTACAAGAATATACAGATCTCCCAGAAAGACTATGCTAAGGTCGCTGAGGGAACACCGGTTCTTGTGGTGAAAACCGGCGCGACCGCTCAGGCGTGTATTTTGTGATCAGAGATCAGAAATGAGAAGTCAGAGGTCAGTTGTAGGGGCGAATTCCGTGCGCCCATTCTGTTCTATTATTGTATATAAATCAAAAAGCCCGGATAACCGGGCTTTTTGTATGCCGTCGGGGAATAACCCTGCGGCTTATTTTTCGTTTTCTTCGTCCTTATGACGGATCATAGCACGTTTGATCTTTCCGCCGAGAGTTTTGGGGAGCTCGTCAACATACTCGATAACACGCGGATATTTGTAAGGAGCAGTCTCCTTCTTGACGTGATCCTGAAGCTCCTTGGTGAGCTCGGGTGACGGTGAATAGCCCTTTGCGAGAACTACGGTCGCCTTTACTACCTGTCCGCGTATCGGATCGGGAGCACCTGTTATAGCTGACTCAACTACTGCCGGGTGAGTGAGGAGAGCGCTCTCTACCTCGAAAGGTCCAATACGGTAGCCGGAGCACTTGATAACGTCGTCATTTCTGCCGACGAACCAGTAATAGCCCTTTGAGTCGCGCCACGCAACGTCACCGGTGTCGTAGTTTTCGCCGCCGAGAACAGCCTCGGTGAGCTCGGGGTTCTTGTAGTAGCCGCAGAAGAGACCGGTCGGGTGGGACTTGTTGATGCCGCAAGCCATAATGCTGCCTTCCTCGCCGTCCTCGCACTCTGTTCCGTCGGGACGGAGGAGTTTGATATTGTAGAGCGGAGAGGGCTTTCCGGTCGAACCGGGCTTAGGATCTATCCACGGGAAATTAGCAATGAGAACTGTGCCCTCACTCTGACCGAAGCCCTCACGCATCTTCTTGCCGGTGAGCTCGTAGATACGGTTGAAAACCTCGGGGTTGAGGGGCTCGCCGGCGTTGCAGAAGTTCTGTATGCTGGAGAGGTCGTACTGAGTCATATCCTCCTGGAGCATAAAGCGGTACATCGTAGGCGGAGCGCAGAATGTAGTCAGCTTGTAGTGGCTGATTACCTCGAGAATATCCTTTGCGTTAAATCTGCCGGTGAAGTCATATGCGAACTGTATCGCGCCGCATATCCACTGTCCGTATATCTTGCCCCAGCCGAATTTAGCCCAGCCGGAGTCGGAAATAGACATATGGAGCTTATTTTCCTGTACCTGATGCCAGTATTTTGCAGTTACGATGTGACCGAGGGGGTGTGCGAAGTTGTGGCAGACCATTTTCGGCATACCAGTCGAACCGGAGGTGAAGTATATGAGCATCGTATCAGATGCCTTTGTAGCCTCCTCGCCGGTGGGACGCTCGAAAGTATCGGGATACTTTGCGATCTCGTCCTCGAAGAAGTCCCAGCCCTCACGGGGCTCGGCAACAGCTATCTTCTTTTTCAGAGTGGTTATCTGAGGTGCTGCACCTTCGATCTGAGTTCTTATGTATTCGTCGTCGCAGGCGATAATAGCGGAGATGCCAGCCATATTGCCGCGGTAAGCTATATCGTGAGTCGTGAAGAGGAGGTTTCCGGGTATGAGGATAACGCCGAGCTTATGCAGAGCGGTCGCTATTACCCAGTATTCCCAGCGGCGGCGGAGTATCAGCAGAACGACGTCGCCCTTCTTCAGACCAAAGCTGCGGAAATAGTGGCAGGTCTGGTTCGAGAGCTTTGAGATATCTGTGAAGGTGAAGGTACGCTCCTTCTTGTCGTGACTGAGCCATACGAGAGCCTTCTTATCGGGCTCCTGCTTTGCCCATTCGTCAACGATGTCCCAGCCGAAGTTGAAGTCCTCGGGAACATTTACACGGTAATTCTTTACGAAATCCTCGTATGAATCAAATTCAATACGGGGAAGATAACGGTCTAAAAGCATTTCACTTAAAACTCCTTTGTATTGCAGTCAAAAACTTGATTATTCGGCGATAACTGTAAGAAATCTTGCCTTGCTGTCGCCGACACAGCGCTGTCCGTGTGCGTAAGTGGGGTTGAAGTAGATAGAATCGCCTTCATTGAGGATTATTTCCTGATCCTCAAAGACGACTGCGATAGTTCCCTTGAGCACAAGGTTGAATTCCTGACCTGCGTGTTTTACAAGCTTTGCAGGCTCGTCCGAAGGCTCAATGGTCACGAGGAGCGGCTGCATTATCTTGTCTGCATAGCGGAAAGCAAGATCCTTGAATCTGTAACCTTCATATCTGCTGATGCTCTTTCCGTTGCCGCGGCGCACGACGTGATATGTGTCGATGCGGCTCGGTTCGCCGGTAACGAGTTCGTTGAAATCGACGCCGAACTTGTTGGCGATCTCGTAGATCACACTGATCGGGAAGTCACCGTGTTCTTCGTAGGCTGCGTACTGTTCTGTAGTAAGGTCGAGTTCCTTGGCGAGCTTTTCCTGTGTGTAATCGCAGACCTCGCGCAGTTCGCGGATCCTTGCTGCTATTTCGTTGATAATTTCCATAGCGTTACCTCCTTGAAGGTGATTAATATATCTGAGGGCGGCAGGGGAGATCCGGCAGAAGAAAGCCGGCTTCCGACCTTGCCGCATTGCAGCTTTTATGTAAAAGGTGCATAATTGAAACAGTCCATTTTTATAGTATACCACAAATCTAAATCTAAATCAATAGCTTTATTTCTAAAAATTAGGTTAATTTTCAGAATACAGGATTTTTGGACAGCGTTTTCAACATTTATTGTGTGTTTTCAGTCGAAATTTGCGCGCTGGATGATATTTTGTTCTGTATTTTAACGATAGATCTGCGATTTGTTTAAAAATGTGTTTTTTACTTGTAAATGGTTGACATTGCTTATTTATAGTAGTATAATAGGCTTTGGAGTTTTAAAAATCAGGCAGCATACATAAAAATAGATATTAATGCTGCAACAGACTAAAAGAGAGCTGTATCAACAAAGGCGAAATGCCCATTGTTAACAGGTGACATTGCAAACAAGCAGCATACTTGTATAAAGCTATATTATCACTTCAATGGGGTGCGCCGTGCGGCATTATGCTCTGTTGAGGTGATTTTTGTTTTTTAGGGAGGGATCTGGTGACCGAGAATGATATTTCTGCTGAAAAGGCTTCTGAAAACGCCGATGATGTTCAGAGCAGTGCACCGGCTGCTGCTGTAAAGCCGAAGAAAAAGCGTACAGCAAAACACTACGCTGTTTCATTCGGTATAAAGTTTGCCGTTACCGCTTTCGTGCTGTGGTTCGTTTTTACTTTCATCGCAGGCGTTTTTGTTTGCCATACCAACAGCGCTTATCCCTCAATAAAGGACGGCGACTTCTGCCTGACTTACCGCCGTGCCGATCTCAAGGAAGGTACGATGATCGTCTACAAAAAGGACGGCAAAACTAAATTCGGACGCGTTATCGCTTTTGGCGGCGATGAGGTCGCAATATTCAACGACTTCATTACTGTCAACGATTATCCGATCTCTGAAAACGCAGTCTACCAGACTTCGCCGGAGGGCTCGGCGATAACTTACCCATACAAAGTTCCTGACAAATGCGTGTTCGTTATGAACGATTTCCGCAGCGACATCTCTGACAGCAGAACATACGGCGGTATACCGCTAAAGGACGTCAGGGGAGCTGTGGTGTTCACGATGAGGATGCGCGGAATATAAAAACAATGTATATATTTTAAGGAGGAAAAATATATGAAAAACAAAAGAATTGCAGCTGTTGTGGCTTCACTCGGTCTTGCAGCTATGGCCTGCACCGCTGTGCCTGTTAATGCGGGTGCGGCTGCGAACTATACACCCATAACAGGCGGTACCTATACGTTTGACAAGTATCTCGTTATGAAAAACGAAGCAACTGTTCCTAATGTCAGCTTTGATTTTCAAGTTGAATCTGCTGAAGCATCAGGAGATGTAAAAGCCGGACCTGCTGGTATCAAGTTCAAGGCTGATGCAGAAAACAATGTTGCTCTCAATACAACAAATGATACTAAAGCAACTGTCAGCTTCTCGACAGCAGATAATGCCAAGACTAAATCTGAACAGAATAAAGGCGATAAGACAATAGCCTTTTCTACTACTGACAATACCGAAGATGAAAAGTATATTTCAAAAGCATTGACGCTTGATCTTTCGGGCGTAACATTCTCTGAGCCCGGTATATACCGCTATATTATTACCGAGACTAACGCTGAAAGTGTTGCCGGTATCTCAGCAGATACAAATCCTACGCGCAATCTTGATATTTACGTTCAGAATACATCAGATGGTGAACTCTCTGTTCAGGGATTTGTTCTCTATTACGGAACAAACACAAAATCTACCGGTTTTACTAATAATTACGGCACTAATAATATTCAGATCACGAAAAACGTTACCGGTAATCAGGGCTCAAAGGATAAGCACTTCAAGATCAATGTCAAGCTGACAAATGCTGACAATCTTGCTATAAATGACAATGATACGTTCCTGCTTGCAGGTAATTATGAGAAGACGCCTTCAAAGACCGGCGATACTATTTACGAAGCCGCAGATATGAAAACAGCAAATATTATAACCACTATCACATACGGTCAGCTTAAAGGCGACGGCTATTCATTCTATCTTTGCAGCGGTCACAACATTGAGATCAAGGGAATTCCCAGCGGTCTCGGCTATGAGATAACAGAGTATCAGGAGACTTATACTCCGGATATTACAGTTTCAGGTGATACTAAGACAGGTGACAAAACCGGCGAAGGAACTGATATAGCCGGTGAAGCAAACAGTGCAGAAAGCAGCGCTGACAAAACTTACACAATAGCCGATACATATCTGAAAAGCAATGCAGTGGTAACATTTACCAACGACAAAGCCGGCACTCTCCCCACAGGTGTGCTTATGACTGTTGCAGGCTCGGCAGCTATCGCAGCTCTCGGTATCGCAGGCGTTGCCGCCGGAACTGTCTATCTCAGAAAGAAAAAGTCTGAGGAAGAATAAGCGCCTTGCTCAAATTCTGGAAAAAGCTCAACGAGCTTTACGGCTGGCTTATTATAGCGGTATTCGGCTTCATTATGCTGATAGGCATATGGCAGATCTATGACAATTATTACATCTACTACAATGCGCTCGATAAGAGTATACTGCGCTACAAGCCGGATCCGAAGGATCCCGACGCCCAGAAGGACTCCCCGATAACGGACGAAATGGTCGGCTGGATCACGATCGACAATACCAATATCGACTACCCTGTTATGCAGGGCAGCGACAATTCGCATTTTCTGAATACTGATCCATTCGGAGATTACTCCCTGACCGGAAGCATTTTTCTTGACAGCAGGAGCAGCCCGGACTTCACCGATAAGTTTTCACTTATTTATGGTCATCATATGGACTATGGCAAAATGTTCGGAGCGCTCGATGATTTCCTGAGCGAGACCTATCTGCAGGAGCACCGGACGGGGACTCTTATGGTCGGCAGAAATGCCGAAAAGGTATATGATATTGAAGTCTTTTCCGCGTTCAAGGTCAGCGGAAGAGAAAAAACTGTATTCGATATGGAGCAGGACTCTATAACCGGCTTCATACTTGATAAATCTGATCTCACTGAGATAGACGGCGGTTCGCGCATACTCGGTCTCTCGACCTGCACCGATGCGGGTTCTATCTCAAGAATAGTGGTTTTCTGCTACATCAGAGAGCAATGATAATTCTGAAAGGAGGGCATACATATGAAGTTTATAAAAAGTGCAGTTTCAATTGCAGCTCTGTGTCTGCTCTCCGCTCTGACTCCTTTGTCTGTGAACGCGTATGAAGCTGTAAATGCAAAGATACCGGTAAGCTGTCTTGATGCAGCAAACGGCAGGCTGCATACCTACACGATAAAAATGGAACCCGAAAACGAGTATTGTCCGGCACCTGTCTCCGATACTCTTGAGATAACTGAGGCAGAAAGCAGCTTTTTCGAGCTGGATATCACCGAGCCTGGAACGTTCAACTATAAGATCTACGAGTTCCCAGGTCAAAGCACTGATATACAGTACGACACTAAGGTTTACAATATTACAGTCTATACCGTTATTGACAGCAATGATGAACTGAATTACTCCATTATTGCTCACACAGGCGAAAATGACTCGAAATCCGGGGAAATAGTATTTGAAAACCAGATCAGGCATTCAGGAAAAGATCAGAATGAGACTGAGACCTCATCCGATACAGCCGCCTTCACGACTGAGTCGGCACTTCCTGAAACTGATACGGCATCATCAGCAGGAGATACTCCGGAAACAGATGTGACCAGCGCTTCCTCCAATGCTGGTCTGACTGATGCTTCAGCTTCTGCTGACGCAGATACTGCGACCGGAACGTCTGATGCAGCTGACAATAACGTGGAAAATGGCACTAAAGCGTCCGAAGCGGGCGGCGGTGATAAAACTATCGGCGGTTTTCTTACAGATGTTCTGACCGGCGATAATTTCCCTGCACGGGCTTTGAGGCTCACACTGCTCGCGGCGTTTGCAGCTGCTGTGATCGCTCTGGTATTGAAGCGCATAACAGGCAAGGAGGGCGATGAGAATGAAGATTGACCTCAGAAACCGCCTTGTAAGTGCTGTTTGTGCAGCTGCTATGCTGTTTTCAGCTGTCGGAAATACGTTTTTCCGGAACGTTTACGCTGTTGACAGCCAGATGACTGCTGTTACTGAAAAGAATGAGAATAACGAGCTGTGTCAGCAGAGCTTTGAGCTCCACCCGGACAGCGGCAGTGATGAACAGCTCATCAGACTTGACGGCCTTATGCCCGAAGGTGCTGAAGCCGAAGCGATCGACGTTTCTGACGACTATGACGGTATCGCAGCCTACGACATTACCATAACTGACGGCGGCAAAGAATTCCAGCCGGATAGTGAACACCCAATTCAGGTCGAAATATCTGATCCTGCTATTCCTGAGGACGGCGGTTTTGAGCTCTGGCATATAAGGGACGACGGCGGACGTGAACAGGTCCCGTATGTAACTGTCGGCAGCGGCAGGATAGTATTTTCTGCGGCAGGGTTCAGTGTTTATGAGATAGTTGAAGCGATGTCATTAGAGACTGTCAAATCAGTTGATGAACTGACCGGAGACAGAGCTGAGGCTGGTTTTTACCTGTACTATGGAGCCAATAAATACTTTACAAGTAACGTTAATTCAAATAACGCTCTGAATGAAACTACTGACATCGAAAATGCTGCTGTATGGTTTTTTGAAGAAAGCGACAACGGCTATAAAATGTACACATATGTGAACAATGTCAAAAAATATCTCCATAATAAGAATGGAAACCTTATTGAACTAAGCAGCAGCGGCGATGAGCTTTATATTAGTCCGGCTCCCACAGTTGACTCGTTCTACCTTAAGCATAGTAGTGCTAATAAATGGCTTCAGCATTCAAATGGCGGTAGCGGCATACGTTACTGGAGTGACAATACTAACGCGACTAATTCAAGGATAAAAATGTACTATGTGCCTGACGAGGAAGACTCCCTCAACGGCAAATCCTACGGTCTGATGAGCTACGCCAATGGAACTCACGGCTATGCTCTTATGGCTGACAGCAAAGTCCACACCCTCATTCAGCTCGTAACTCACCAGAAATCAGCTAATGAAAGCGGCATAACGCTCTACGTCGATGAAGGCAGCGAGGTCACAAGCTGGACATTCCATTCCGCAGGCGGCAGCAAGTACACTCTTTCCGCTGAGACAGCCGGCGGTACGAAGTACCTTGCTGTCAGCGGCGATGAACTCATACTTGCTGACAGCGCCGAGAGCGCTTCCGAATTTAAAACAGACACCGACAGCAGCGGCAGGATACAGCTGTCCTGCGGCGGAAAATACGTTGTGTTCTCAAGAACTGAGACTTCTGAAGAGACTGTCGAGAAATTCTGTCTGTCCTCCGAAGCTGATAATTCGTGGATAAATCTCATAGGCTTTGCAGAGCTTACTGACAGCGATTACATTACATATTCAGCTGACAGAATAAGCGTTTCTGACGTTAAGGACGGACAGAAGGTCATAGTATATACCCGTATCTGGAACGAGGATACAAAGAGATATGACATATATGCCGTTGACTATAACGGAACTCTCTATCCGTGCTATGCGAGCGGCGGTAAAATACTGTGGCTCGGCGACGGTACAAGCTCGCTTGAATGGATATTCACTGAGTATCTCGATGAAGTAACCAAGGAGCCGAGCTACTACTATGAGCTCTACAATCCCTATTCCGAGAAGTACATCGCTCCGCAGATAACCGGCAATCAGACGCTCTCTGAGGACAATGTTGGCATCAATATGCCCGGCCGCCGAAACGGAGAATTCTATTCCGACATCATCGCGTGGGACAACGCCCATTACGCTTACATAGGTATGAAGCCGGACGAAGAAAAAAAGCGCCTTGTACCGTGCTCGCAGTCAACTTCGATACCGTTCTATTTCGCAACACTTGAGGAGCTCAACCTCAGCGACAGACTCCACCCTGTAAAAACGGTCGATAACGCCGAACACGGCATCACTATGAAGATGAAGGATTTCACCGGTACGTCAGGCGGAAACGGTGCGACAGAGCAGAACGCTTACATTGTTGATACTCAGTTTTTAAGTGATAAACAGACCAAGGGACTGCTGTCGAATTCCATTGATGAAAACGGTTATCCGACAGCTACCAAATCAAATAATAAGTATCTCGGTGACCTTTATGCGGGTGCAAAAGATGTAAACCACCTTTTCCTCGAAAGCGTTTACAATTCCAGCGGCTATTTTGAGTTTGACAGCTGCCAGAATTTTGCTACGCTGAAAGAAACAGATGACGGCAATTTTACTGTATACCGTGAACTCGGTACAAGTAACAATGAAGGAAAAACAACGCTTAGACACGGACAATTCTTCCCTTACAACAATATATCAGCAGGCAACTATTCTGCAAGCAACCCCCAAAATCTTTACAGCTCAGATGCGAGAACCAATGATAGTAACAGAGGTCTTTTGTCAGAAGACAATCCCCGTAAATATGAGCCGCTTTTTTCTGCCGGCAATAAGGAGAATATCAATTATTATTTCGGTATGGAAATGGGAGCTTCCTTCGTTCAGACTGTCAGCGGTCTCGATGCGTGGGGACACGACATCATCTTTGAGTTCAAGGGCGACGACGACTTCTGGCTCTATGTTGACGATGAGCTCGTTATCGACCTCGGCGGTATCCACTCAGCCCTCAGCGGCAAGGTGAATTTTCGTACCGGCGAAGTTGAAGTCAACGGAGAGAAAACTACTCTCATTGACATATTCAGAGCCAATTATGAAGCACGAAACGAAACAGATATTGACGGCAAGCTCGCTGAGATCTTCGAGGACAATGGCAATGGCGGCAAGATATTCAAGGACTATACCACCCATACGATGCGCGTTTTCTATATGGAGCGAGGTGCAGGCGCTTCAAACCTGCATATGCGCTTCAATCTCGCATCTGTGACTCCGGGACACGTTGTAGTTTCAAAGACTCTGAGCGGTGAAGGTGCAGATGTTCTTGACAAGGATTTCGTGGAATATCCTTTCCAGATCTACTACACCGAAAATGACGGCGAGGGCGGTTCAGCCGGAGAGGAAAAGCTCCTCCGCAACGACGATGAGCACGTCCGCGTCACATATCAGAACTCCAACCAGCCGGTCACATACGTCAAAAAATATCGTCCTCCGGGATTTTCAGAGGAACAGGCGTATGAGAGCATCTACTTCCTAAATCCTAAAAAGAATGCCGAGATCTCTTTCCCTGACAATACTATCAGCTACAGGATAGTTGAATGTGCGGTGGATCATACTGTTTACGGCAATGTTATGATAAACGGTGCGGAAGTTCCTGCTGACAGGATCGAAATAGTCGGTGACCTGCGGAGCTACTCGTCCGGCTTGAATTCAGCAGAGGACAGACCTACAATAAACTTTGATAACTTCGTTAATGACGATGTTATCAAAGATCTGTACATAACCAAAAAACTCGTTGATGAAAACAACAACGTTATCACCGATGATCCTGCAACATTCAGTTTCAGGCTCTATATTTCGTCGGTCGATGTCAGTGCGGACGAGATACCGCTGGCAGATATGTATAAATACTACGTTCTCACAGCGGACAAGAGGATGTGCAGATTTGACTATGACACGCAGAAATTCGTGCCTACTGACCTCACATACAGTCAGGATACAGTCAGGGCTGTTGAAGAGGGAAATGTTGAGGGCATCACAGTTGATACAGTGACATTTCTCACGTCGGGCTGGGGCTCTGTTTCCGGTATCCCGGCAGGATATACGATCTGCGTTCCGGGACTCCCGGTCGGCTCGGTATTCAAGGTCACTGAGGATGTGAAGTCCGGCTACGGTCTGATGAAATACGAATGTGTTTTAGGCGAAAAGACCAATGCCGACGGCTCGACCGAGCCTATCGCGTCATATCACCAATATGACGGCAACCCGGCAAATGTCGGAAAAGTCATAGCTGAGGAAAGTCCGCAGATGGAAGTGTATAACAAAAAGGGCTACGGACTTACTGTGAAAAAGCGCTGGAGCGACACCAGCATCACAACTTATCACGAACCGGTCTATACAGCCGTGTATGTTGACGGAGAGCTTCTTGAAGGCTCGGTGAGACAGATCGTTTCACCGTCTACATCTGCTTACTACTTCTGGACAACTCTGAAGAGCAAAACAGGCGGCTTACCCCGAACAGGCTTTGACGGCTATGTCGTCAGGGAGGTCAAGCTCACCGGACAACCGGTCGCCGATCCTGACGGTGTAGTTACCGGTTACGATGAAATAACGCCACTGAACAGCGGCGACAGTATATCCCTCACTGCAAAACGAACAGCTGCCGCTACTCCCACCGGTGAAAGCCCTGAAAAGAGCTTCAATTATGTTGCTGAATATGAACAGGGAACAGAGGAGGGTTCTTCAAGGACCGACACTATCATCAACAACCGAGAAGGCGGTATTGCAGTCAGACTCTTTAAATGGAACAGCACTGTTCCGCTTAAAGGAGGACAGTTCACTCTCACCGACAGCAGCGGCGACATGATCGGCAGCTATGTTTCTGACGCAAGCGGCATTGTTACGATGCTCTACAATTTTGAGCCGGATCAGCTCTACACACTTACGGAGAACGTTTCGCCCAAGGGCTATATCGGGCTTCAGAAGAAGCTTTGCTTTAAAGTAAACACCGACGAGACTGTTTCTCTGTACTGCGAGGACGGTATAACGGAATGGAGTGCCGCGGACTCAGGCTGGGCTGACTGGAAGAACGGTCAGAACGGCATCACAGCCTATGTTGACGTATACAACAAGTCGTTCAACTTCAAGATAGTCAAGACAGACAGTGAGGACTCTGACATCAAGCTCGATTCAGCACATTTTGCTCTGTATAAGCAGGCAAATACGACTATCAGCGGCTATGTCAAGAACAAAGCTCCGATGACTGGATTTGAGGATCTGAAAACAGTTGACGGTGAAGTTGATATTTGCGGCGGCAGCAGCGGCAGAGTCATTAATCCGGGTGTGAACGGAGCGATATTCTTCCTGACCGAAACTGCTGCTCCGATGAGTTACAGTAAGCTCGAAGACGACGTTATATTCAGGATCTCACCGCTCGGTGTTCCTTCGCTTATTACAAATTCCTACAACGGTCAGCTCGTCGAAACTGAGGACAGCTACATTTACACGCTTAGTGTACCTAATGTCAAGGATACTTCTACGGTCCCGCTGACTATCCATAAGCACGTCAACGGAACAAATGGCAGCACTGTCAAACAGTTCGGCTTTACGCTGAAAGTCAGCGGTGCAGCCGAGGGGACGGAGTATGCGTGGTCAAAAAACGGGGATCCGCAGATCACTCCCTTGACTCCTGACAGCACCTTCACTATGAAGCACGATGACACAGTCGTTATAATGCTTCCGCCGGGTTCTGCTGTTACTGTAACTGAGGACAACGGGGAATACGAGACGACTTTCCGGCTTGGAGATGGTGATGCCGAAAAAGTCAATTCCAAGGCATTTACAGTATCCGGACCGGTGACTCTTGAAGTTACAAACACGCTGCAGGGCACAGTGCCGACAGGTATTTCCAATACTATTGCGCTGTCGTTATGTCTTGTGTTACTGCCGGCGTTTACGATAGGGTATATTCTTTATGTAAAAAAACGGAGAGCTAAAAGATCCGCTGCAAATTAAAAGAGAAAAGCCAGTATTTGTGATTGCGTAAATACTGGCTTTTTTTTGTGTGAAATATGATATATAGGCAGGATACTGCTGTCAGAGCAGGAATAATTCAGGATATAAGAAAGACCGCAGGGAATACCACCTGCGGTCATTTTGCTGCCGTCAGGCAGTACCTTATTCAAACAGCTTTCTGAAGCGCTTCATAGCCTCAATTGTGTTTTCCTTGTTGTTGAAGGCGGTCAGGCGGAACCAGCGGTCACCGTTCTTTCCGAAGCCTGCACCGGGAGTTCCTACAACGCCAGCTTTTTCAAGCATATGGTCAAAGAACGTCCAGCTGTCCATACCGAACGGACACTCGAACCATATATACGGCGAATTCACGCCGCCTGTGTAGCGTATGCCAAGCTCGTTCATAGTGTCGGAAATGATACGGGCGTTCTCCATATAGCAGGCAGTCATAGCCTTTGACTCCTTCTGTCCCTCCGGGCTGAAAACAGCCTCTGCGGCTCTCTGTACAACATAGGGAACACCGTTGAATTTGGTGGTCTGACGCCTGTTCCACATCTTGTTCAGACTCATCTCACGTCCGTCGGGAGATGCGGACTTGACAGCCTTCGGAACAATGGTATATCCGCAGCGGGTACCTGTGAAGCCTGCGGTTTTGGAGAGCGAACAGAACTCCACCGCGCACTTCTTCGCGCCCTCGATGCAGTAGATAGTTCTCGGGAGCTCATCATCGGATATAAAGCTCTCATATGCCGAGTCAAAGAGGATGACGGCATCATTTTCGAGGGCGTAGTCCACCCATTCTTCGAGCTGCTGTCTGTTGTAGCAGGCACCGGTCGGATTGTTAGGTGAGCACAGGTAGATAATATCAGCGTGAATGCTTCTGTCGGGCATCGGGAGAAAGTCGTTCTCGGCCGTGCCGTCCATATAAACGATCCTTCTTCCGTTCATCGTGTTCGTGTCAACGTAAACCGGGTAAACAGGATCGGGGATCAGAACGGTATTGTCAGCCGAAAAGAGATCGGTTATGTTGCCCGTGTCGGACTTAGCACCGTCGGAAACGAAGATCTCGTCCTCGTCTATATCAGCGCCTATCTCTTTATAGTGTCCTGCGATAGCCTTTCTGAGGAAGTCATAGCCCTGCTCGGGACCGTAGCCGCGGAACGTCTCAGCCTTTCCCATTTCATCTGCGGCAGCGTGCATAGCCTGCACCACAGATTTGCCAAGCGGCAGTGTTACATCGCCGATACCAAGCCTTATTACGTCTTTGTCAGGATTATTCTCCTTGAACGTGCTTACTCTCTTTGCCACCTCACTGAAAAGGTAGCTCTCTTTCAGATCAAGAAATCTCTCATTAAACTTTGCCATAATACTCTCCCTCAAATGTATATTCAGCAGGACCTGTCATATAAACGTGTCCGTCGCTTCCCTTCCACTCTATCACCAGTTCACCGCCAAGCAGCTCGACTGTCACGGGCTTGCGCGGACATATGCCGTTCAGACAAGCCGCCACGACTGTTGCACAGGTGCCGGTTCCGCAGGCAAGAGTCTCGCCCGTGCCGCGCTCCCAGACGCGCATTTTCAGGCGTTCGGGGGAGACTATCTCCGCGAATTCAATATTCGCCTTGCGCGGGAAATGGCTGTCCGTCTCAAAAACCCTGCCGTATTTTTCAACGTCGAAGTCCCTGACAGCTTCATCTATGAATGTGACTGCGTGGGGATTTCCCATTGAAACGCAGGTGAACCGGAACTCCCTTTCGTATGCCGACAGCATAAGATCGGTAACAGGGGAAGTTCCGGCAATAACTGGAACCTCCGCAGCTTCAGTGACTGGAGCTCCCATATCAACTGTAAGAGTTTTGGCTATGTCGTTTTTATCGGTGTGGACATCGATAATTTTTATGCCTGCCAGAGTCTCCACTTTGACAACGCTCTTGTGGATTATGCCCTTGTCGTAGACATATTTCGCAACGCAGCGTATGGCGTTACCGCACATTTCGGACTCGCTGCCGTCGGGATTGAACATACGCATACGGCAGTCCGCTGTATCGCTTGGAAGTATCAGTACGAGTCCGTCCGAACCCACGCCGAAATGGCGGTCACTGACCGCCTTGGCAAGCTGTTCGGGAGAGCTTACGCTCTCCTCAAAACAGTTTACATATACATAATCGTTGCCGCATCCGTGCATTTTGGTGAATTTCATTTATATCACACTCCGAAAAGAAGTTTGTCATAAGCCGGGAAGGGATAGTAGTCCTCGGCTGTGATAGTCTCAGCCTTGTCGGCAGCTTCACGGAGCTTATCCATTGCAGGTATCATCTTGTCGCGGACGAACTCAGACTCCTTCCTGATGTCGGCGATAGTCTTGAGCTTGGTGACTGTTGCTTCGAGCTTTGTAGTTGCTTCGTCCATTGCATCAATGAGGACTGAAAGCTCCTCGACGAGCTTTGTCTCGTACTTGCAGGCTGCCTTGGATACGCTCTTCTTTACAGCAACTGCTGAAGCAGTGTCAGAAGCGAACTTCGCAACTGCGGGGATAATCTCCTTGCGAGCCATATCCACCATTGTCTGAGCCTCGATGTTTACGGACTTGACATAGTTTTCGAGCATAATGTCGCAGCGTGAGTAGATCTCAGCCTCAGTGAAGATGCCGTGAGAGGTGAGCATCTCAACGTTCTTCTTGTCGCAGATCTTAGGCATACAATCTGCGGTGGTCCTGAGGTTTGAAAGTCCGCGCTTTTCAGCTTCCTTGACCCATGCGTCATCGTAGCCGTTGCCGTTGAAGATGATGCGCTTGTGATCCTTGATAGTCTTCTTGATGAGGTCGTGGAGAGCTTTCTTGAAGTCCTTAGCCTTTTCGAGCTTGTCGGCAAACTGCTTCAGTACCTCTGCAACTGCTGCGTTGAGGTGAATGTTTGCGCAGGAGATACTGTTTGAAGAACCGAGCATACGGAACTCGAACTTGTTGCCGGTGAATGCGAACGGTGAAGTTCTGTTTCTGTCGGTAGTGTCCTTGCTGAACTGCGGAAGAACATCAACACCGAGCTGCATCTTCTCCTTGGCTGTACCGCCGTAAGGAGCATCGTTCTCGATAGCTTCAAGGATAGCTGTGAGCTCGTCGCCGAGGAATATCGAAATGATAGCCGGAGGAGCTTCGTTTGCGCCGAGACGGTGGTCGTTGCCTGCTGTTGCAACTGAAAGTCTCAGCAGATCCTGATAGTCGTCAACTGCCTTGATTACTGCTGCAAGGAAGAGCAGGAACTGTGCATTCTCGTAGGGAGTCTCACCGGGAGATAGGAGGTTTACGCCTGTATCTGTCGAAATAGACCAGTTGTTGTGCTTACCGGAGCCGTTTACGCCCTCGAAAGGCTTTTCGTGAAGCAGGCACACAAGTCCGTGTTTCTCAGCGACCTTCTTCATTACCTCCATTGTGAGCTGGTTGTGGTCAGCAGCGATGTTGGTGGTCTTGTAGATAGGAGCGAGCTCGTGCTGAGCGGGTGCGACTTCGTTGTGTTTGGTCTTTGCGAGGATACCGAGCTTCCAGAGCTCCTTATCGAGATCAGCCATATATTCTGCAACTCTTGTCTTGATAGAGCCGAAGTAGTGGTCTTCCATTTCCTGTCCCTTAGGAGGCATTGCACCAAACAGTGTACGGCCTGTCATTACGAGATCCTTACGCTTTTTGTACATCTCGCGGTCAACGAGGAAGTATTCCTGCTCGGGACCTACTGATGTACGGACACTTCTTACACCCTCGTTGCCGAAGAGCTTGAGCACACGGATCGCCTGCTTGTTGAGGGCTTCCATTGAACGGAGAAGCGGTACTTTTTTATCAAGAGCTTCACCTGTGTATGAGCAGAAAGCAGTCGGGATATAGAGTGTGCCGTCCTTGATGAAAGCGTAGGAAGTAGGATCCCAAGCCGTGTAGCCGCGAGCCTCAAATGTGGCACGAAGACCGCCTGACGGGAATGAGGAAGCGTCCGGTTCGCCCTTGACGAGCTCCTTGCCGGAGAATTCCATAATTACGCGTCCGTCGGGAGCGGGGGTGATGAAGCTGTCGTGCTTCTCAGCGGTAACGCCTGTCATAGGCTGGAACCAGTGTGTGTAGTGAGTTGCGCCCTTTTCGATAGCCCAGTCCTTCATAGCTGCGGCTACGACGTTTGCAACGGAAATATCGAGAGGAGTTCCTCTGTCGATAGTCCTTTTCAGTGACTTGTAAACCTTTTCGGAGAGAGTAGCTTTCATAACTCTCTCATCGAATACCATTGAACCAAAATACTCTGTTACCTTTTCCATTATTATTTCCTCCATTTATCGTTTATTAGTCAGCACTGAGCTGAGCTTGAATTCCGAATTAGTTTTCGAGTGAAGCTCTTATGAAGTCCGCAAAGAGCTTCTGCGGTTTGTTCGGTCTTGATTTGAATTCGGGGTGGAACTGCACTCCGACGAACCACGGGTGGTCGGGGAGCTCCACTATCTCAACGAGCTTTTCATCGGGCGACATTCCTGCGATGTGAAGTCCGTTCTGCACAAGCACCTTGCGGTAGGCGTTGTTGAATTCGTAGCGGTGGCGGTGACGCTCATAGATGAGCTCCTCGCCGTATATCTCGCGGCAGCGTGAATTCTCCGTCAGCTTGCAGGGATAAAGTCCGAGACGCATCGTGCCGCCTTTTTCGGAGATGTTCCTCTGCTCGTCCATAATGTCGATGACTGGGTAGGGAGTTTCACCGAATTCACCTGAATTTGCACCGGCAAGTCCGCAGACATTGCGCGCGTACTCGATGACTGTCATCTGCATACCGAGACAGATACCGAAGAACGGTATCTTGTTCTCTCTCGCATAGCGTATCGACTCGACCATACCCTCGATGCCTCTGTGACCGAAGCCGCCGGGAACTATGATACCGTTGCAGTCTCTGAACGTTTCAGCGGCGTTCTCGGCAGTAACTTCTTCGGAGTCTATCCACTTTATATCAACTGCTGCATCATTGATGATACCGCCGTGGCGAAGCGCCTCTGCTACGGAAAGATAAGCGTCGTGGAGCTCGACGTACTTGCCGACAAGTCCTATCGTAACGTTCTTGTGCGCGTTCTCTGCGCGGCGTACCATTTCTGTCCATTCTGTAAGGTCGGGAGCATTGTCCGTGAGTCCGAGGTGACGGCATACCGAATGTGCAAGACCTTCATTTTCGAGCCACAGCGGAACTTCATACAGTGACGGGGCTGTGAGGTTCTGGATAACGTCCTCCTTGCGGATATTGCAGAAGAGCGCTATCTTCTCCGCCATATCATCGGGTATGCGCTTTTCGGTGCGG
>CACXEJ010000129.1 GCA_902766595.1 Ruminococcus flavefaciens | reverse complement strand
TATCAACGATAAGCACATCGAAGTTATCGTTCGTCAGATGCTCCGCAAGATCAAGGTAGAGGAGTCCGGCAGCAGCTATCTGCTTCCCGGCACACTCGTTGACCGCAAGGAGATCGACGCTATCAACGCTGAGATACAGGCAAGGATCGATGCCGGCGAGTATGATCTCCAGCTTGTTCAGACCAGCCCCGTACTTCAGGGTATCACCAAGGCTTCTTCAAATTCCGACAGCTTTATGTCAGCAGCTTCATTCCAGGAGACCACAAAGGCTCTCACAGACGCTGCTATCAGAGGCAAGAGCGATAAGCTCCTCGGACTCAAGGAGAACGTTATCATCGGTAAGCTCATTCCTGCCGGTACAGGTATGGACATCTACAACAAGGTCGAGGTCGTTAAGAACGAAGCGTACATCGAGCACAACGCTGCTCCTATCGCAAACCCGATCGTGTAATACAACTGTTAAAGCCTGCTGCATCAGATGCGGCAGGCTTTTTGCCGTAACAGTACAAAATTAGCGCTACTAATATTAGTAGCGCTTGTTTTTTGTATCTTGAAACAGTGTACTGTCACGACGAAAACGAAAATAAAGTCGTTGGAAAGGTTTGTCCACTGTAAAGTCACATATACTTCTTTATTAGCATTCCACTTATCCGTGGGGGATTATTCGTTTTCGGAAGTTTCTTCCGTATTTTCGTTCTTTGCTGCTGCAACTGTTTTTTCGTCATCAGCATTTGCATTGGGAGCAAATTCCGTTTCCTCGGAAAGCTCTTCCGAATTATTCTCCTCAAGGGAAGTTTTAAGGGAATTCTCCATAGCCTTGAGCTGCTCGAAGTCGATGATACCGGCAACAGTTACGTCGTCGCCGCTGCCGCGCTTGGTCATTTCCGGCAGAAAAGCCGAAAGCTGACGGAGTCCCTCATCGAGACCGTTTTCCGAAAAAGTCAGCGCAAGTCCGCGGTAGAAGCCGTAAAGCTGCTCGCGGCTGCAATAGGAATTCTCTATGCCGTCCGTACCGAGGAAGATGACAGCGGGTATGCTGTCCTTCGGGAAATAGCAAAACCTTGCGGAATATGCCGCATCGTCCTGACACATCGAGGTCGTTACATTGTCGTGACAGCGCGGATCTTCCGGTATCGGCTCGAAAGCGTCGCCGTTGTCGTCGAGAGCAACGCAGCTTCCGTCGCCTATCTGGGCACAGAATGCGAAATCGTCCGTGATCACGGCAAAAGCGAGGGTGGTACCGTAAGCGTCGATGAAGTTTCCGGCGAGGTATCTCTCTCGGTAATAGCCGAACTGCTCGGGGATACTGTCGAGGTCCTCCTGAGTGAAGGGCTCAAAGCGGTAGTCCTCCTCGACCATACTGTGCCAGCGCGAAACTATGCTGCGCCAGAGCTGACCAAAGAGCTGGTCGCGCTCCTTGCCGTTGTCGAGGTTTGCCTGAGCTTCACCGAGATTGCGCAGAAACTCGTCCACGCAACTCTGTGCACAGTCTACGGCGTACTCCGAACCGATATCCGTCCTCAGATAGCAGGCACTGCCGTGTCCGTCCGCGGAAGCAGCGAATGTGTACCTGCTGTTGCTCACGCAAAGGGAGCTGTCCTGACAGACTGTCCCCTTTTTTATGTGGCTCTCGCCTATGCAGCTATGTGCAAAGGAAGAATATTTACTCATTATATCACCTTACCAGTCCGACTCGTCCCAGTCGGCAGTTCCGGCGTCGGCTGAAGTCTCCTGAGTCTGCTCAACGACCTCCTCAGCGAGCTTCTTGGAGATCTCAACGGGATCGGTATCGCTGTCAACGGTGCTCGAGTGGCTTGCGAACACACTTGTGATAACGCTTGCCTTTTCTATCATAAGTCTGAGCTGATCCTTGTTCTTAACGTCGAGAACTGTCTCGCAGCTGCCGGAGAATTTCTCAAGAACGCTCTTGTCTGCGTCCTCTCCGATAGCGAAAGCGATCTTGATCGAACGCTTGAACCAGTTATTGTCCTTGAGTGCCGTGAGTCCGCTCTCCCAGTTGTCTGTCGGACCTCCGTCGCTGAAGAGAAGTATTACCGGCGGATATGCACCGGCTGAGGTCTGAAGGAACTCGTTCCTTGAGAGCTTCTTATCGAGCTCCTTGAACGCGGAACCCATATCAGTAACGCCGCAAGCTTCAAAGTTCTTGAAGCGGTAGCCCTCCGGTGATACCGGCTCGGGAGTTATCCATCTTGCACCGGTGGAGAACTCCAGTACGGCGATCTTGATCTCAGCATCGTCGCTCTCATCGCTTATTTCCTGAAGTGTCTGCATAACCTCTTCGAGTGCAGACTCAACCTGTCCTATTTTGCTTCCCTGCATACTTCCTGATGTATCTATGACATAAAAAAGCGTCATAACCTTTCTTACGGCAGGTGCGTAATCATCTAAACCCGGCATATTTCAATCCTCCTGTTTTTATGTTCAGGCACATTTCGTGCGGTTTTGCGGATATTATTATACACTATATATTTTACCGCAAATTTGTAAATTTGTCAAGCAATTCCTGTGAATTCAGCAAGCAAAAAGCCTGCTGCATTAAGTGGAATGCTAAAAGAGAAGTATATGCTCATTTATCAGGGGCAAACCTTTCTGAATTAAGATAGCAAATCCCGATACGATCGTATCGGGATTTATGCTTTGGTGATTTAGCATAAATAAAACGTACAGCTTGCGTGAAATCTATCATTTGACTTGACAGCAGATACAAAATTATGATATAATAAGTTATATTATATTTCGTTTGTGAAATTCTTGTATATTTCTCGAAAAAGGGGTTGACAAAAACGTGCCGATTCCGTATAATCAGACAGACAGACAGACAGACAGACAGGGTATAGCCTGCCCTTTTTCTGCCAACGAAAAAATAATGAAGATCAATAAGCGTGTTCACAGGCTTACTATGTCCTGCTGAATGCGCTTTTTAT
>CACXEJ010000128.1 GCA_902766595.1 Ruminococcus flavefaciens | reverse complement strand
GATACCGATGTCCTGTGAGAATACGCTCTTGCCGTCCTCGAATAGCTCGAATGAAGCGGGACGCTCCCAAGCCTTGCCGTGCTGAGTGTAGTTGGCTTCCATTTCCCAAGGCTGCTTCATATTGAAGCCGCCGCCCCACGGGTTACCGCCGCCGTCGCCGCCCCAGTCGAAGCCGCCGCCCCAAGGGTTCTGACCGCCGGGCTGTCCTCCGCCGGGCTGTCCTCCGGGACCGCCGGGAGTGGTGGTAGTGTTTTCATCATCGTATATCTTACCCTTGACATAGATGCCTTTTTCATAGTCGAAGAGGTTGTCGGGATCGGTAACGAGGGAAACGACCTTCATATTGGTGTAATAGGGATCATTCGTCTTGCCGACGAAATATGTCTTTGTGACAATGGAGCTGACTCTGCCCTGAGAGTCAACTGCAACTGCGCGGATAATCGCAGCCTTATCCACGGGGCTGCTGGGCGGAGTCACCTGATTTGCGCTTATATCGGTTCTTGCGCTGTAAACGTTAGGCTCATTTGAACGGTCTGCTATGCTGATAGGGGAGGTATATTTTTCTGAAGAAGTAGTGGGATCGCTGCCGTCTGTTGTATAGTAGACTGTGCAGCCCTGAGGTGCGGTGATCGTGAGCTGGAATTCGCTTGAATAGAAGCCGCTCTCCTGTGAGAAGCCGGGAGTTCTGACGGCGTTTGAGCCCTCCGGAGCAGCGTTAGGAGCGCCGGGAGTGGTTCTGATAGTGAAAACCTCGTCACTGCCGTCGGGATATCTGCCAGCCGAAGTATTCTCTGCGAGTGACTCGAAAGAGATCGTATCGACAGCAGTACCGTTCTTGTCGGTGAGCGTAAGAGTCTCGCCTGAGGTGGAGAGACCGAAAGGAGCTATCTTCGGATTGGAAGCAGCAGCATCGCTGTCGCAGGCTATCATAAGTCTGCCGCCTGCGGGGATAGAAGTGCCGTCCGGGAAGGTATAGCTGTAAGGCTTGGTCGCCTTATCGGAAAGTCCCCAGCCGCTGATGTCAACTGAGCTTCCGGAGCCGTTATAGAGCTCGATCCAGTCGTACAGACCGCCCTCTATTGTATAAGATGTGTTTTTAGCGCACACTTCGTTGATAGTAACGCCGCCGGAAGCAGCCTTCGCCTGGTAAGGTGCAAAGCCGGATGCGTTAAGAGCCATAGCAAGACCGAGGAGTCCGGCAGAAGCTCTTTTCAACCTTGAGTTCTTCATAATATAAACCTCCGATCATAGTATTAAGGCATTTTAAATACTAACAGCGATTTCTTAAAATAACCTTAAATACGACACAAATCATTAACAGGCTATTAAAATGATTATAACATTTTTACAGGCGTTTTGTCAACATATTCCGTCAAACAGAGCAAATAATGGTTAAGCCTCATAATAGTCGGCTGTTTATGAGAAGAGCGCCTGAAAAGGCGCTCTCTGATAAGCATATTACTTGTCTTCTTCGATAACAGGAGCGTCCGGAGCGTTCTTTCTTACGCTTTCGATACCGTTCTTGCAGCTGTCCTTCTTGACATATCCCTCGCTTGCGGCGATTATCTCACCGTTTTTAGCTTTAAGGCGGAAGCGGAATTCGCCGGCTTTGTCCTTGTAGATCTCAAACTTAGGATTGGTCTGAGTCTCAAAGCCTTCGACTGTCTGGTCTTCAAGGTTAGCGATAGGAGCGTTTTTAGCAACACTTGCGATGCCGTTTTTTACACTTGCGAGAGTGTTGTACACCTCGCCGCCGACAGCGATGACTTCACCGTTGCCTGCTTTAAGGCTGAAAGTGAAGCCGTTCTTAGCAGTTTTGATCATAAATTTACCCATAATAATTCACACCTTTCAAGGATATAAGTTTTTTGTAACACAATTATACACCTATCCATTCCAAATGTCAATAGTTTTTGTTAATTATACTTAAAGTATTCTTTTGGGGGGCAAAAAAAGAGCTGCCGCAGCAGCTCTTTATCTTTATTCAGCCGACATAACGGCTTCTTTCATAGACTTGACGTATTCGCCGACGTAAGGAGCAGCGTCCTTGCCGTACTTTTCGAGCAGCTTGATTATCGCTGAACCCACGATAGCGCCGTCTGAAACTCCTGCCATAGCCTTAGCCTGCTCGGGCTTTGAGATGCCGAAACCGACTGCACAGGGGACATTGGTGTTCTCGCGAATGACCTTGACGATGCTGCCGAGATCGGTGGTTATCTCACTTCTTGTGCCGGTAACCCCGAGGCTCGAAACGAGGTAGATGAAGCCCTCAGCTTCCTTTGCGATCATAGCAACGCGGTTCTCGGAGGTCGGTGCGATCAGCGAGATGAGGTCGACTCCGTACTGCCTTGCAACAGCCGAGAATTCGTCCTTTTCCTCGAACGGAAGGTCGGGGAGTATAACTCCGCCCACGCCGTTTTCGCAGCAGCGAGCCATAAAGCGTTCCGGACCATATGAGAACACAACGTTTGCGTAGGTCATAAATACGAACGGTATCTTGATATCTTTGCGGAGGTCGTGAACGAGGTCAAAGACCTTGTCTGTGGTGATGCCGCCTGCGAGAGCGCGGATATTAGCGCCCTGTATAGTAGGACCTTCGGCGGTCGGATCGGAGAAAGGTATGCCGAGCTCGATGAGGTCAGCGCCGTTTTCGGCAGCCGCACGGACTACCTTTTTGGTAGTTTCGATATCCGGATCACCGCAGGTGATGAACGGTATAAAAGCCTTGCCGTTCTGGAAGGCAGTTCTTATATCACTCATAAATATCCTCCCCTCTGTAACGTGCAATAGCAGCGCAGTCCTTGTCGCCTCTGCCTGAGACAGTGATAATGATTATCTTATCCTTGTCCATAGTAGGAGCGAGCTTCATAGCATAAGCAACTGCGTGTGCGGATTCGATAGCGGGGATAATGCCCTCTGTTCTTGAGAGGTACTCGAAGGCGTTTACTGCTTCCTCGTCGGTCACGGGAACATACTCAGCACGGTGAATATCGTGGAGGTAAGCGTGTTCCGGACCTACTCCGGGGTAGTCGAGACCTGCGGATATTGAGTAAACGGGAGCTATCTGACCGTATTCGTCCTGACAGAAGTAGGACTTCATACCGTGGAAGATACCGAGCTTTCCTGTATTTATAGTAGCGGCAGTCTCAAAGGTGTCGATACCTCTGCCGGCAGCCTCGCAGCCTATCAGGCGCACACCCTCGTCGGGAATGTAGTGATAGAAGCTGCCGATAGCGTTTGAACCGCCTCCGACGCAGGCAATAACAGCGTCAGGGAGTCTGCCCTCGGCTTCGAGAATCTGCGCGCGTGACTCGCGTGAGATGACCGCCTGAAAATCGCGGACAATAGTCGGGAATGGGTGAGGTCCCATAACCGAACCTAAGCAATAGTGAGTGTCTGAGATACGGGTAGTCCACTCTCTCATAGCCTCGGAAACTGCGTCCTTGAGAGTAGCTGTACCTGTTTTTACGGGAATGACATCAGAGCCGAGGAGCTTCATACGGTAAACGTTGAGCGCCTGACGCTTTGTGTCCTCTTCGCCCATAAATACCACACATTCCATACCGAGCAGAGCTGCTGCGGTAGCTGTGGCAACGCCGTGCTGACCGGCGCCTGTTTCAGCGATGAGTCTGGTCTTGCCCATTTTCTTGGCGAGCAGAGCCTGACCGAGAACGTTGTTTATCTTATGAGAGCCGGTGTGGTTGAGATCCTCGCGCTTGAGGTAAATTTTAGCGCCGCCGAGGTCGCGTGTCATCTTGTCGGCACGGTAGAGGAGAGAAGGTCTGCCGGCGTAGTTATTGAGGAGCTCAGTGAGCTCTTTGTTGAATTCCGGATCGTCCTTATAGTGGTTATAGGCGTTTTCGAGTTCTATGATGGCGTTCATCAGAGTTTCGGGGATATACTGTCCGCCGTGTACTCCGAAACGGCCTTTGGATTGTGACATATTATCTATCCTTTCGGTTTATTGCATTACCGGAAGAACAGCAGTTCATTCGCTTCTGACTGCTTCTGCAAAGGCTCTCATCTTGGAATAGTCCTTGATGCCCTCGGTTTCGAGGGAGGAGCTTGCGTCAACTGCGTATGGGTGAAAATCGTGAACTACTTCTCCGGCTATCGCAGGTGTGAGACCGCCTGCGAGGAAGTATGGACGGTTGATGCCGTCTATCAGAGAGTGGTCGAAGGTCTTTCCGGTGCCGCAGCCTGAGTCGAGCAGAACGAAATCTGCATCAGAGTTGTTGGCAGCCTCTATGTCCTCGGGACCTTCTATCCTGAACGCCTGAATTATAGGCGCAGTTGTAAGACCGCGGAGATCAGCGATATAGCCGTTGTTCTCCGAGCCGTGGAGCTGTATGATGTCGATAATGCCGTACTGAATGAGGTCGGCAGCATAATCGGGAGCGTCGTCCTTGAATACTCCCACGGAGATTATGTTGGGACTGAGTCTCTGTCTCAGCAGGGCAGCGGTTTTGGGTGATACGAAGCGTTTGCTTTCCTTAACGAAAACAAATCCGATAAATTCGGGTTTTATTCTGTTAGCGTAATCAATATCGCACTCCGTCCGGAGGCCGCACATTTTTATCTTTGTCATAGTTACCTCTCAGTTCCGCAAGCATAGCTTGCTTGTCGTCAGCTTTCATAAGCGCTTCACCGATCAGAACGGCATCGGCGCCGATCTGTCTCAGCATTCTTGTGTCATCTGCGTTGCGGACTCCGCTTTCCGAAACGAAGATGATGTTTTCGGGAACGAGTTCCCTCATACGTCTGCTGTTTCCGGTATCAACTGAGAAATTAGTGAGGTCGCGGTTGTTCACGCCTATGATACGCGCTCCGGAGCTTATCGCATCTGCTATTTCTTTCTCGTTGTGAGTCTCCACGAGGGCGGAGAGTCCGAGCTTGTCGCAGATATTGATATAAGCCTTGACCTGTTCCGGAGGGAGTATCGAGCATATCAGCAGAACAGCCTTTGCGCCGAGGAGCTTTGCCTCGTAGATCATATACTCGTCTACGGTAAAGTCCTTGCGTATGCAGGGAATGCTTACGGAAGAAGCGATCTCCTGCAAATATCTGTCACTGCCGAGGAACCACTTTGGCTCAGTGAGGACTGATATGCAGTCTGCACCGGCTTTTTCGTAATCCTTAGCGATCTCGAGGTAGGGGAAGTATTCGGCGATCACTCCTTTGGAGGGAGAGGCTTTTTTGCATTCGCAGATAAACGAGAGTCCATCCTTTTTCAGAGCTTTTTCAAATTCAAAGCTGCCAGCCGGCAATTCAAGAGCACGGCTTTTTACTTCGTCTGCGGATACTGTTTTCTTAGCCTCAGCCACACGTTCAGCAGCGTGTGCTGCGAGTTGTTCGAGGATGTTCATACTTCACCTCAGCTGTTGGAAACAGTTATTAACTTTTCGAGGACTTCCAGAGCCTTTCCGGAATCTATAAGCTCAGCCGCGAGCTTAACGCCCTCTTCCATTGAGTCTGTTTTGCCGCCGATGTAGAGAGATGCACCTGCATTCAGCAGTACGGTGTTTCTCTTGTGACCCTTGATCTCTCCTGAGAGGATACCTCTGGTCACAGCGGCGTTTTCCTGCGGTGAACCGCCTGTGAGGTCTTCCTTGGTGCAGCGCTCGAAGCCGAACTGTTCAGGAGTGATCTCGTAATTCTTCATCCAGCCGTCCTTGTACTCGCATACAGCGGTCGGAGCGGAGAGTGAGATCTCATCGAGCTTATCTGTACCGAAAACTACCATTCCGCGCTTTGAACCCAGCTTCATCAGAACCTCCGCTACGGGCTCAAGGAGGACTCTGTCGTATACACCGAGGAGGTGATACTTGGGGTTTGAGGGATTGGTGAGCGGTCCGAGGATATTGAATACAGTACGGAAACCGAGCTCCTTGCGGATAGGTCCGACGTATTTCATCGAGGTGTGGTACTTCTGCGCGAAGAAGAAGCAGAAGCCAACTTCTTCGAGGAGTTTGCGGCATTTATCGGGATCAAGGTCGATGTTTACGCCGAGAGCCTCGAGACAGTCAGCAGTACCGGACTTTGAGGAAGCAGCACGGTTGCCGTGCTTAGCTACCTTGATGCCGGAAGCTGCGATGACCATTGCAGAAGTTGTTGAGATGTTGAAGCTGTTTGAGTTGTCGCCGCCGGTTCCGACGATCTCGAAGAGGTCGAGGTCGTTCTCGAACTTGAGAGCGGCATCGCGCATTGCAGCGGCACAGCCTGTTATCTCGTCTATTGTTTCAGCCTTGGTGCTCTTAGTGGAAAGAGCTGAGAGGAAGGCTGCGTTCTGTGTGGAAGTTGTCTGTCCTGACATAATTTCCGAAATAACGGCATAAGCCTCATCGTAAGTCAGGTCTTCTTTGTTTACTATCTTGACGATCGCTTCTTTTATCATAAAATTACCTCCAAATCATTCAGCTGTCCGATCTTGATACAGAGCTTCACGCGCTGTTCTGCCGGAACAGTCTGCGTTTACTTTATATCAATGAAATTCTTTAGCATTATCCTGCCGTCGGGAGTCATAATCGACTCCGGGTGGAACTGTACGCCGTAGATCGGGTAGTCCCTGTGCTGAACAGCCATTATCTCGCCGTCATCGGCAATAGCTGTAACTTCAAAGCAGTCCGGGATAGTAGCGGCGTCAGCGGCGAGGGAGTGATATCTTGCTACGGGAGCACCCTCGTCGATGCCCTTGAAGATCGGGCTGTTTCCCTGAAAGCTGATAACGGACTGCTTGCCGTGCATCAGCTTTTTCGCGTAGGTCACGGTCGCACCGTAAGCGGCGCATATCGCCTGATGACCGAGGCAAACGCCGAGAGTCGGTATCTTGCGGCAGACTGTTGAAGCTGCCTCGATGATGATACCTGCGTCCTCGGGACGTCCGGGACCGGGGGAAAGGATAATGTGGTCAGGGGCGAGAGCTTCGATCTCCTGAACGGTCATCTCGTCGTTGCGGATGACCTTGATATCGGGGCATATCTCGCCGATGAGCTGATAGAGGTTATATGAAAAACTGTCGTAATTATCTATAAGTAAAATCATACGTCTGCCTCCTCTGCCGCTTTGAGTGCGTTGATAACGGCTGCTGCCTTGTTTATGCACTCCTGATACTCTTTTTCGGGAACTGAGTCGGCAACGATACCTGCGCCGCTTCTTACGAAGACCTTGCCGTTCTTCTTGTAAGCGATGCGTATTGCGATACAGGTATCGAGGTTGCCGGAGAAGTCGATGTAGCCGATAGCACCGCCGTAGATACCGCGCTTGTTGTTCTCGAGCTCAGCAATGAGCTGGCAGGCGCGTATTTTCGGGGCACCGGAAAGAGTACCGGCTGGGAGGACAGCGCTTACAGCGTCGAGACTGTCAAATTCGTCCCTGATCTCGCCGCGGACGGTCGAGCCGATGTGCATAACGTGGGAATAGCGCTCGATGCTGTGGAGCTTCTCGACCTGAACAGAACCGAATTTGCTTATCTTGCCGAGATCGTTTCTGCCGAGGTCAACGAGCATATTGTGCTCTGCGAGTTCCTTTTCGTCAGCGAGCAGACCGGCTTCGAGCTCCTTGTCCTCGGCATCGGTCTTGCCGCGCGGACGTGTACCTGCGAGAGGGAAGGTGTGGAGGACGCCGTCTTCGAGTTTAACGAGGGTTTCCGGAGAAGCGCCTGCTATCTCGACGTCTGTTCCCGAGAAGTAGAACATATAGGGAGAGGGGTTGATAGTCCTGAGGACTCTGTAAGTGTTGAGGAGACTGCCTTCAAATCCTGCACTGAGGCGGTTTGAGAGCACTATCTGGAAAATATCTCCCTCGTGGATATGGTGCTTGGCTTTCTCGACCATATCGCAGTACTGCTCCTTGCTGAACAGAGGTGTCACCTCAGATGTGAGGTGACCGGCAGGCTCTTTGCGACGTTCGCCGCTGCGGAGGAGCTCAGCCATCTGCATAAGCTCCATTTTAGCCTTGTTGTAGCCTGTTTCCGGATCGGAGAGAGACATATTTGCGATGAGGATTATCTTCTGTCTGAAGTTATCGAAAGCGATGACCTTGTCGAAGAGCATAAGGTCAACGTCCTTGAAGTTCTCTGAATCCTCGGTGTCTATCCTGAGCGACGGCTCGGAGTAGGCGAGGAAGTCGTATGAGAAGTAGCCCGCGAGACCTCCTGTGAAAGAGGGGAGGTAGTCGAATTTGGGGCTTCTGTACTTTGAAAGTATCTGCCTTATCTGGACGCTGGGATCGTCCGAAGTCATTCTGATGTCACCGATAGTCAGGTCGCTGCCGGAAGCAGTGATCTGGAGCTTCGGATCGAAGCCGAGGAAGGTATAGCGTCCCCATTTTTCTTTTTCGGCAACAGATTCCAGCATATAGCAATGATTGGAGACTGTCTTGAGAGTCATCATTGCCTCAATAGGTGTGCAGATGTCGGAGAGTATCTCGCAGCTGACGGGAAGAATATCATATTTTCCGCTGGCAGCTATCTCCTGTACCTTGGTGTAGTCGGGTAAAAAATTCATAAAGCACCTCCGTAGACTTTCTGCCAGATACAAAAAAGCCCCTGACAGAATGAAACGATTCTGTCAAGGACGAATAATCACTATCCGCGGTACCACCTTGATTCACGGTATTCCGTGCACTTAGCAGGATACTATCATATCCCTGATGATTAACGCACATCCTGACGTTGCAGAATACTCCGGATCGTGAACCAACAAACTGACAGAACGTTCAGACTGCCTTTGTGCATAGCGCTTGATGCCACACCCGTTTGACTGCACCCTCGGCGGTCCATTTGATGATCTGTGTTTCACCTGACTCTCAGCAACGCAGGCTCTCTGTGGAGGCATAACCATCTTTATCTCCGCTTCAACGGTTTCTTTGGTAGTATTATAACACTCTGTACATCATTTGTCAATAGCTTTTTGAAAAAATTATGTATTAATCAAAAAAAGCTCTGTTGGAAAGATCGTATTAATAATAGGAGAAAGCATTTGTGCTTACTGTTCGAAGGAGAGCTTCCAGTAGTATTTCCGTGCGGACTGCGGAAAGTCATCCATAACGCCGTGCTCGGGATCGTAGAAGGTTCCGGAGCAGTAAAGCGACCAGTGCCAGCAGCGCGGAGTTTCAAGGCTGAGGAGACAGAGCTCCGGGAGCTGTGATTTGTCCGTGACCTGTATGCGCTCATCGGATATGGAGACTCCGTGCGAGCGGAAGAAGTCCTTCATTTCACGGAGAGTAGTTTCGCGGTGATTATCCAGCTCGTCCGCGACATCTTCAACAGGCATACCGAGTACCATCGCCAGCACTGCCTGACCGCACTGGAGATCAGTCGGCTCGTGAACGTAGACTATCTCTTTCATATCATATTCCTTTCCTGCAAGTATTATTACGGCAATATTATACACGGAAAGGGCAGCCGTGTCAATATCCGGAACGACCGGATAAGCTGACAAAGGACTGGAAAACTCAAAAAATGTCAAGAAATTACTATAAAAGTATTGATAATGGTATGAATTTGGAGAGATAGGTGGTATAATACAAATAACAATTAAGGCACATACTAATAACATACTCAACCAATTCAAATCACCAGACCATAATATTTCACAGGGAGGGATATTTTTATGAGATACAAAAGAGTTTTAGCAGCTGCTTCAGCTATGGCTATGCTCACCAGCTGCGGTTCAAAATCAAGTTCTTCATCTGAAAAGGCTTCGACCACTGCTGCGACCGAGGCTGTTACGACGGCTGCTGATGAGACAGCTGCTGCTACAACTGCTGCTACCACTCTTACAACTTTACCACCAACCACCGAAGCTGCCACAACAACTACTGAAGATGTGCCGCCTGCTTACAAGCAGGATCCTGAAACACCGGCTCTTGAGGGCTATAACCTCCTCTGGAGCGATGAGTTCAGCGGAAAGCAGCTCGATACTACGCTGTGGAACCGCGAATGGCGCGCTCCCGGCTGGACGAACAATGAGCTTCAGGAATATACACAGTATTCCAGCAACTCATTCCTGCGCGACGGAAACCTCGTTATCAAGGCTATCAAGTCAGAGAAGGACGGCGAGGATTATTATACCTCAGCTAAGATCACCGGAAAGAAGAAAACTGATTTCACATATGGCAAGGTCGTTGTAAGAGCCAAGGTCCCGGAGGGACAGGGCTTCTGGCCTGCTATCTGGATGATGCCGAAGGACGAGAGCTATTACGGCTCATGGCCGAAATGCGGTGAGATCGACATTATGGAGGTTCTCGGAAATGCGGTCGATCTTGCTTACGGTACTATCCATTACGGCTCTCCCTATGCTTCACAGCAGGGATCATACCTCCTGACCAACGGAACGACTTATGCGTCTGATTTCCACGATTATTCCGTAGAATGGGAACCCGGCGAGATCCGCTGGTACGTTGACAATGAACTTTACTTTACTGCGAACGATTGGTTCACAGCTGAAGAAGGTGCTGATGAAAAAACGTATCCCGCACCGTTTGATCAGCCCTTCTTCCTACAGCTCAATCTTGCAGTCGGCGGTTCGTGGCCCGGTCCTCCGGACGCAACCACCAATTTTGAAAATGCTGAATTCCTTATAGATTATGTAAGAGTTTATCAGAAGCCCGAGTACAATACTGACGTTAAAAAGCCTGAAAAGGTATTCCGTGCCCCTCTCTCAAACGGAAACCTCATCTACAACGGCAGCTTTGATGAGCAGGAGTCACTTTCGGACGATGAAAACTGGAAGTTCCTCTTATTTGAAGGCGGAAAAGGCTCTGCTGAGATCAAGGAGAATTCTATCGTGATCTCTTCTGAGGCAGCTGGAACAGAAGATTATTCAGTACAGCTCGTTCAGCCTGATCTCCCGATGTATAAGGGCAAGAAATACAGGATCACGTTTGATGCGTGGGCTGATGAGGACCGTACCGGTATAGTATGCATATCCGCACCTACTGCCGGTTGGATCCGCTATTTCCCGGACACCACATTTGATATGACTCCGGAAAAGAAGACTTACACTTATGACTTTGAAATGACTTCAAATGATGACAATAAAGGCAGACTTGAATTCAATCTCGGCAAGCAGGGCTCGACAGCTACAGTTCACATAGCCAAGGTCAGAGTCGAGATCGTCGAATAACTAACGCTTTACAGGCACAATCCTCTCAATATATGTTAAAGGGTCCGGAATTCTGTTCCGGACCTTTCCCTATCCTGCTGAAAAAGCCAAGCCCCGTTCATTGTGAACGGGGCTTGAAATATGTTAAAGAGTTGTAAATCTCAAAGTGATCTTACACAGTTCCTGCCACTGGCCTTAGCGCTGTACAGAGCCTTGTCAAGACGCTCGAAAGCGCTGCGGAAGCTGTCATCCGAGCGTATGCAGGTAGTTCCGATGCTGCAGGTGATGCTGCCGACCTTGGTGAAGGATTTGCCGGCTATCAGAGCGCGGAGCTCCTCGGCTGAGTTTTGGGCTTCATCGCCGTTCATACCGTAGCAGACCGCAACGAATTCCTCACCGCCCCAGCGTCCGAAGGCAACGTTTTTGTCCTTGAAGAAGCTGTTGACGATGTTCGTGAATTGTACGATAGTAGTATCACCGATCGAATGACCGTATGTATCGTTGACATTCTTGAAGAAGTCTATATCGAGCATTATCGCAGAAACAGGCTCACCGTTCTTCTTGAACTGACGAATGGCGTTGCAGAGCTCGGTCTCGATCCTTCCGTGGTTGAAGATATTCGTGAGGGGGTCCTTAGATGCAAGATCCTCGTACTTTTTCAGCGTGGACATAAGTTCCACCGCTTCGTCGTGGATATTCTGCACCATATATACAAATCGGAAGTCATCGTCATTGTTGGTCTCTGAACGGCTGAAAATGAGCTTTACCCAGATATACTTGCCCTCGAGATTCATCATAAGGCAGTCAAACGAGGAGGTCTGACCGGGAGCAAGGTGTTTTCTTAGGTATTCGGGATCGCTCCGTTCAAGGAAGAGCGGCTGGTCGTCCGGGTAGATCATATTCACGATCATCAGACGCCATTCCGAATATTTCAGCTGTACGTTGGTCGTTTCGTCGGATATCTCCGAGATACTGATACTGTCGGTAGTATCCTTGACGAGATCGACGTACATTGAAAACAAATAGGTGTTCTGTATGGTGGTGACCTTCTTGTTAGTGAGCGATTCTTCGCGGTACTGGCTCTTATCGAGCTCATCGAGTATGAAGAGGTAGCAGTTGTCGTTCATAGGGTATATCGTCATCTGAACGACGTGAGTTGTATCATTTACTGAGATGTTTATTCTGCGGCTGTATTTGCCGATGAATTTTCCGGTAGTGGGTATAAAAACGTGATAATCTTCTGTAATGCTTTCAGAACTGTTGTTGAAATGGAACCAAAGCTTTGCGATGAGGTCGTTATATGTTCCGGTCTCGCTGATATAGTCCTCGAAAATACCTCGTCTGATTATGGACTTGTAACGGTCTGTACTGCCGTCAACTACCAGCAATGCACCAACGCTGCTGCTGATAAATGACATTGTATCTTCAAATGAAAGTTTGTCTATGTGCATATGCAGTCCCCGATGTCCTTTCTTTGCATTCTGAACATTAAACAGTTATAATAGTATAAATTATATCATACCACATATTTTCTCTTAAATTGAGAATAAATTATGAACACTGCTATAATAACAGAATTTTCGTAATATGAGACAAATATCAGCCTGTCAAATTAGTGAAAATGACAGTCTCAATTTGCTGCTTTGTACAGAATTCCGCGTTATATTATGCTTATGCGTCTGGACATCTGGCGGATAAGGTCGAAGCCGTCCCATATCAGTGAGAAATCCATTGTTTTGCCGATCGGCACGATCCTGTCTATGCCGTGCGGGGCTGAGCCTTCAAGGAAGCGGCTGAACTCATCCTGTTCAATGCCGAAGTACGAGATCGTCTGGCAGCGTTCACCGCATACCGGCAGCATTTCACTGAGATCGTCTATATCCTTTTCAAAAAAGAAGCCGCTGTTGTATTTGAAGTCCATAAGGTCGCTGCCGAGCTGTTCAACATTAAGGCGCGTCACGAACATATCATCATTTCTTATCAGCTTCATCGGCTTAACGGCTGAGACTCTGCAAAGCGCCTGCAATTTTCCAACTGTCTGCACAGGCTCAAGGTGATACTTCTCCTTTACAGCTGCGTGGACTCTTCTCCAGAAGTCCTCCTTGGCGGTCTCCTTTTCTTTGCCCAGCCAGAATATGATGCGCGGAGATGTGCAGGCATTCTGGTCGGTGTAGTAGGTGTCGTTGTAGAAATTCTGGATAATGGCATCCTTGTTGTCAGCCGCAAGGTAGCTGTCGGCGTTGATGACAGCTGCGGAGTGACGGTCTGCGAAGGTTATCTCGTTAGACCTCGGCGGAAGCGGTGACTTCCTTATTTCGGCGATAGTAGCATCGCCGCCCCATATGACTCTGACATTGCAGAGGGCGGAAAAAGCGTCGGTTATTTCCTTTTTGGTCGGGTATTTCACAAAGCAGACATAAGGCACGAGAGCCTTGTGCTTGTCCGAGAGGAGCTGCTTCACAGCGCCGCAGATGATATCGACCTGTTCAAAGCTCTTGCCCGGCAGACGGACTATATTTGCATTTCCGGCGAGAATTCCGCTTGCAAAGCTGAATGCGAAGTTCACCGGCACATTTGACGGAGTGCTGTGGAAAACCGTGCCTTTGCCGAAGCACCCGGAAATATCGTCGTATTTGGCTTTTTCCTGCAAAAGGGCAGCCTTTCTGCACCAGAAGCCGAATGTCGCAACATCGGGGAAGCTCCGGTTTGTTCTCAGAAGAGACGAAAGATCATTGAGAAATCCTATCACATTATCGTCAAACGGATGCAGCGGTCTTAATTCCTTCATTCCGGCAGCTGTTTCGGCGCTGCCGACTATGTACTGCAATTCACTGAAATTTAGCTGCATAGGTATCACTGCACCCCCTGATCTCGGCATTTTTCAATCTGCCGTTTATCTTGAAATACCTGCCCTTGCGTCCGCAGGGGCAGTCGTCCTCTCCGAGAATTGCTCCCTCGTCCTCGGTCAGCAGGCTGTGACCGGGATAGGACTCG
This sequence comes from Ruminococcus flavefaciens, assembly GCA_902766595.1. GTDB lineage: Bacteria > Bacillota > Clostridia > Oscillospirales > Ruminococcaceae > Ruminococcus > Ruminococcus flavefaciens_U. Next base: position 17,842 of record CACXEJ010000128.1, on the reverse strand, counting down.
GGAATTGCCGAAACTACCTGTATTATGCCGGTCTCGCCAATGCCGCACTCGGATAGATCCTCTGCACGGCGGATAATGATATCGGAGAAATTGCTTGCGTGGAGATGTCCACACTCACATTCCATATAGATACAGCCGGTCTGCTCGACCATTCCGTAATAATCGTGTATGTCCTGAATACCGCAGACGTCTTTGAGCCTGCTGTGGAATTCGTCGTGGCTGACCGCTTCGGAAACGAGTTTTTTCCAGCCTCCGCCGTGGATAAGCACGCCATTGGAGAGATCGAATATTATCCCCTCATCTCTCAGCCTGAGCAGCTCCTTGTAGAAGTGCTGCCATATCATAAAAGTGAAGCCGAAGAGGAGGATCTTTTGTCCGCTGTACTGCTCTGTAAAATTCCGGAGCCCGTCAACATCGAGCTTCATATCTTCATCGAGCGCGTAGATCTTCTTTGCTCCGAATATCGAAAAACCGAGTATGCCGGCACCTCTTGCAGAGAACATAGCCCTGTCCTTTATTACGCCGGGGGAGTCGATGATTATCATAGGCATACGGCTTGAGCCGGTAAAGTCAGAAACTATCTTCACCATAGTCTTCTGCTGGTTGGAAGCCGTTGTTCTGTCGAGGAATATGCGGCTCACCGCCTGTCCGGTAGTTCCCGAAGAGGTCATTGTCTTTACGATCTCCTCTTTCGGAACTGACCTAAGCTCCATTTCCTTGAACATACGGACGGGCAGAAAAGGTACATCTGCCGGTTTTTTGATGCTGTCCGGCTCGAAGCCTAAACAGTTGAGTATATTCGCGTATTCCGGACATTTTTCCCTGTGGAGCAGAGTGAGCTCTCTCAGCCGCTCGGCGAGGAGCTTGTCCTTATCCGCTTTTGAAAGCGAGTATGGCGGGATATTAAGCATATCGTCATAAGTCATAAAAGCACCTCACTGTCCGGTAAAAGCATTCCGCAGATCATCTCTGCGATTTCTTTGTGATGTTCGTTTATGAAGAAGTGGTTCCCGGAGAACTCGTGAAAGCTGCATTTCTGAGTAAAAATGTCTTTCCACTTCATCATATCGCTGAGCGGCGTATCGGTTTCGGAATAGAAAACAGCCGCAGGAATATCTGTCCTGAGGTCGAGCTCCTCGAAGCGGTATCTGCCTATCATAGTGTAGTCAGCGCGGTAAAGGGGGAGGTATATCCTCCAGAAGAGCTTGCTTTCGGCGAGCTTGTCGGGGACTGCTCCGAAAGCGATCGTGCGTTCCTTGACTTTATCGTCGAGCTCATTTTTTTCAAAGCCTGAGAGCTCACGCTTGGTACGGGGCTCGTGAGCTGCGAGGAATACACTGTCCGGCAGCTTTATGCCGCTGCTGATTATCCTCCGCAGGACTTCGATGAGCGTTATCGTGCCCATACTGTAGCCGAACAAGCCGTAGCTGCCGCCGTTCCAGTTCTCTTTGAACTGCCTGAACACATCGTCGGCAAGCTCGTTGAAATCGTACAGGAGAGGCTCACTGTGCCTTGTGCCGTGACCGGGATATTCGGGGGCGACAAGCTCAATGTCCGGGAGATCGTTTTCGATTATCCTGAAAAAATCTGATTTTCCGCCTGCGTAGGTGAAACAGAAAAGCTGCGGTCTATTCATAGTATTTTGTAAGCTCCTTGTAGAGCGTTTTTCCGGCATCGTTTTTAGGTATCTCATCAATTACGATGACCTTGAATGCAGCTGCATTGAGTCTGGTCTTGCGAACGACAAATTCAAGTACACTGTCAGAGTATTTTTCGTCGGTCACAAAGATGTACATATGGTCATCAGTGCCGGTGCTTGCGGCTTCAATGGAGAATTCGCCCTTTATCATACGGTCTATCTCGTCGAGGTTGACACGGTTGCCGTATATCTTCAGGAAACGCTTTTTTCTGCCGACTATGTAGAAGTAGCCGTCCTCGTCGAACTGAGCCATATCGCCGGTCTCAAGGACGCCGCCGCGCTCGTCTCCCTTTATGAGGTCGTCGCCGCATTCTGCGTAGCCGAGGGTGACGTTTTTGCCGTTGTAAACGAGCTCGCCGGTAGTATGCGGCTGTGTGATATCGCAGCCGTTTACGTCGATAAGGCGGAATTTTCCGCCGGGAATGGCAATGCCCATAGAGCCCTTCTTCTCAACGGCTTTTTCGGGCGGAAGATAGCCCATACGCGCGGTAGCCTCGCACTGACCGTACATAACGACAAAATGCCTGCCGGTTTCTTCGGCGTATTTTGCAAACTTTTCGTGCAAGTCGGGGAGTATCTTTCCGCCTGCCTGAGTCATAGTTCTGAGAGTTGGCAGCTCCATTCTGTAAAAGCGCAGCTTATCGAGCATTTCGTAGGTGTAAGGCACTCCGCCGAAAGAGGTTGCGCCGTTTTCCTTGAAGAAGCTCCAGAATTCCTTCTGCATAATGCCCTTGTCAGTGAGAAGTATTGCGGCACCGACGAGCAGGTGCGAGTTGATGATAGAGAGCCCGTAGGTGTAGTTCATCGGAAGAGTAGTGATAGGACGCTCGGTCTCGTCAAGCTCAAGGTATTTTACGATAGAACGGGCGTTGTCGAGGATATTGGCGTATGACTGGCGCACGAATTTCGGTGAGCCTGTTGAGCCCGATGTCGTGAGCAGCAGACCGAGCTCATCGTACAGCGGATATTCCTTATTGAAGTTTGTTTTCAGCAGAGCATACCCATAGGCAGCATAGACCTCCTCCATACCGACAAACTGCTCCTTCTGTTCCTCCGGGCACCAGATATATGCCGGAGAATAGGCAGCTAACAGATCGGCGAGGAGGGCTTCATCAAGGCTGCTGTTCAGCATAACGGGAGGAATGTTCCCGTTGAGGAAAGCAATGTAGCCTATGAGTGAGCCGATCTCGTTGCGGCACAGCGAGAACACCAGACAGCGTCTGCCGATTTTTTGCGCGAGCGCTTCTGTTTCGTGTTTCAGCGCGGCATAGGTGAGGGTGTTGCCGCGGTTGTCTATGACGGCGGTATTATCCGCGAATTCAGCAAGATCCCATAGCATATCAGAACTCATCTCCGTATTTATATTCAGAAAGCGTCCTGCCGCCATTCGGGGCATATACAGGACGTCTATTGAGGATACATTAATTATACCACTATACCGCAGGATTGTCAAGTTAACGCAATGAATTATCACACGCGGATATTACCGTTAATAAGTACAAAAATTACTGCGCAGATATGGCGAATGTGCTGATTTTTGTTTGATTTGCATATATTGAACTGCTGGCGGCAGTCTGAATAGTCCATAAAACAGCCGGTACAGTATCAAATGTTAAAACTTTATGCGAAAGGCACCGTAAAACGCCGCAACAGTTGACATTTTAAACGATTTTTGGTATAATACACTCATAGCCTTGTAGAGTATAATGATAAGAGAGGCGGTATGACGGACAGCTCCCGGGCTGAAACCGGGCTGCCGGACATTGCTGCTTCGATAGGAGAATAATAATGCTGAATGGAAAAAATGCTGTCATAACCGGTGCGAACCGCGGCATAGGACGCGCTATTGTCGAAAAATACGCTGAAAACGGCGCTAATGTCTGGGCGTGTGCAAGGAGCTTCAGCGAGTCTTTTGAAAAAGATATGGCTCAGCTCGCTGAGAAATACGGCATTTGGATAAAGCCGGTGTACTTCGATCTCTCTGACAGCAATGCGGTCGCCGGAGGTATGAAGGAGATATTCAGCGATAAGCTCCCGGTCGATATACTCGTCAACAATGCCGGAGTGGCTCACGGGGCACTTTTTACGATGACCTCGCTTGAAACTCTCAGGCAGGTCTATGAGGTGAATGTTTTTGCACAGGTACAGATAATGCAGCTGTGTGCGAGGAAGATGATGCGCCAGAACGGCGGCTGCATCATAAATATGTGCTCTATCGGCGGAATTAACACCGATCCCGGCTACCTTGCATACGGTTCGAGCAAGGCTGCCCTGATATGGATAACCAAGTCTGTATCAAAGGAGCTCGGAAGATATAACATAAGAGTCAACGGTATAGCTCCCGGACTTATCGACACTGATATGGGGATATATAAGTCGCCGGAGGAGCTTGAAAAGGTAAGGAAAAAAATGAGCCTTGACAGGACCGGCAAGCCGGAAGAGGTCGCTGAGGCGGCAGTCTACATCGCGTCGGACAAGGCTTCATATATGACGGGACACATTCTCGTTCTGGACGGAGGCAGGCAATGAATACTTCTATTACTGAGATCAGTGAACTCAAAGCGATGACCAGGCGTATGAAGCTCGGCGCGCTTGAAATGATAAAGGCAGCAGGTCCTAAGGGAGCACATATCGGCGGCGGTTTTTCCTGTATGGAGATAATGGCTGTCCTCTATGGCAGCGTCCTGAAACTCTTCCCCGATAAGCCTCTCGCTCCGGAGAGAGACAGGCTGCTCATAAGCAAGAACCACTGTACGCTCGCTCATTTTCCGGCACTTGCCGAAGCAGGTCTTATCAGCAGGGACGAGATATGCTCCTACTGCACCGACGGCAGCCGGCTCATAGGTTACCCCTATGCTCCGGAGATAGGAGTTGAGTATTCCGGCGGAAGTCTCGGAATGGCGATATCTGTTGGTATCGGTCAGGCACTCAGCGCCCGGAAGCGCGGTCTGACAAATCATATATATGTCCTTATGGGCGACGGTGAGCTCAATGAGGGCTCGATATGGGAGGGACTGATGTCCGCTGCACATTTCAGGCTCTCAAACTTTACTGTCATAATCGACCGCAACCGTCTCTGCTATGACGGTACGACCAACGAAATAATGAGCCTCGGTGACCTCAGTGCCAAGTTTGAAGCATTCGGCTTCAACACCGTGAACTGCGACGGTCACGATATAGAGGCGCTCCTCGGAGCTTTTTCGGACAAGGCTGCTGACAGACCTAACGCGATAATTGCGGAAACTGTTAAGGGACACAGCATATCCTTCGCTGAAAACCGCCCTGAGTGGCATCAGAAGGCTATGACTGACGAACAGTACGAACAGGCACTCAAAGAGATAACGGAGGCAGAATAATGAAGATCACCAAGGGAACAGTACGTTCATGGTCAAGACTCGGTCAGCGCGCGACATTTTTTGCAGGAGCGCTGCCGGAGATAGCTGCGGAAAAGGAGGATATGTACGTCCTCACAGCAGATCTTGCACAGCTCTCCAACCTGAATAAATTTGCTTCGCTCTATCCTGAACGCTTCATCAATACAGGAATAGCCGAGCAGAATATGGTCGGCATCGCTTCCGGTCTTGCAATGGAGGGAAGCTGCGTTTTTGCCACGACCTACGCTTCGTTCATTGCAGTCAGGTCGCTTGAGCACGTCAGACAGCATATCTCGCACCTGAAGCTCAACGTAAAGCTGATCGGAACAGCCGCGGGAGTCGTTGCGGCACGTTCCGGCGTAGCTCACTGGGCGACCGAAGATGTTGCGTTTATGCGTTCACTGCCGAATATGCGGATAATATGCCCCTCGGACTGCAATCAGGCGTATCAGGCAGCCTACTATGCGGCTTCGACTGATGAGCCGATGTATATAAGACTTGTGGGCACTCCGAATTGCCCTATGATATATGACGAGAACTATGTTTTTGATCCGGACAGGATAAGCATTCTCCGTGAGGGCAGCGATGCTGCACTTCTGGCTTCCGGACTTATCGTCCACGAGGCTCTTGAAGCGGCTGAGCTCCTTGAGCAGAAGGGGATATCCTGCACGGTCGCAGATGTCCACACGATAAAGCCGCTCGATACGGAGACGCTCGGCAGGCTGATGAGCTCCCACAAGCTCATAGCAACAGCTGAGGAGCATAATATCATAGGCGGTCTCGGAAGCGCTGTTGCGGAGTTCAAGGCAGGTCTGGACAATGCGCCGAGACAGATATTTATCGGAATGAACGACAGCTTTGATGTGAGCGCCGGCTCGCAGAGATATATCTGGGAGCAGTTTGGCATAACCTCAAATAAAATAGCTGAACGTATAGAGAAAGAATTTGATAAACGATGATTGATGATTTTTACGCATATTCGCCGTATGAGCTTGATGCTGCCGCTAAGAGCAGGCTCCTCACCGGCGAACTGAAAAGACTCACGGCGTTTCACAGGGAGCACAGCCCGGAATATGCAGGCTTCCTCAGAACTGTGGGCTATGATGAGGATAAGGTGGAGAAGGCTTCGGATATACCGTTTTTCCCGGTGAGAATGTTCAAGGAATTTGACCTTATCAGCATTGACAGGAGCGAGGTCTTTAAGACACTGACCTCCTCGGGAACTACCGGTCAGAGCGTGTCTAAAATATTCCTCGATAAGCAGACTGCGCTTTCCCAGCAGAAGGTTATGGCTCGCATACTCGGCGATTTCTGGGGCAAGAAGCGTATACCGCTCCTCGTTATCGACACACCGGCTGTGCTCAGGGACAGGAAGATGTTCACAGCGAGAGGCGCGGCTGTTCTCGGACTGAGCGTCATCGCAAGGGACACGGTCTATGTCCTCAACGATGATATGAGCCTCAATACTGACAGGCTCAGGGAATTCCTCGAAAAATACGGAAGTCAGCCCTTTACGGTGTTTGGCTTTACATTTATGGTATGGCAGCATTTCTACAAGGAGCTGCTGAAAACTGACGAGAGGTTTGATCTTTCGCAGGCTTTCCTTATGACCGGCGGCGGCTGGAAGAAGCTCGTGGACTCCGCGGTCTCACACAGCGAATTCAAGCGCTGTATAACCGAAACGACCGGCATCACTCATTTTCTCGATCACTACGGTATGGCTGAGCAGACCGGCTGTATCTACGCTGAATGTGAGTGCGGACATCTTCACGCAAGTATTTACTCGGACGTGTTTATACGCGATCCAGAAGATTTTTCACTGTGCCCGAACGGTACAAAGGGCATAATACAGGTCGTTTCAGCCCTTCCGGGTTCATATCCGGGACATTCACTGCTCACTGAGGACGAGGGAATCATACTCGGCGAGGACGACTGTCCCTGCGGCAGAAAGGGAAAATATATCGAGATACTCGGACGTATGAAGAGTGCGGAGATAAGGGGGTGCAGCGATACCTATGCAGATAAATTCAGATAAGATAGAATTCCTCGTCGGAAATGCTGAGGTGCTCGAAAAATCTGCTGAAACTCCGGTGCTGCCTATGTTTTCGGAGCAGATGAAGAGCTTTTTGTCGGATCTTTCACGCGAGCTCTTTGCGGATCCGCGTTCAAAGGGATATAAGGACGTACTTTCATATGCCTACTGGATACGCAGTTCCTCTTTACAGCAGGCTGAAAGCCGTCATAATGATGTGGATATGCGCCTCGGCAGGGGACTTGCGCTTCACATAGCGCCGTCGAATGTTCCGGTGAATTTTGCCGTATCTATGACTTCCTCGGCACTTGCCGGCAATATTTCTGTGGTAAGGCTTTCGAGCAAGCAGTTCGTACAGGCGGATATAATATGCAGCGCTATGGAACGTCTCCTGACTTCTTCGCATACTGCTCTCAGAACGTATTTCTGCATAATCAGGTATCCGCACGATCCTGAGATAACGGGCTGGCTTTCGTCGATGTGCGATATTCGCATAATCTGGGGCGGAGACCGCACTATCAACGAGGTGAGAGCTCTGCCGCTGCCGACAAGAGCTATCGAGATGACCTTTGCCGATCGCTTTTCTGCGGCAGTCATAAATTCGGACGAATATCTTGTGCAGGACAGTAAAAAAGTCGCTGAGGGCTTCTACACGGATACCTATTACACCGATCAGAACGCCTGCAGCTCGCCGCGTTTTGTTATATGGACCGGCAATTCGGTTCCTGAAGCCCGTGAGCGTTTCTGGGAAGCTCTTGCGGAGCTTGTTGACCGGGACTACGATATGCAGCCGCTTCAGGCTGTTGATAAGTACACCGCTGTCTGTGCAGCCGGAATGTCTATGGACGGGATAAAACTGATATCCTCCGGAAACAGGATAGTCCGCGCAGAGCTTGAACGTCTCACTCCAGATGTTATGAAGTTCAAGACCGGCGGTGGTCTGTTCTTTGAGTACACGGCTTCTTCGCTGGAGGAGATAGTCCCGATACTGACAAAGCAGTGCCAGACACTCTCACTCCTCGGAATATCTGTAAAAGATGTAAAGGAGCTTGTGTTCAGAAACGGCGTCCGCGGCTGTGACAGGATAGTTCCTCTCGGTCAGACTATGGGACTTGAGTTCATATGGGACGGCTTCAGAATGATCGAAACTATGACAAGATATATGTATTATGATAAATAATAATCCTCAGCGACCGCTGAGCAGAACGTGCAGTACATTAACGGCTGTTGAATAAATGTACCGAAAACTGTTGACAGTGGTGCAGTATCGTGCTATAATAATAAGCGGATAAATGCGGTTTATAACCATTTTTATGCGCCGTTTTCTCTCTGAGCAGGAGAGCGGGAAATAAAGGAGGATATTATGACAAATCTTGAACTTTATAATAATGCTTTTGTTGAATCACTCGGCGTTGACGAGGCTGAGCTTGAGGAACTCGAATATCAGAAGAACCCTGCATGGGACAGCGTAGGACATATGGGACTCGTTGCTGCTCTCGAAGATGCTTTCGATATAATGATGGATACAGATGATATTATCGACCTCAGTTCCTACAAGAAGGGCAAGGAGATCCTTGGAAAGTACGATGTGACTTTCTGATTACCGTCAGATGATGAAAAAGCTGCATAACATAGTGTTATGCAGCTTTTGTTTTTACGAAGTTTTTGTTATAAAAATAAGCCCTCACTTCTATGACGGGCGTTTCTGTGTATGCGGTACAAAACAGATGATAGTGCCGTGAGCGAAAGCAGAGCAGCATTTTTCGTACAAAGTGAGCGAGTAAAAAACGAGCGCCCCCGTGAAAGGGGGCGCAGGCTCTGCGCTGGTTGGGGTGGAAGGATTTGAACCCTCGAAATAACGGAGTCAGAGTCCGCTGCCTTACCACTTGGCGACACCCCAGTATCTAGTACTGAATTATTCAGCTTTATTATTATATCACCGTATTGAAGAAAAGTCAATAGGTATTTATAAATTTTTATCTTTTAATTATATACTGCCGGTATTGAAAAAAAATGGGAAACATTATATAATAGTATGTATAGGGATTTGGCGTTTAATTAAGGGACATAATACTTCTCAAGGGGGAATTTTATGCGAAAAATGTACTTCGTTGTTAATCTTGTCGCCGGCAAGGCTATGATCGCCGAAAAACTGGGCAAGATCATCGACGAGTTTACAAAAGCAGACTTTGAGGTCACGATCCATACAACGCAGAGTGGTGACGATGCTGCAAGGGCAGCTGAGTACGCCTGCGCAAATTCGTTTGATCTGCTGGTCTGTGCCGGCGGAGACGGAACCCTCAGTCAATGCCTTCAGGGAATAATGAACAGTGATAACCGTATACCGATCGGATATATCCCTGCCGGTTCGACGAATGATTTTGCAAAGAGTCTGGGAATACCCAAGGACACTATGCAGGCAGTTGAACGTATAATCAACGGAAAAGCCGTTCCGTGCGATGTCGGCGGCTTCAACAACGAATTCTTCTCTTACATCGTGGCTTTCGGAGCTTTTACGAACATAACCTACGAGACCTCGCAGAACGTCAAGAACGTTTTCGGACATACAGCCTACGTTTTCAGCGGACTTATGCAGCTTGCGAACATCAAGCCGAGACATATGAGGATAGAGTATGATGACAACGTTATCGAGGACGACTTCATATTCGGAATGGTAACGAATACTGCTTCCGTAGCCGGAATGCTTTCGATGAGCCAGTTTATGCTGGACGACGGACTCTTTGAGGTAATGCTCATAAAGAAGCCCTCAAACCCTATACAGCTCCAGCAGATAGTAAAGTCTCTGATGAACATAAACGAGGAGATCGACAAGGAATATATCAAGTTTTTCAGAACGGATAAGATAAAGTTCACATCGCTGTGTGCCGAGAGCGTTACATGGACGCGCGACGGCGAATACGGCGGAGACTATATTTCAAATACGATAGTAAATTATCACCGTGCTGTATCGTTCATAGTTGACGATGATCTGATAAAGGTCACGGGTGAACGCTTCAGGAACAAGGAGTATCTCTCCGAGAACAATATGGAGATCGAGATGAAGGTGATGAACGAGCAGAGTAACACCGGTGAAATGCAATAACGGAGGTAGGATATGCTTTTAGCCATAGATATTGGAAATACGAATATAGTTTTCGGCTGCGTTGACGAAAAGGACGAGGTGTGGCTCTTTGAGCGTATCTCTACCAATCACTCCGCTACATCGGCTGAATATGCTGCAATCATCAGGAATATCCTTCTTATGAACGATTTTAAGCTCGAAGATATAGATGCTGCGGTAATGTCGTCGGTAGTTCCCTCAGTCACGGGAACTGTCCGCGAGGCTGTCAGAAAGCTGTTCAAGGTGGACGTTATGGTGGTAGGTCCGGGAGTAAAGACCGGTCTCAACATTCTTATAGACAATCCGGCTCAGCTCGGCAGCGATCAGGCTGTTGATGCTGTTGCTGCAATAAATCAGTATAAGGCACCGCTAATAATCATTGATATGGGCACTGCTACGACCGTTTCGGTAGTTGACAAGAACAAGAATTACCGCGGCGGTCTTATTATGACTGGTATGGGAGTCGCCGCTGACGCTCTTGTTGCGAGAACGGCACAGCTCCCGAAGATAAACTTTGAAGCTCCTGCCAATATCATCGGCACAAACACTATCGACTGCCTGAAAAGCGGTATGCTCTATTCAAACGCGAGTGCTCTTGACGGCATAATCGAGAGGATAGAGGAGGAGCTCGGCTACAAGTGTACGGCTGTTGCGACCGGAGGTCTCTCCGAGCTCGTAGTGCCGCTCTGCCGTAAAATGATAATCCACGACAGCAACCTCCTTATCAAGGGACTCGCTGTCATCTACCGCAAAAACAAGAAAAACTGATGGAGGTTCGCTATGCTGAAGGGAAAAACAGTCCTGCTCGGAGTTTCAAGCTCGATAGCTGCGTATAAGTCCTGCAACCTCGCCCGTATGCTGACAAAGCTCGGTGCGGAGGTACACGTTGCTATGACTCCGAATGCCGTGAACTTCGTTCATCCGCTCACCTTTGAGACTCTTACACAGCACAAGTGCCTTATTGATACATTTGACAGGAATTTTGAATACAGCGTGGAGCACGTTTCCATTGCGAAGAAGGCTGATGTGGTCATAATCGCACCGGCTTCCGCAAACGTCATCGGCAAGATAGCCAACGGCATCGCTGATGATATGCTGACGACAACGGTTATGGCATGTACCTGCAAAAAGCTCATTGCTCCGGCGATGAACCACAATATGTTCCACAATCCGATAGTTCAGGAGAACATCGAAAAGCTCCGCCGTCACGGCTACGGTATCATCGAGCCGGTAAAGGGCATGCTCGCAAACCGCGACATCGGTGACGGAAAGCTCCCGGACGAGGAGACTCTCCTTGAGCATATCGTCCGTGAGATTGCCTTTGAGAAGGATCTTTCCGGCAAGCGCATTATGGTCACAGCCGGCGCTACAAGAGAGAGTATTGATCCGGTCCGCTTCATAACGAACCATTCGAGCGGAAAAATGGGCTTTGCCATTGCAAGAGCCGCTATGCTCAGAGGCGCGGACGTGACGCTCATCGCAGCTCATACAGACGTTGAGCCGCCTATGTTCGTTGACGTTGTTAAGGTTGAGTCGGCGGAGGATATGTTCTGTGCCGTGAAGGAGCACCTTTCTGAGTCGGACATAGTCATCAAGGCAGCGGCAGTTGCGGACTACACGCCCGTTACCGTTGCGGACAGCAAGCTGAAAAAGTCCGACGCAGATATGAGCATACCGCTGAAGCGCACTACTGATATTCTCAGGTATATAGGCGAGAACCGCCGCTGCGATCAGGTGATATGCGGCTTTTCTATGGAGACAGACAACGTCCTTGAGAATTCCCGGAAAAAGCTCGTCTCCAAAAACTGCGATATGATATGTGCGAATTCTCTCCGCAAAGCCGGAGCAGGCTTCGGCACTGATACCAACATAATTACTATGATAACCCCTGAGGACGATACCGAGCTCGAGCTTATGAGCAAGTTCGATGCTGCGAATATCATTCTCACAAAGCTGAACGGACTCAGCGAGGAACGCAGATAATTCCCCTGACCGCTGCTTTGACACACTAAGAAGGAGGGCTCGTTATTGGAGCGATATAACCCTAAACTGGCAGAGCTCCCAAATCACAAGCATTACCCTAACTGCCTCGCCAGAAAGACTGAGATCGAGGAAAATTGTCAGATAATATTTACTTTAACACTGGGAGTCGGAATACTGTTCTTTATGCTGACTCTTTTTTCACTGAGGTTTGCTGTAATATCGTGGATACCTGCACTTCTCGGTGAGGCTGATGAACTGCTTCCGTTTTTGGTGCAGGAGGCAACAGTGCTGTTCATCGTGCTCCTTGCAGGGCTTAACTGCGGCAAGAGAAAGCTATGCGGTGTGATACTCCTTTTCATATACCTGTTTATGGCGGTATTCGGATTTATCTGCTCCGGTGAAAACGTCGGAGATTATCTTACGGCTATAATAGGTGTGATCGGTACTTTTTGTTCGCTTTTCTCGGTAAGAGCATATACCGACTGGAAACAGCTCGTTAATACCGAGGGCTTTCCGTATTTCAGCGTGAAAGTCACTGAAGCCGATGAGCACCCCGAGTATGAGCCGCAGTATACAGGCACCGGAGCTACTGACAGTATGAGCCCGGCAGAGAAGGCGGCTCCGATGAAGTTTACCGGTCTCGACGTTCAGCTCGATATGCCGGAGCTGCCTTCACTCTCGCAGATCAAGGCTTACCGTGATACATCGGTGACAGAGGTCGAATTTGTTCAGGAGGGCGAAAAATACTGCTGTATATCAGAAAGCCCCATAAAGATCATCTGAGGTGATAGACAAATGTTTGCAAAGATCTCAAGTCTCGGACTCTACGGTCTGAATGCCTTTCCGGTAGATGTTGAGATAGATATAAGCCGCGGACAGCCGCAGTTTGATATCGTAGGTCTTCCGGACGCTGTTGTCCGTGAGAGCCGCGAGAGGATAAGAGCCGCACTGAGAGCCAACAGCATCAGCTTCCCGGTTGCATCGGTAATGGTCAATCTTGCTCCTGCCGACACAAGGAAGAGCGGTTCTGTACACGATATGGCGATATTTATGGCTATACTCAAGGCTATGAGAATGATCGACAAGCCGCTCGACGGCTGCTCGTTCATAGGCGAGATCTCTCTCAACGGTGACATACGCCGCATCAACGGCGTTCTGCCGATGATAATGCTCGCGCGTGAGCTCGGGATAAAGGCGGTGTTCGTTCCGGCTGACAATGCCCGCGAAGCCTCCGTTATTACCGGCATAGACATATATGCCGTTCACAATGCGGAGGAGCTCATCAGACACTTCCGCGGCGAGGAGGCTCTCGTCCCCTGTGAGCATTACATACCGCCCGAAGCCGACTACAATGAGACTATCGACTTTGCGGACGTACGCGGACAGCAGTCCGCAAAGAAGGCACTCGAGATAGCTGCTGCCGGAGGTCATAATGCCCTGCTGATAGGCGCTCCCGGAAGCGGAAAGAGTATGCTTGCAAAGCGTATGTCGTCGATACTTCCGCCGCTGACCTTCGAGGAAGCTCTCGAGACCACAAAAATACACTCCATTTCAGGTTTACTCACGCCTGAAATGCCCATAATAACCAAAAGACCTTTCCGTTCGCCGCACCATACTATTTCCTCGGCAGGACTTGCCGGCGGCGGTACGATACCTCACCCGGGCGAGGTTTCCCTCGCGCATAACGGACTCCTCTTCCTCGACGAGCTCGCAGAGTTCGACAGGAGGACGCTTGAGATACTACGTCAGCCGCTTGAGGACAGAAAGGTGACCATCGCCCGAGCTTCGGGAACAGTTTCCTATCCGTGTACGATAATGCTGATAGGCGCGATGAACCCCTGCCCGTGCGGATACTACGGTCACCCGAAGAGAAAGTGCATATGCTCACCGAAGAAGGTTTCGGCTTATCTCTCGAAGATCTCCGGACCGCTCCTCGACCGCTTTGACCTGCATATCGAGGTCGCACCGGTAGAGTTTGAGGATCTCTCCGCGAAGAGTACGGAAGAGCCGTCTGCGGAGATAAGAAAGCGCGTCGTGGCTGCAAGAGCCATTCAGGAGGAGCGTTTCAGAGGTACAAGGATAACCTGCAACGCTCTGATAACTCCGGACAAGCTCCAGCAGTTCTGTCCTATGGACGACGGCGCGGAGACTCTGATGAAGAACGTCTTTGACCGCCTCGGACTGAGTGCCCGTGCATATGACAGGATACTCAAGGTCGCAAGGACTATCGCGGACCTCGACAGCTCTGAGGTGATCCGCAAACAGCACGTTGCTGCGGCTTCGCAGTACCGAAGCCTTGACCGCAAATACTGGTCGGGCTCTTTATGATACAGAAAGACAATAAGGAAGGAAATCAATGAGATCGGCATTTAAGAATTTATCCTCAAATAAGCACAACATCGACGCCGGACTGCTTTTTGCCGTAACCCTGTGTGCAGTTATCAGTACGCTGCTGATATTCTCCATTGCTGAGAGCGGTCTCAGTGAGCAGGAGGGCGTAGGTCCGAGCTACTGGAAAACGCAGCTTTTTTCGACCGTCGTTGGTATAATCGGTGCAGTGATACTTTCATACGTTGACTACCGCAAGCTGGTGAAGCTGTGGTTCGTGTTTGCACCGGCGGCACTGTTCCTTGTAGCGCTGACGTTTACCTCACTGGGCTATCAGCGAGCCGGCGCTGACGATCAGGCTTGGCTCCAGATAGGTCCGGTAAACCTACAACCGTCAGAGATACTGAAGCTGGCTTTCATACTCACGTTCAGCTACCACCTCTCGCGCGATGAGGAGGATATGAACAAGCCTCTGCATATGCTGCTCCTGCTGCTTCACGCCGCTATACCGATAGGCATAGTTGCAAAGCAGGGCGACTTCGGTACGGCAATAATCTTCGTGGCGATATTTCTGTTTATGCTGTGCTCCGCGAAGATCTCATGGAAATACCTCGTTGCACTGCCCTTCGTAGTTGCTGGCATAGCTGCCGGAATGTGGTTCTTTGTGCTGAGCGAGTTCCACAAGAAAAGAGTTACGATACTCTTCCACCCCGGCTCTGATCCGGACTATATTGAGTATCAGCAGGATCTCGGACTTGCTGCACTGAAATCCGGGGGAGTTTTCGGCAAGGGTCTCTTTAAGGACGTCGATAAGTACATCTATGTGCCCGAAATACACAACGACTTCATTTTCACCTACGTCGGACAGGTTTTCGGCTTTCTCGGCTCGATAGGCATTATCACTATCCTGACCTATATGTGCCTGAAGGTTTTTGCCGACAGCCGCGTAACGCGAGACCACCTCGGTCGTTTCATCTGTATGGGAGCGTTCGGACTGCTCCTTTCTCACTGCATTATGAATATCGGAATGGTGCTCAAGGTAGCGCCGGTAATCGGTGTTCCGCTGCCGTTTATGAGTGCCGGAGGTACAGCTATGATAAGTATGTACGCCGTAATAGGACTTGTCCTGAGCACTTACAGCCACCGTGCTGTGAACTACAACGTTTTCTACGACGAGGACGAAGACCAGTAAAAAAACAGCCTGCAAGCAAAACTTGCAGGCTGTTCCAGTTTATAGATGTCAGAGATCAGAATGTAGGGGCGCATTCCGTGCGCCCGTGCCGTTTGGAATTGTAACGCGGAACGCCGAGGGCGGCGTTCCCTACATATATTACGGAACATCAGCAATTTGTAGGGGCGCCGTTCCGGCGCCCGCATAACAGAAAGTCCTCGCCGTCCCGCATAATTAAGAAGTCAGATTGTAGGGAACGCCGCCCTCTGCGTTCCGCATAACAAGACGTCAGATATACTTTTTCGTGTTGAGTATGCGGACGGAGTTCAGAACGAGCAGCATTGCCACGCCGGAGTCCGCAAATACCGCGAACCACATACTTGGGTGTCCGATGAGTCCGAGGACGAGCACCGCTGCTTTGACTGCAAGCGCAAACGCTATGTTGAAGTAGGAGGTTTTCAGCGCAGTGTCGGCGATCCGCTTTGCCCTGAGAACTGACTCCGGCTCGGAATTCATAAATATCGCATCGGCAGCCTCAAGTGCGAGGTCAGAACCGCTTTGCATAGCTCCGCCGACGTCAGCTCCGGCGAGCACGGGACCGTCGTTTATTCCGTCACCGACAAACATAACCGGACCGTACTGTTCACGCAGTTTGCCGAGAGCTTCGAGCTTGCCGTCGGGGAGAAGTCC
Organism: Ruminococcus flavefaciens; assembly: GCA_902766595.1. Taxonomy (GTDB): domain Bacteria; phylum Bacillota; class Clostridia; order Oscillospirales; family Ruminococcaceae; genus Ruminococcus; species Ruminococcus flavefaciens_U. The sequence goes on along the minus strand of CACXEJ010000128.1, from coordinate 1,444 downwards.
GCCGAGAGCGGTGCCGATACCGAGCTTCTGCGCGGTTATTTCTGCGTTTTCGGGCTTGTCACCGGTGAAAAGCGCGGTCTTTATGCCGGATTTGCTGAGTCCGCTGACAGCCGAAGCTGCGGTCTTTTTCAGCTTGTCGGAAACCACTATCCGTCCCTCAGCCTTGCCGTTTACGGCGATGTAAACAACACTTCCGGCAGCTTTTTCGACCTCCGGCAGCTCTATGCCTTTTTCAGACATCAGGCGTTCGTTGCCGCAGAGAACGCTCTTTCCGCCGAGCTCCGCGGAGATACCTCTTCCGGCGAGTTCACCGGATTTTTCAGGCGTATCAAGGGTAAGACCGTCCTGCCTGCAGCGCTCAACGATGCTCTGAGCAACAGGGTGAGTCGAGGTCTGCTCGCAGCTTCCGCACAGGCGCAGGAGCTCGCTCTCGGACAAGCTGCCGAAAGTGCTGATGCCGGTCACGGAGAAGCTGCCGTCGGTGATAGTTCCGGTTTTGTCAAATGCAATGACCTTGACCTTGCCGAGTGCCTCGACCGAGTCGCCGCCCTTGAAGAGTATACCCAGCTTTGAAGCAGCTCCGATGCCCGAAAAATAGGCGAGTGGGACGCTGAGAACAAGTGCGCAGGGGCAGCTTATTACGAGGAATGTCAGTGCGGAATGTATCCACTTTGTCCATTCGCCGGTGATGAGGGAGGGGACTGTTGCCGTGAGTACAGCCGCTGCGATGACAATGGGAGTGTATATCTTTGCAAACCGCGTGATGAAGCGGTCTATCTTCGGTTTTGCCGCGGAAGCGTCCTCGACGGCGCTGGCGAGCTTTGCGAGCATTGACTCCGAAGCAGCTGACTCAGCGCGGAGAGTAAAGGTGTCACCGAGATTTATGCAGCCCGAAAGCACTCTGTCGCCGAGGCGCACTGTCATAGGAACGGGCTCACCGTTTACCGCGGAGGTGTCGATGCGCGACTCCCCAGACTCCACGATACCGTCAGCGGCAATGCGCTCTCCGGTCTTGATGCGAAGGAGGTCGCCGGCTTCGATCTCATCGGCGTCGATAACGGTAAAAGCGCCGTCTATGAGAACTTCAGCCTCCTCAACGCGGAGAGCAGCTGCGGCGGTTATAGACTTTCGGCTGCGCGCAACGGCGAAGTCCTCAAACATCTCACCTATACGGAAGAACAGCACGACTCCGACCGCCTCGGCATACTCGCCGATAGCAAAAGCGCCGAGCGTGGCAATGGTCATAAGGGTGTTTTCGTCGAAAAAGTTGCCCCTGCGGATATTTTGGGCGGCAGCGGTCAGAATATTAGCACCAAGTACAAGGTAAGCAGCCGCGTATACCGCGAGCGAAATGGTTTTCTGACCGGCAAAGTTTCCGAGCACGATCGCGGCGGCGAAAAGTACGATACCGCCGATGAGGGGGAGAATCTCCGCAATGCTGCTT
>CACXEJ010000127.1 GCA_902766595.1 Ruminococcus flavefaciens | reverse complement strand
TCTCTTGCTTTTCCCTGCGTTCGACAGTAATGTTATTATATCACCTATCACTCCTTTTGTCAACTAAAAGAATTACTGGGGATTTTTTCCTTTTTTGTGTTATTTGTACATATGCCAGTCATATAAAGATATATATACCGCACTAAAGCTGTACAAATGCCGGTTTTCAGGCAAAAATCATCTCTTTAAGGTCTTATTGCTGTTTTTCTGAAATTGTGTTATAATGAATACAAAGGAGTGATCTTATGAATTTTGACAGACTTTAAAAAAATCTCACTGATAATATATATGAGGCACAGCTCAAGCTCGGCTACGACAACCGCCCTATCCGCCTCAACTATACATCCGCTTCGATCTGCAATCTGCTCGGCGAAGCGCTTGCCGGGAACGTCCTGTCCGCCGCTCTTGAGCAGTTCTAGCAATTTGCTGCACCGCGCTTCGGAGCTATTACCTTCTCCCCTATCAAAGACGGCTTCTGTTTTATCGTGCCTGCCGAGGGAACTGCCTTCGTTCACGATAATGCGCCCGAAACTTCGTTCATAACCGACCTTATTGAACTCGTCCGCCGACACGGTATAACCATAGACGATGTACTGAGTTTATTCCGCCGATATTCCGCGAACATCTGCACCGAGGATATGAGCAGCAGCGGCGAATTTGACCTCCTTGTATACTTCGGGGACAGTCTCCCGGACGACTACCGCTACTGCTTCTCGGTCGATGATGACTTTGGCTGCTGCCACATCTCCTACCACCGCTTTATCCCCGAGGACTACGCCGAGCTTGGGTTCTGAGCCGGCTCGAAACCGAGGTCCCCGACTATCTCTTCAATTCTCTCGTTGACACCGGACGCCCTTTTTTTCAGCTCTTTTACTGAAGCTCCGGCTCTGCGGAACTCCTGCACAAAGCTACCGGCGTATTCCAGCACGATCAGCAGAATGAGTATCTTTAGCAGTCTCTTCATTTCACACCTCCGGAAATATAGCAAACGGCAAAAACTTTTGGCGTTTGCTATTTGCCGATCCGCAGGGAGCAAATCTTTGATTTGCGTATCTGCGAGGCACTTTAAATCATTTATTATAGTGAACGTCAAATTATTTTGACGTTCACTATATTATTGCCCGAAAAATGCGAAATACGCAAAAAACAGCGGTCAATGCCGCTGTTTCTTTTTTTCTATCCTGTCTGAATTTATAACGAGAATATCGCCGGTCTTTATTGTAAGAGCGCCAGCCGGGAGAACGGTCAGTCCGTCACGCAGAACGACGATGAGTCTTATCTGGTAGACCTCCACGGCTTCGGCAACGGTCAGTCCGCGGAACGGGCTCTCCTCGTCCACTAAGACCTCGCCGACTTCCTTTATATCCGGCAGCTTCTCGTGATCGTGCTGCTTTTTAGTGTAGTGCTCGACAAAACCGGCGCTGATGATACCAGTCGGTATCGCAACGACTCCGACTCCGAGAAAAGCTATAAGTATAGCCATTATCCTGCCCACGACCGTCACCGGGTAGATGTCGCCGTAGCCTACGGTCAGCAGAGTCGAAACGCTCCACCATATACCGGAAAAGGCGTTTTTGAATGTGTCCGGCTGAGCATTGTGCTCCGCGCTGTAGATGCCGAGCGACGAAGCCATCATCAGTATTACTATAATGAACACCGACGAAGCGATCTGATTGCGCTTTTCGACAAGTACGCTCTTGATGACGTTGAAGGAGTCGTACTGCGCGTTTATCCTGAACAGCCTGAAAATACGAACCACCCTCAGCATTCGGAACACTATAAATCCCGATAAATAGAAGAAAGGCAGTATCGTAAGAAGATCAACGACGCCGTCAAATAAGATGAGGAAACGTCCGCGCGCCTTACCGGGAGTCGAGTCCGGGTAGAGAACGTCTGCCGTCCAAATCCTCGCTGCATACTCGACGCAGAATATGCTGACCGTCACGGCTTCCACCACAGTAAACAGCGTAAAGAAGCGCGAAAGTCCGTCGAAGGTATCGAGAAACGCAACGCATATATTGAGAAGTATCGCGGTAACTATAAAGTAGTCGAAGAAGCGGCTCGGGAAATCGTTCCTGTTGCCGATCTGAATGATGTCAAAGACTCGTTTTTTCATCGCAGCGTAGCCGCCTGCGGATCTTTTTGCCATTTATCCCACCCTGTTCAAAGAATTATCACATAGAACTATTATATCACGCTCCGTACGGGATTTCAAGTCCGTGCCCTGCACTTGACTTTTGATTTTATATAATGTATAATAGGAACGTTATCGAATGGCAACTTTGCACAAATCTGCATATAATAACTTGTGCTATTTGCCGGATTGCACTTTCGCAAAGGAGGAACAAAATGAAGAAGATCTTCACCAATATGCTGCCCTACTGGCATATGGTACTCGCCGTTCTGGCACTGCTGATCGTTCAGGCTTACTGTGACCTTTCATTGCCGCAGTACACCTCCGATATGATCGACATAGGCATACAGAACCACGGTATCAGCTACATTATGCCGGAAAAAATGACGGCTTCCGAAATGGCTTACTCACAGCTCTATATGACTGAAGCCGAAGCCAAGGAGTGGAGCAGCCGCTACGATAAGGACGGCGATCTGTACGTCCGCCGCTCTATGTCCGGAAGCGAGCTCAGTGATGCAAACGACCGCTTTATGATACCGGTCATTCTCACATACCAGTCAAGGAATACGAGCGAGGAGGAGTTCAGGAAAACTCTCAGCGGCTCGGCAAAGGAAGGCTTTGATCCCAACAAGATGACTCTTGAGGAGATCGAAAAGGCTATGGACACCGACCTCAGTATCCACACCGAGAAGAACGAGGACGGTGACGAAAAGGTCTACGTTAATATGCGTCCTATGATGCTCGGAATGGATAAGGAGCAGCTCACGGCTATCCGTCAGAAGCTCGAAACAACGGTCGATACTATCGGCAGCAGCACTATGAAGTCACGCGGCATAGCATATGCTATCGCCTGCGACAAGGAAGCCGGAGTTGACATTGACTCCCTCCAGAAGAAGTACCTCTGGACTCAGGGCTTCAAGATGTTCGTTATGGCTGTGATAATGCTCGCAGCAGCTGTCGGTGCAGGCTATCTTGCTTCAAAGGTAGGTGCCGGAGTCGGACGCGACCTCCGCGAGAAGATCTTCCGCAGAGTCATCAGCTACTCCAATACCGAAATGGATAAATTCTCGACCGCTTCACTCATCACACGAAGCACTAACGATGTCCAGCAGATACAGATGGTCACAGCAGTCCTGCTCCGTATGCTTATGTATGCACCTATCATCGGTATCGGCGGCGTTATCAAGGTGCTCAACACAGGCGCACATATGGGCTGGATAATCATTGCAGCCGTCTGTGCGATACTCTTCCTCGTTGCCCTCCTTATCATACTCGCAATGCCGAAGTTCAAGGCAATGCAGACTCTCGTTGACGGTCTGAACCTCGTTTCGCGTGAGATACTCACAGGTCTGCCCGTAATAAGGGCTTTCGGCAGGGAAAAGGTCGAGGAGGAGCGCTTTGAGGAAGCAAACAAGCGCCTTATGAAAACTCAGCTCTTCACCCACCGCGTTATGTCATTTATGATGCCCGGTATGACTCTTATAATGTACGGCACCACCCTCACGATAATCTGGGTATCCTCCCACAGGATAGACAGCGGCGACCTCAAGGTCGGTGCAATGACAGCCTTCATCACCTACGCTATGATGATTGTAATGTCCTTCCTTATGCTTACCGTTATGTCGGTCATACTCCCCCGTGCCGGAGTTGCGGCTGAGCGTATCGACGAGGTACTCAAGACCTATACCTCCATTGTTGATCCCGAAAAGCCCCAGCCTATCACAAAGCCTGCCGGCGTTGTTGAGTTCAGGGACGTATGCTTCCGCTACCCCAACGCTGACAGCTATGCTATCGAGAATATCAGCTTCAAAGCCGAGCCCGGAAAGACTACCGCTATCATCGGAAGCACCGGCTGCGGCAAGTCCACTCTCGTGAACCTTATCCCCCGTTTCTACGATGTTTCGGAGGGAAGCATAACTATCGACGGCATCGACGTGAGAAACGCAAAGATGTCCGATCTGAGAAAAGAGATAGGTCTCGTACCGCAGAAGGGCGTACTCTTCTCCGGAACTATCAGCTCGAACCTCCGCTTCGGTGATCCCGGCGCAGACGACGAAGCTCTCAGGCTCGCTGCCGACATAGCTCAGGCAACGGAGTTCATCTCCTCATCGGAAGAGGGCTTTGAACGCAGCATCTCACAGGGCGGCACGAACGTCTCCGGCGGTCAGAAGCAGCGTCTCTCCATTGCAAGAGCGATCGTAAAGAAACCGAAGATCTACATCTTCGACGACAGCTTCTCCGCACTCGATATGAAAACGGACTCCGCTCTCAGAAAGGCTCTCGCAGAACACGTCGGCGGCTCTACCGTTATCATCGTCGCTCAGCGTATCAGCACAATTATGCAGGCAGATCAGATACTCGTCCTCGATGAGGGCAAACTGGTCGGCAAGGGTTCGCACAGCGAGCTTCTCAGAAACTGTGACACTTACAGACAGATAGCGGCTTCACAGCTCTCCGAGGAAGAGCTCAGCAGAACAGGAGGTGAGATCAATGGCTGATAATATGGCACCGCGCCGTCCGGGCGGCGGACCGCGTATGGGCGGAAGATTTGCTCCCGGTGAAAAGCCCAAGAACTTCAAGCACTCGATGAAAAAGCTGATCTCGTACCTCGGCATTTACCGCATACCTATCCTCATCGTTATGATACTCGCGGCGCTGTCCACCACATTTGCAGTTGCAGGACCTAAGATCACCGCAAAGGCTACAAATGCCCTCTTCGACGGTCTTATGAGAAAGATTGCCGGTACAGGCGGCATCGACTTCGATTATATCAAGAGGATACTCCTCTTCACCCTTGCACTCTATCTTTTCAGCACCGTTGCAAACTTCACTCAGGGCTGGATAATGGCAGGCATATCGCAGAAGATCTCATTCCGTATGCGTAAGGACATCTCCGAAAAGATAGGCAGAATGCCTATGAGCTACTTCGAGAGCCGCACCTACGGCGAAGTCCTCTCGCGTATCACAAACGACGTCGATACCCTCGGTATGACGCTCAATCAGAGCATCACACAGATAATAACCTCCGTTGCAACTCTCATCGGTACGCTCATAATGATGCTCTCGATCTCGCCGATGATGACTCTCATCTCACTGGTAGTCCTCCCCGTTTCAGCGTTCCTGCTTTCGTTCGTAATAAAGAAGTCGCAGAAGCACTTCCGCACACAGCAGGAATACCTCGGACACATCAACGGTCTCGTTGAGGAGACTTACAGCGGTCACACAGTCATTCAGGCATTCAACAAGGAAGAAGAGACCGTTGACGACTTCTGCAAAACAAACGATGTTCTCTACAAGTCCGCATGGAAGTCGCAGTTCCTCTCCGGAATAATGATGCCGGTAATGATATTCGTAGGCAATATGGGCTACGCCGGAGTAGCTATCGCAGGCGGTCTCCTCGCAATACGCGGCATCATCGGTATCGGCGATATACAGGCATTTATCCAGTATGTTAAGCAGTTCACACAGCCTATACAGCAGATAGCTCAGGTCATCAATCAGGTACAGTCTATGACTGCCGCAGCCGAAAGAGTATTCGAGTTCCTTGACGAGGACGAAGAGGAACAGATACCCGAAAACGCCGTTATTCCGCAGACTATAAGCGGAGATGTTTCATTCAGCCACGTTAAATTCGGCTACACTCCCGACAAGATAGTCATCGGTGACTTCAGCGCGGAAGTCAGCTCCGGACAGAAGATAGCTATAGTCGGTCCGACCGGTGCCGGCAAGACCACAATGGTAAAGCTGCTTATGAGGTTCTACGATGTAAACGCCGGCTCTATCTCACTGGACGGCGTGGATATTCGGAAAATGCCCCGTGCCGAGCTGCGCAAGCACTTCGGTATGGTGCTTCAGGACACATGGCTCTTCAACGGCACTATTATGGAGAATATCCGCTACGGCAGACTTGATGCGACCGACGAGGAGGTCATCGCAGCTGCAAAGGCAGCTCACGCTCACCACTTCATCAAGTCCCTTCCGGACGGCTACAATATGGTTCTCAACGAGGACGCAAGCAACGTCTCACAGGGACAGAAGCAGCTCCTCACCATTGCAAGAGCTATTCTCGCTGACTCGAAGGTAATGATACTCGACGAGGCAACTTCCTCAGTCGATACCCGAACAGAGGTGCTCATTCAGGACGCTATGGACAGACTGATGAGCGGCAGAACGAGCTTCGTTATCGCGCACCGTCTCTCGACAATCCGCAACGCAGATATGATACTCGTTATGAAAGACGGCGACATCGTCGAACAGGGCGGTCACGAGCAGCTCCTCGCACAGAACGGCTTCTACGCGCAGCTCTACAATTCACAGTTTGAGACAGCCTGAGCCGAGCGTAGGGAACGCTGCCCTCGGCGTTCCGCATATTACAGAAATCAGAGGTCAGAATTGTAGGGGCGGCGTTTCGCCGCCCGAACCGCTACGAAAATGTAACATATAATGACCGTAGGGGCGCATTCCGTACGCCCTCCCCTAACGAAAATGCAGCAAAGATCATTGCTGACAAAAAGAGCTTCCCGTTAAAGGGAAGCTCTTTTCGCTTTATTATCAGAAAATTGAAGTGATACCGGTCTTTACGCCCTGACTGAGCAGAGTCATAATAATGCCGGCAAGGAGAATACCGAGAACGACGTGAAGTATACTCTTCTTGAAGTCGAGATCGAGGATACTTGCGGCGAGAGTGCCTGTCCACGCGCCTGTACCGGGGAGCGGTATCCCAACGAAGAGCAGCAGCGCAACATACATACCTCTGCCGGCTTTTTCCTGAAGCTTCTTACCGCCCTTTTCGCCCTTTTCAAGGCACCACGAGAAGAACTTTCCGATGACAGGCTTATCGCTGCCCCAGACGAGTATCTTTCGCGCGAAGAGGAATATGAACGGCACAGGCAGCATATTTCCTATCATACAAACGAGCAGACACCAGTGCCACGGGAGGTTCATACCCGTACCAAACGGGACTCCGCCTCTCAGTTCCACGAGCGGTACCATTGATATTAAAAATGTAAGAAGATACTTTTTGAACATATTTATTCTCTCTTTCGGTTTTACTTGCGTTTTTTGCCTTTACTGCCGGACTTCTTCCGGTTGCTGTTACTTCCGTTCTGCGCGCCGGGCTTTTTCTTTTTTGCAGGCTTCTTTGCCGGAGCTTCTGCCTTATCATCGGTCTTTGTCTCAGTCTCGGCTTCGGAAGCTGCTTCCTTTTCAGCTTTGGCTTCACTTTCGGTCTCCGCAGACTTCTCTGCTTCTTCAGCCTTTACCCTCAGCTCCTCAGCTTCTGCGGCAGCCTTTTTGCGGAGCTTCTTTTCGTAGAACATCAGCGCGATAAGTGCTCCGAATCCGAACACTGCTATGATAGTGCCGGGGATAAGTCCCGGAACGCGGTAGCGGAGCTCTATCGTATGCTTGCCCTCAGGAACGCGGAAGCACGGGAACACTCCTGCAACTTTTTCCATTTCAAGTTTTTCGCCGTCGCAGTAGGCAGTCCAGCCGCCGTCCTGAGCAATGGTCGCCATTACAAGAGAGCTGCTGCTCAGCTCAATGTCACCCTTTATCCTTGTTCCGGAAGCCCTGGTGACGCTGAGTCCACCGTCGAGCAGCTTGTGATAATCATCGTCCCAGAGGTGCTCATTCATATAGTAGAGGTTGAGGCCGTAGCAGCCCACACCTACGTTCTCAGCTTTGAACTCGATCTTCAGCTGTTCGCCCTTGCCGAGGTAGCCGACAAATGCAAATGCACCGTCGCCTGTATTCACCGTCTTGTCGATATTTATGCCGGTCACCTTTAGTTCTCCGGCACGGTAATTGTGCTCGAAGAAGTAGAAACCGTCTGCCGGAGCAGTATATATATAGTCGATGAGAGCAACTTCCTCGCCGTCGTTTCTGACATAGAACGAGGAGTTGAGATCCTGATCCGGATAGAAAGAAACTGTCTTGGGATCAACGTTGTCGGGTTCTACTCTGATGTACGGACCGGCTTCTTCTCCGCACAGAGCGCTGACAAGATCGTTCTGGTTCTTGAGCGCAAGGACCTGATCAGTTACCTCATAGTCAAGAGCCGTATCCGCAACAGCAAATGCAACAGGCAGCGGAGTAGTGTTCGAGCGGACGTTAGTGCCGATCTTTTCGGAGAGCTCCGAATTCTCGACAGTTCCGGGCAGCTTAGATGTGAGGTAGCCGCCAAAGTCGATATAGTTCTTTATGCCGAACAGACCGTTCTGCACGGGCGAAGAGATGTTGTAAACGCTGCTTACCTTGTCGCCGTAAACGCGGTTGCCCATAAACTTGAGCAGCGAGAAGACGTTTCCGTCCATTGTGGAGGAATAGTAGCCGAGACTGTTATAGTCGCCCATCATTGAGGGGTTGAATGTAAATCCGGGAACCGCCTCTGTGCGGTAAAAGTCATCACTTCCGCTTGCGACCTTCGGACACTTTTCATTGAACTTGACTATCTGATCTGAGTAGCCCTTTTCCATACTGCCCTGAAAGCCTTTGTTTCCATCATAATCACAGACTGTGATGAGGTTTCTGCACATATCGAAGGACATAAGTCCGGCTATTACAACAGCACAGCACTGTGCGGTGAGCTTTCTGAGACCGGCAGTTTTTTCCGCGTCCTTTCGTGTGAGAACGAATGAGACAACTGCATTTGCGAGGAGCACTGCCGCTGCTGTGATGAATACCACCTTTGCATAGCCTGCGACCTTGTAGCCGGAAGCGCTTCCCATACCCTTTGAGGTGAGGAAGAGTCCGAGCGAACCGACAGCAGTTCCGATCGCTGTTCTGATGAGCGTGAGACCGCTGTGCTTGCAGAGTCCGCGGCAGCTGAGCATTACTGCATAGAACGAGAAGAGGAACGACCATCTTCCCGGAAGCTGATTCGGGAAGTGGAGACCGTGCCACATATAGTTGAGGTAGTTGCAGTTCATCGAGAGCACGAGGAAGCCGAGCAGACAGCCGTTTGCGATGCGCTCAAGCAGCCTGAACTCCTTATTTGCAAAGTAGAGCGGTATTGCGAGGAATATGAGAATACCGCAGTATATGTTCATTCCGGCATATTCCTGGAAAAACTCCTTGCCGGGAAGGGCATTCTGCAAAACACCGGTGACGTTTCCGTACCATTCGAGCTTTTCTGGCTTTGGTGCGCCTTCGTCAACCGAAAGTGTCTTGGAGATAGCGCTTGCGACCGGTATCGTTACAAAAGCCGAAAGAGCTCCGGCTACGAGTGAATAGACAGAAAATCTTGCGATAGCTCCGTAGAAGTCGGGAATGCCCTTGAGACGCTTGCGCTCTTCGGTCTTTTCGATGCTTATGAGCTGAACGGAGTTTGCCGCGAAGTACAGCACACTGAATATGCAGACCGCAAAGCCGATATAGAAGCTGGTTATAACTGTGTAAGCGAGCGTGAGCGTGTAAAAGAGCGGCTTCTTTTCGTGTATCAGCTTTTCGAGACCGATAACGACGAGCGGAGTGAGAGCGAGAGCGTCAGTCCACATAAACTGCGATATGAAGGCTATCATATAAGCGCAGAATGAATAGCAGACAGCTCCGCCGACAAATATCGGAGAGCGTTCCTTGCACTTGTACTGCATTGCCGCAAGGAAGGTCAGCGAGCTGAGAACTATCTTCGCAAGACAGAAAATGTCAAGTGCCTTGACCATATACTTATATGGTATGAACTTCATCAGCAGCAGGAACGGGCTGTTGCAGTAATAGGCGTTCTGCGCCCAGTTGTTGAAGCCGAATGCGCCGTTCCACGAATGGAACATCTCAGAGAAGCCGGCGTTCTTGTTGTTGACGTACATCGAGAAGTACTGTCCCCACAGATCCATACACAGGACGGATTTTTCACCGAACGGTGCGACCTTGTTTATCTTGAAAATAATGATGCCAATAGTTGTGGAAAGAATAGCCGTGATGAGGTACGGCAGCAGTCTCTTATACAGGTCTTGTCTGCGGCGCACAGCAGCGGTATTACTGCTTGCAGACTGAACAGTTTCTGTGTCTGTTTTAGTAGTCATTTTATCCTCCGGAAATAATCAATTTGAACGGCTTTTGCCGAAAAAAGTCCATTTTTAATTTTAACATAAAGCAGCCATTTTGTCAAGATAAGACTGCTGGCAGCGCGGAAACCGAAAACCATAGTATTTGTGTAGCTCTACGCCGATATATATACAAAAAGGGCAAACCTCAGAAAGGTCTGCCCGGATAATGGCTGTAAATAATGTGTCAGCACAGCCCCAAAGGCTGTCTGTCACCTTTCGTATGTGGCAAGAATTCTCATAGCGACCTCACGGCGCGTCTGGCGGGTATTCATAGCCTGTTTCTCGATATACTTATGCGCCTGAGGTTCGGTGAATTTGAGGTACTGCATAAGGGTACACTTTGCGCGGTTTATCAGACGCATCTCGTCGATCTTCGTAAGGAGGTCGGCGTTTTCTTTTTTGAGTCCCATCATACGCGAACGAGTCGCGGTGACCAGCTTTACCGAACGGCTGAGAAGCTGGCGGTTCAGCGGCTCAGGAATGACGCATATACCGCTGTCGGAGACCTTGTCGCCGATATCGTCAGCAATGTCGTTGCGGCATATAAGGATAATTCCGGCAGAGGTGTTCTCGGCGATCATAACGGCGAGTTCCTGACCAAATTCATCAGGGAGCGGCGTATTTATGACGACGAGTTCCGGTTCTGTATCGCTTACCACAAGACGCCGCGCCTCACTTCCGGAGGAGGCAACTGCGATCAAACCATAGCCCTCGGCTTCGAGGAGCTCTCCGAGAAGAGCAGCCGTTTCAGCGGAGGAAGAAACTAATAAAGCTCTGTTCATAGACTATCATTCCTCAGACAAATTTGAAGTAGTAGTTTTCCTCGAATTCGTCCTTGTTCCGGGCGAGATTGTACTCCTGCACCTGCTTGTCGAGCTGGCTGAAAATATCCGAGCGCGTCTCTTCGGGGAGGTTGCGCTTGACGAAGTCGCTTTCGCGGGCTATACGGCAGGCTTCCTCGAGGGAGTGCGGGAGCGGTTCGAGCTCAGAGGACGAGCTGTGATTGAGAGTGCTTTCGAGGATAGAGCAGTTTCCGGAGCGTATGCCCTCGATACCGGCAGCAAGAATGAGTCTGAAAGTAATGTATGGGTTGCAGCAGGCATCTGCGGAGCGGAGCTCTATGCGCGGTGAAAGACCAGCCGTGCGCGGTATCCTGATGAGCTGTGAGCGGTTCTCGAAGCTCCAGTCAACGTATTTCGGGGCATAGCCGATACCGAAGCGCTTGTATGAATTGGTTGTGGGGTTGAGGAAGGCGGTTATTTCGCGGATACGTTCAAGAACACCGGAAATAAAGCATTTTCCCTCGTGAGTCATATCGTCGGGAGAAGTTCCGAAAATAGGCTCGCCGTTTTTGCGAAGACTGAGCAGTATACTCAGAGCGCTGCCGTGCTCGTTTGGGAGCGGCTTGGGCATAAACGATGCGAAGAGACCGTTCTGAGCGGCTATGGACTTTACGACGGTCTTGTAGTGGACCATATTGTCCGCAGCCGTAACCGGCTCGCTCTCGCGGAAGTCTATCTCGTTCTGCGCCGGACCGTGCTTGTGGCAGGAGCTCTTGGGGTGCATACCCATTTCCTCGAGTGAGAGACATATCTCACGGCGGGCGTTTTCACACTTATCGAGCGGAGCTACATCGAGGTAGCCGCCGTTGTCGTGGGGAGTCTTTGTAGGCTCGCCGCGGCTGTCGAGGTCAAAGAGGTAGAACTCGCACTTTGTACCCATTTCGCAGGAGTAGCCGTCGAGTCTGAGTTCATTTATATAGTTGGTGAGCTCGGTTCGCATATCGCCGCGGTAGTCAGAACCGTCAGCGTTGCGGAGCGAGCAGAAGAAGCGGACAACTCTTCCCGATTTAGGTCTCCACGGCAGTACCGAAAGGGTGGAAATATCAGGAACAAGAAGCATATCCTCGCGGCAGCCGCTGATGCTTGAAGCGTCGAACGGGATACCGTACTCGAAGGCTCTCGGGAGCTCGTCCGGCATAATAGCGACGTTTTTCAGGCTGCCTGAGACGTCGGAAAAAGTAAGCCTTATAAATTTGACATCGTTTTCTTCAACGAATTTAAGAATTTCTCTGGGAGAAAAGCTCATTGCTATCACCTCGTAATCATTCCCTAATATTATACACCAATCTGATCGAAAAGTAAATAGCAAAGGGCAAAAAAATGACCGCCTGACGTATGTCAGACGGTCGTATGATCGGTATAGATATACTATGGGAAATCTTTTGGTATTCCGTATTTAAGATTATCATATGCAGATATGCTTAGAATTATATAGTATTTTGGAAGACCTGTTTCCACCGACATTTCAGATAATTCCTTCAACACCTTCTCGCATTTGTCAGGATAACAGTTAAAAAGCAGTCCTGCAACATCAAATCGATAAGATATATTTTCACTATCTAAAAACGGGAGCAATTCTGCCTGACGGTTTTCGTTTATCATTTTTCTTGTATATTTGCACATCTGTACGAAGTACTTGTTATATCGTCTTACAGGCTTGTCTTTGACGAGTATTTCATCTCGTTTTTGCAATGCTTCGATAACGTATTCTAAATCGTCTTTTTTCATTTCAAAATAAGCGTTTATTATTACTTCTGCTCAAACTTGGGCATAAGCTGGAGCTTGTGCAGATTTGCAGCGTGGAGACGGTCTATCTTAGCCTTGATCTCGGGGTGATCGCTGAGATCGTCGAGACCGCGGATATATGTATCGAGCATTGCGTATGTGAAGCCGAGGTTCTCCTCATCAGTCTTGCCGCAGAGACCGTCTATCGGTACCTTGTGGACAAGCTCGTTCGGGAGACCGAGCTCCTCACCGATCTGGAGCACCTCTGTAACTGTCAGGTCTGAAAGGGGTGAGAAGTCTCCGGCTGCATCACCGTACTTCGTGGAGTAGCCGACCCAGTCCTCAGAGAGGTTGCAGGTATTAACTACTCTTCCGCCGAAAGTCGCAGCAACTGCGTAGAGCGTAGTCATACGAATTCTTGCAGGTGTGTTTACGACAGCCTGATTTGCGGGCTCCATATGCTTACCAAGCTCGTTCATAAACGTGCTGACAGTTTCGCCGATATTTATAGTGAAGTTCCTGATGCCGAGAGTATCGACCAACAGACGACTGTAAGATATGTCAGCCTGTTCGCCCTGAGGCATAAGTACGCCTATGACACGATCCTTGCCAAGAGCCTTAACGCATACCGCAGCAGCTACGGAGCTGTCCTTTCCGCCGGATATGCCGATAACAGCCTTTGTTTCCGGAGAAGCGTTTTCCGCAAAGTAATTCTTTACCCAGTCCACTAACTGAGCGGTAACCTTTTTTGCATCAAATGAATAAGCCATAATGACTGCCTCCTTGGTTATTTTCAAAATAAGTATAACGCAATATAACTCAAATGTCAAGTAAAATATGTACGGACGGCATCAAGCCGCCCGGAGGTTTTATTTGCGTCTGCCGCAGTTTTTGTCGAATGATGGGTTGCAGGCGTAGAAGTTCCTTGAGTCGAGGTTATCCTGAGCGATGCGAAGAGCCTCGCCAAAACGCTGAAAATGAACTATCTCGCGCTCTCTGAGGAAACGGATAGGATCACGGACATCAGGGTCATCAGCAAGCCGCAGGATATTGTCGTAGGTCGTGCGGGCTTTCTGTTCAGCTGCCATATTCTCAGTGAGGTCAGTGATGATGTCGCCCTTTGACTGGAAATAGGCTGCTGTGAACGGTGTGCCGGAGGCTGCTATGGGATAGATGCCTGTCGTGTGATCAACGAAATATGTGTCAAAACCACTGGCTTTGATCTCGTCCATAGACAGATCCTTCGTGAGCTGATAGAGTATCGCCGAGATCATTTCAACGTGCGCGAGCTC
>CACXEJ010000126.1 GCA_902766595.1 Ruminococcus flavefaciens | reverse complement strand
TATGCTGTGCCGGCAGTTCGGGTGGAACAGTCCCTTTTCAATGGCACTGCTCAGCAGTGGGAACCACTTGCCGCAGTAGTTGGACTTTCCCCAGAGAATGCCGCCCTGCTCCCTGACTTCACCGTCCCAATCCGAGAAAGTGTCCTCGATGTAGATCCTGCCCTGCCAGGGGTCGCAGGTCTTGCTGCACATACCGTAGCTGCTGACCTGCACAGTGTCATAGCCGAGAGCCTTGTACTTTGCTGACTTGCCTTGCAGTGTCGCTCTGGTAGCCGTAGTGCGGAGCGCCATACGGACGTAGTCAGCGATGTTCACACGCCTGCCGTCCTTGTAGACAATACAGTTGATGCCATTATCGAGGAAGCCCTTCACGGCAATGTCAATAGCCTGCTGCAACGTCATAGAGCCGGTGCCCATTGCAAGCTGTACACGGTTCACTGTTTGACGGTAGACGTCGTCTGTGAGCCTGAGTGCAGCGGTCTCGGCATTCTTTTCGAGGTATGTCACGTCCTCGATGAGCTTGTTCACCTTGGTCGTGTCCACTCCAAAGAAAGCAGGCTGATTTTCAGCAGGCGAAACATCAACCCCGTTCACACCCTCGTCGAACTGCTCCTGCATAATCCGGCGTGTCTCGCTGTCTATCTGCTCGGTATACTCTGCCATAATAGCAGCGTTCTCTTTACGGAACTTTTCAAGTGCCCTTAGCTTCTCTGCCTGCCACGCTGCCCAGTTGAAACCTTCCTGCTCCTCCTCGTCCTTATGCCGAGAGAGGTTGCGCTTGAGAGATTGAACAAGGTGCTGCTCGATCTCTTCAAATATGCGGACTATACCGCCTATATCAAGCATCACATATCACCGACCGACGGCTCATTCGCAGTAAGCAAACCTTTTTCAGACATTATTCTCTGGACCTCTGCTGACTTCCACTCGTCGTCCTTAGAGGCGCCCCAGAGCTCATCGACCTGAGTCTCCACAGACATTACGCCGTAGGTTGCCGCCTTGCCGACGGTCTCAATGCGGCTATCGAAGTCAGGAGCTCCGTACTCACCGAAGCTGACAGTAACATCTCGCTTTACAGGTGCGATACCGCGAATATTATCATACGTCATCAGAACAGCATTGATGAGCTGAGGAAGTGCTTTTTCCAGCGCCGCTGTGATAGTATTCCTGGTATTTCCAGTAACATCCTTCTTCTCACGCTGAGCGTCAGCACTCGACATCTTACCGACATCTATTCCGAGCGTTGCAGGAGATACAAGTCCCTGCAAGCACATCAGCAGAGCGTTAGTGTAGGCGCTGACAAAGGCTTCATAGTTTATCTCCGGCTGTACTACCTTGATTTCCTGATTATTTACTCCCTCGATGATCGGCGCACTAACTGAAATGTAATTGTTGCCGAACTGATCCGGCGGCAGAAGTGATCCGTTATGTGGATCCCGTGGAATCATACTTTCCGGTATATACTGCTTGACTCGGCCTGCTCTTACTGCGTCCCACCACTGAGATATGATTTCATCAAGGCTGTCGAAGCAATCTGACTTACCGCCATCGAAGATAGACTTTCCGCGCCCTTTGTACTTTTTCGAGGCATAGAACATAAGCGGTACTGCAAGGCTGTAATCGCCGCTGAATTTGATATACGGCTCAATGTCTGCAAGTTCCGGAACCGTATCAAGCGGAACTTCGTGACCGTTCTCATCATAGAGCCGGCTCTCTACACTGCCTTTGCTATATCGATCTGACAATGTGAATATGCGGTTCTTTGCCGGATACTGAGTATGTATGATAACATCATCTTCCACAAAGTCGCAGCGAGAAGCACCTATGAAATCCAGTCCTATCTTATCACCGTTGACTGATATTCGGAAAGCACCGTCCCCTTCAACAAGCGTGTCAACGATAGCCTGTCCGACAATGCTTGTGAAGTCAACACTTTCTGCAAGGTCGTTCCACTCGTCAGGAGCTTCGATGCCGTCCATATCGGACTTGACTATGTAAGCAAGTGTATCCGCAATGATCGCAGGTATGCCGCTGTGTACCTTACGGACCGTACCGCCTGACGGAACACTTCCCCAGAAACCTCCCTGCACTCCTGAAAGCTGATGAAAGAACTGGTACAGCTCATTTGCATCACCTCTGTACCATAGCTGTGAGCGAATAATCTCAGTCTCACGGGTAGTATACTCATTGATATTAAAGCTCTGCTGTGGAGCAGGATTCAGCCGAAGCCAGTTCTTCACTTTTTCTCTCATCCTTTCTCCGATCTTGTCGAATATGCTCATTTTATCGCTCCAATCT
>CACXEJ010000125.1 GCA_902766595.1 Ruminococcus flavefaciens | reverse complement strand
CTGCTGTTCCTTTGTGAGCTTGACGAAGTTTACCGCATAGCCTGAAACTCTTACTGTGAGCTGAGGGTACTTTTCAGGGTGAGCCTGCGCGTCGAGGAGAGTTTCGCGTGTGAAAACGTTTACATTGAGGTGATGACCGCCTTTTTTAACATAACCGTCGAGAAGTTCGATGAGGTTGTCTATCTGTTTATCATTATTCATTATTATCCTCCTTTTTATACTTTATTGATAATTTTATTATCTGAGCTTATTGAGGTCGGGGGCTGATACGTCCATATCCTTGACGAGAGCATTCGGGATAAACAGGTATTTATCATTGTGAAATTGCCTCTTTGTTATTTAATTATCAATGTTATAATACCACATTGATAAAGTTTTGTCAATATTTGTTAGCTGCAAATAACACAAATAGTATTTTTTACAATAGAAGCTATGACTATATTATTGAACTTCCAAACGGATTTGATACGGTCATCGGCGAAGGGGACATTCAATTGGTAAATATCTATAAAAATAGGAGAAGTAAACAGCGTTAACTTTACTTGACAAATTACGGCGGAAGGTGTATAATGATCTTGCTGGTAAACGGTGTTTACTTTTAGGAGGTGAGCGTTTGTCAAGGGCAGATATAACAAGTAATATTACAGAAGCTGCATTCCGTGAATTTATGGAATACGGCTTTGAAAAGGCTTCTATGCGACGAATTGCGAGTGCTGTCGGTATTACGGCTGCCGCACTTTACAAGCATTTTCAGAACAAGGAGGAAATGTTTGCGGCGCTTGTTGAACCCACCATACAGGAATTCAGACAGATCTATGATGAGATGAATAAAATCGCCTTTGAACAGCTTCCTAAAGTCGGAATTAACGAGATATGGAAGGACTACGGCGGTGATGCAAAGATACTGATGCAGTTCGTCTATTCGCATTTTAATGAGTTCAAGCTTATCGTGTGCTGTTCGCAGGGTACGAGGTACGACAGCTTTATCCACGATGTTGCGGTAATGGAGGAAAAGACTACGCAGATGTTCATTGACAGATGCAGGGAGCTTGGCACAGACATCAAGCCTGTTTCGGATATGGAGCTTCATTTGTTGGTGACTGCCAATGTCTCAGCCGTATTTGAGGCTGTGATCCACGATTTTTCAGAAGCTGAGGCAATGCATTATGCTGACACGCTCGATTCGTTTTTCTCGGCAGGCTGGAAAAGATTATTCGGCATTTAATGCCGAATATATTTTGTTTATAAGTTAGTATGTGCTAATATTAAAGGAGGATTATTTATGAAAAAACAACGGAAAAAGCGCTCGGCTATTAGCTGGGTAGCGGAATTTGCAGGGCAGAAGAGATCTAACTACATTCTCAGCGTCCTGCTTGCGGTGATGAAGGTAGTATGCGGTCTGATGCCTTATGTGTATATGGCTGATATCGTGGATAAGCTGCTGAAAATGCATTCAGGAGCACTTGAAAAGGATATGGATCTGCTAACTGCGAGCATTGTTAAAATGGCTGTATTCTGGCTTCTGTGCCGTATATGTCACGCGCTTTCAACATCACTCTCTCACGCGGCAACCTTTGAAGTTCTTGCAAATATACGCCGTCAGCTCACCGAAAAGCTGTCAAGGATACCGCTGGGTTCGGTCCTTTCTCAGTCCAGCGGAACGTACAAGAATATCATCTGCGAGCGAGTTGACTCCATAGAAACGACCCTCGCCCACATCATACCCGAGGTGCTGTCCAACGCTTTTGTTCCCATAGTCCTAATAATCTATATGATGACTATCAGCGTTAAGCTGACGCTGCTTTCGCTGCTTTGCGTACCTGTGGGAGCGTTTTTCTTTGCACTTATGATGAGAGGAAGTCAGGCGAGCTATGAGAATACCGTTGTCAAGACAAAGGCGCTCAACGATACCGCCGTTGAGTATATCAACGGCATCGAGGTAATCAAGGCGTTCGGCAAGGCAAAGACTTCTTACGACAAGTTCGTTATTGCCGCAAAGGAAGGTGCGGACTGCTTTATAGAATGGATGAGACGCTGCAACGTCAATCAGAACCTTGCAATGCTGCTTATGCCGTCATTTCTGCTGGGACTTCTGCCTTTTGGCGCACTCGACTTTATGCACGGCAATATCAGCGGCGCTGACTTCCTTATGCTGATTATACTTTCTCTTGGACTGGTCGCTCCTATCACAACGATCGCTTCATATATGGACGATGTATCGAAAATGGGGACGATCATCGGTGAGGCTACGGAGATACTTGAACGTGACGAGCTTATCCGTCCCGACACTCTTACCGAAAAGCCGAACGGTACGGATATCGTTCTGAAGGACGTGCATTTCGGCTACAAGGACAAGGAGATCTTACATGGTATAAATCTTGCGATAAAACAAGGAACTGTAAATGCTCTTGTAGGTCCTTCGGGTTCGGGAAAGTCCACTATCGCAAAGCTTATCGCTTCATTCTGGGACGTTGACAGCGGCAGTATCACCTTCGGCGGAGTTGATATACGAAAGCTGCCGCTTAACGAGTATAACCGCAATATCGCATATGTATCGCAGGATAACTACCTGTTCGATGAGACTATAATGGACAATATCCGTATGGGTGATCCCAACGCAAGCGATGAAGATGTTATGAATGCCGCAAAGCAGTGCGGCTGCCACGACTTCATTATGCAGCTCGAAAAAGGCTATCAGACGGTTGTCGGCGGTGCAGGCGGACACCTCTCGGGCGGTGAACGTCAGCGAATCTCAATTGCAAGGGCAATGCTGAAAAATGCTCCCGTAATTATCCTTGATGAAGCAACTGCCTACACCGATCCCGAAAATGAGGCTCTTGTGCAGTCCTCCGTTGCAAAGCTGGTGCAGGGAAAAACACTGCTCGTTATCGCACACAGGCTTTCTACTATTGCAACAGCAGATCAGATAATCCTGATAAATGACGGCAGAGTTGAAGCAGCCGGCACACAGCAGGAGCTTATCCAGAATTCGCCGCTGTATTCTCAGATGTGGAACGCACACATGGCAGTAAAGGAGGGAGCATAATGCTTACGGCACTGAAAAGATTTTTCGATTTCTGCAATAAAACTGACCGTGACAAAATGTACAAGGCTATCGGTCTCGGAGTTATAAAGGCTGTTTTTGCGGCGCTAAGGATAACTGCTATTGCAGTCGTAACAAAGGGTATCATAGATAATGATATGAAGAATGAATACATTTTTGCAGCCCTTGCTATTCTGGGATTATCACTTCTCGGACAGTTTGTCATCAATCTGAAAACCACCATGCTCCAGTGTGAAGCAGGCTACCATTCCTGCTGCAACAAGCGTATTGAAATAGCCGAGCATATGCGTTATCTGCCTATGGGCTACTTCAATGACAACAGTCTCGGTCACATCACAAGCGTGACCACAAACACAATGGAAGCCCTTGCGGATATTGCCACAAGAGTTGTTATGGTCACTACTCAGGGCATACTCACAACATTTGTCATCACAGCCTTTGTCTTTGCATTTGACTGGCGTATCGGACTGCTCCTCACAGCAGGCATCGGCATATACGCTTTTATCAATTCAGCAATGCAGCGTAAAACACGCAAAGGCGCTCCGCGACAGCAGAAAGCCAACAGAGAGCTTGTAGCTGCGGTGATTGAGTTCATACAGGGCATCGCAGAGGTCAAGAATTACAACCTTACAAGCAGCCGTGCAAAGAAGCTCGAAAAGGCTATCAAGGCAAAGCAGTACGGAGATACTCACCTTGAATTCGATGTTATCCCATACATCACTCTGCAAGAAATCACAACAAAGCTGACAGGCGTTCTGATGTGTGCTGTGTCTGCGTATTTCTACATAAACGGCAGTATGTCGCTCCTTTACTGTATAATGATGCTGGTGAGCTCCTTTATGATCTACGAAAGCCTTGACGTTATGGCTGGCTTTTCGGCACTTATCCGCAGCGTCGAAGTTTGCGTTGGTCAGGCAAGTGAGATACTTTCAATTCCCGAAATGGATATCGAGGGTGAGGAGATATCCCCTGTAAATCACGACATAGAGCTGAAAAACGTCAACTTTGCATACGAGAACAGGACTATAATCAACGGCGTTGATCTGAAAATACCGGAGAAAACTACCACTGCCATTGTCGGACCGTCAGGCGGCGGAAAGACAACTCTCACCAATCTTATGGCGCGTTTTTGGGACGTGAAAAGCGGCGAGGTTCTGCTCGGCGGCCGTAATGTCAAGGAGTACAGCTTCGACAGTCTGATGAACAATTTCAGTTTTGTGTTTCAGAGAGTGTACCTGTTTGAGGATACCATTGCGAACAATATCCGTTTCGGAGAGCCGGACGCACCTATGGAAAAGGTCATCGAAGCTGCAAAAAAGGCTCGGTGCCACGATTTCATAATGAGCCTGCCTGACGGCTATGATACAATAATAGGGGAGGGCGGAGCAAGCCTTTCCGGCGGCGAGAAGCAGCGTATTTCTATTGCGAGAGCTATAATGAAGGACTCTCCTGTCATTATCCTCGATGAAGCAACTGCAAATGTTGATCCCGAAAATGAAGCGGAGCTGACAAAGGCTATCGAGGAGCTGACCAGAGAAAAAACGATAATTATGATCGCGCACCGCCTTAAAACCGTCGAACACGCAGATCAGATAGTCGTGATAGATGACGGCAGAATAGTCCAGCAGGGCAGGCACGAACAGCTTATGCAGCAGAAAGGTATTTATCGCACATTTGTTGAGGACAGAAAAAAGGCTGTAAGCTGGAAGATATGAGAATAAGCATAGAAACCGGAACATACTGTGCAGTCTGCATTGAAAGATGTTTAATTCGATGAAATTACAGAATAACGAAGTTCGCATAGAGGGCATTGGCAGGAATGGTCTTTACCTTAGTAGTAGAGGGCATACCTGTCAATGCCCTCTTTTGTAGAAAACATACAATCAGCACATATCATTTTTGTGCTTATTACAGATTGCGCTGATTATTTCTATGTGTTAAAATGAATATATAAGGAACTATTACAAGGGAGGAATTAATATGGGAATTTTTTCAAAGCTTTTCGGTGAAAAAGCAGGTATCATCGACGACATAGCCGAAGCAAAAAAACGGGCTTCAAATGAAAGCCGCGAAAGAGGAACTTCAAGCGTATCAGCTGCTGATACTCCTGTAAGCACCGCTGATAATACAGCTCCTTCCGGCTTTTCATGGGGACCTGTAATGCCAGCTGAAGAAAACCAGTATAACTACAACGGCACCTATAAGGAATACTTCGATCATGTTTTCAGAAGCGAATTCCCGTCATATAGAATTGAATCATCAGACTTTCAAAACGGTAAAAGAACTGTCTTCACATTCTGGGACGGCAGCAGAAAAGCACTTGTAGCCGAGCTTGTTTCAAGAAAGAGTTCAGTGTACAAAACCCGTACAGATTGCAGAAACGAGGGCGTTCCATACCTTCGCTATTACTATGATTATCACGGCTGGTGGAATACCAGAGAGTACGTCAAGCAGCGTACAGGCAAAGCCCTTATGGGCTGATAAACTGAAAAGAACAGAAAGAGAACGCTTTGCGCCTGTGGCGGATCAGGCACAGTTCAGCATAGGGCTTCGCAGGCAGCCGGACTGTGTACGGTCTTGTACATCCAAGAATTTTCTTGGATTTAACGATTTCTCTTTCTGTTTTTTTATCAAATGCATCAAGGTGATACAAAATGTCTATACTCGATAAGCTTTCACAGCGTAAGGTCTGGGAAAGCTTTTATAAATATAAATGCTCTCTCGTTGGCAGCTCACAATTCTGTAAGGACCTTCGCAGCTTTATCGACAGCGAAAAATACATACCAGTCTGCGATATGATAGCATCCGGAAAGGCATTTCCGCTGCCGCAAAAATCTGTTATCAGCAAAATGGATACACAGAAAAAACGCATTGTCTATACATATCCCTATGCCGAAAACACAGTTCTGAAGCTTCTGGCTTATCTGCTGCTGAGAAAATACGACAGTGTATTCAGCGACGGCCTATATTCATTCCGTCCTAACAAAACAGCAAAGGACGCGGTCCGCAGACTGATAAGAACTCCGCGTATAAATGAGATGTACTCTTACAAAGCTGATATCAGCAACTATTTCAATTCCGTTCCGCTTGAAAAGCTGCTGCCGATCCTGCAAAAAACTGTATCAGATGATGAAAGGCTTTATACATTTCTCGCAGGTCTTCTTACAGAGCCGCGTGTCATCGACAGAGGTGCAGTTATAACCGAAGAAAAAGGAATTATGGCTGGAACGCCTTTGTCCGCTTTTTATGCAAATCTCTATCTTATGGAGCTGGACTTCTCATTTATCGAAAAAGAGATCCCATACTGCCGCTATTCCGATGATATCATACTTTTTGCAAATTCTATGGAAAGCTGCAAGCTCTATGCCGGATACCTGCGCAGCTTTATTGAAGAAAGCGGTTTAACGATAAACTCTTCAAAGGAAAGCTTCAATGCTCCGGACGAGGGCTGGAGCTTTCTCGGATTTTCGTATAATAAAGGGATAATCGACATTGCTCCGGTATCCGTGGAAAAAATGAAAAATAAGATGCGCCGTAAGACACGGGCGTTAAAGCGCTGGAAAGAACGCAGTGAACTCAGCGGCAGCAATGCAGCTCAGGCTTTTATCCGGATATTCAACAGAAAGCTTTTTGATCCCTCAGATACAAATGATCTTTCGTGGGATAAGTGGTTTTTTCCGGTCATCAATACAGACGCGAGCCTTCGTATTATCGACAGCTACGCACAGGACTGCGTCCGTTTTCTTATCAGCGGAAAGCGGACAAAATCAAGATTTAATGTCAGGTATGAAGATATACGCAGTTTAGGACTGAAAAACCTTGTTCACGAATACTACACGTCAAAAAACAGCGCTAAGGAGCTATAAATTTGCTTCTCTTAATTCAACTGATGATGTTGACTAAGTACGTTGATATAAGCATTAAGAGAAAAGGGAGAGCCTGTGGCTCTCCCGAGTATTAATATATGCAGCAATTAGAATTCACTAATTTCACCTAAAATGTATTTGGAAAGGATATCAATATCTTTTTGATTTATTTTAAAATCATAGTTAAGATCAGCCTGAGCTCTCTGAGCGAGCGGAAGTGATCTTGTGCCTGCTACAACCTGTCTGAGGATAGTAAGATCAAATGCATTTAATGCTCCGTCTTTGCAAAGATCGCCCGGAATTTCATTGGGATCGTAAACGTGAACTCTATTGAATGCAGTCTTTGCCTTTATTTTGTACTCATTCTTTTTATTATCAGGTGCTACATCATCAATAGCCTGGAGTACAGCATTTCTGCAATCAATGAATTTGGCAGCATTATAACCCTTAGGGAGATAATCAAGAGAAGCAAACCATATTTTTTCACCGGTAGCTGCATCTATACCGAGCTTATCCATCCAATAAGCAGCGTGTGTGATTACTTTTGAACCATAATGGCACTCAACTTCTGCAAAATCATCGCTATTAGAATAGTTGTTTCTGATACTAAGGTCTCTGATACAATATTTCTTCTTGTTTGATGTATTCTTATTTGTGTTGTTGATATATAAATCTGTACCGAGCTGCCACTCGCGTGTTGTGTCACAGTACTCACCAAAGATATCGCTGTATGCCTCATTGAGTGAACCCGTTTCACCATCTCCCGGGCCCCAATTTACAATTGAACCTGTTAAGCTGTGTGCGAACTCATGGGCAATAGTATCAAGGTCACTTGCAAATGAGTTTGTAAAGTAACCATCACCCTCACCAAAACTGAGAGTGTTTCCGCATGAGCAAGCATTATCCCATCTTTGCTTGTTGGTTCCATCTGAATTAGCTACCTTGAGAGTAGGAACGATGTACATAGTGTTGTTCTTGCCATCATATCCAACATAGTTGAAAGTATTCTTGAAGTAGTCATATACTCTTTCAACGTTGTAGAGGCAAGCTGCAGAATACTGATCAAGCTCGCTTGAGAATGAAGAATCAGTTGTTTCTACTGCATATAAACTGCTGCTGGACAGACGTGTGTAACAGATATTGCCCCTCCAATAAGCATACCATGAAGGACTACTTATAACATAAAGGTTTCTCTTAGTATCGTGGAACGTATACTTTCCGTTTGCTGTGGCAACATCAACATCAAATGAATATGCTGACTCCGGTAATATCTTGTTGTTCCAGTCAAGAAGGATAGAATTGTAATAAACCGTGTGACCATTGTCAGGTGTATCACCGTTGATCTTATTGTTAAGAATGTCCCCATTTGCAGCGTCTACATAATACACAGACTGACCAATAAAATCTCCGCTGATAGCCCAAGCGAGCTTGAATGTCTCATTATCCTCAGAGTAGATAACAAGCTTGTGTGAAGATACATTGTTCTGTCCGATCTTTTCAGCAACAGCGTCGATAGCCTGCTGAGCTGTGATAGAAGGAGTTGTGTTGATAGAGAAGTCAGAAACAACTGAGCTGTTGAGGTAATCTGCTTCGCCTGTCTCCTTGTCAACTACTACTGTGATGTAGGAGTTTACCATTTCAAGTCCCTGATAGAACTGCTTGAAT
>CACXEJ010000124.1 GCA_902766595.1 Ruminococcus flavefaciens | reverse complement strand
CTTGAATCTGATCGCAATTATGAATCGCACAATTATCCAAATGAGAGTTATAAAAAAAAACATCTGTAGATAGGAAATCTCAATCATTGTCACTGCCTCATCCTTTCTTTAGCAGATAGCTTGATAAATTCCGATTTGTATTATTTACAATTATAACACAGCACAGCTGCGTTGTCAACAAAAAGCGCCATAGCACTTCTGACTTCAGATCAGAAATACTATGGCTTAATGCTTCTATATCAGTTTGCCTTGACTTTTTCGCAGGTATGTATCACTTTCATCGGACAGGCATTCATACACTCGCCGCAGCCGGTACACTTATCGTAGTCAATCGAGGCGTGGAAGTTCTCGACCTTTATCGCGCCGGTCGGACACTTCTTCTCGCATATCTTACAGCCGATACAGCCGTTCTTGCAGTTCTGCTTCGTAACCTTTCCGTTGTCGGCAGACGAGCACAGAACGTCAATATGCTTCGACTTGGGCTTGATGCTTATTATGCCGTTCGGGCAAGCCGATGCGCACTGTCCGCAGGCACCGCAAAGCGCCGGTTCTACCTTCGCCACGCCGTCCACTATCTTTATAGCATCGTGCTCGCAGACCGCCGCACAGTCTCCGAGACCTATACAGCCGTACTTGCACATTCCGTCGCCGCCGTAGAAGCGTTTTACCGCCTTGCAGGAACGTACTCCTGTAAACACGAATGATTTCGGTGAGGCTTCACAATTGCCGTTACAGTGTACGACCGCTGTCATAGGCACTACGTCAGCAGCGGCAGTTCCGAGGATAGCCGCTATCTTTCCGGCTGCTTCAGCTCCGCCCGGACGGCAGAGATTTGTAGCCGCACCCTTTTCGATTATCGCAGCCGCATAGTCCGAGCAGCCTGCAAATCCGCACGCACCACAGTTTGCCTGCGGCAGCGCTTCACCGATCTTCTCTATCCTCTCGTCAACTTCAACGTGAAAGACCTTCGCTGCAACTGTCAGCAGCACGCCCGCCATAACTCCGCAGGCTCCGACTATAAGAGCTGGTATCAGATATGTCATACTGCCACCTCCTCAGTTGAAAAGTCCCGAAAAACCCATAAAGCTCACGGAAACTATCGAGGCTGCTATAAGAGTAGCCGGAACGCCCTTGAAGGTCTCGGGAATGTCTGCGTATTCGAGCTTTCTGCGTACTCCTGAGAATATGACAAGTGCCAGCATAAAGCCGAGTCCGCCACCGAGTGCGTTTATTATCGAGTCACCGAAGCTGTAAGCGTTGTCGATGTTGAGCACCGTTACGCCGAGCACAGCACAGTTCGTCGTGATGAGCGGCAGGTAGACGCCGAGCGACTTGTACAGGGACGGTACGCACTTTTTCAGCATAGTCTCCACAAGCTGAACGAACAGCGCTATAACGAGTATGAACACTACTGTGTCAAAGTATTCGAGGTCGTTCGGGACGAGTATGCCGTGGTGTATCGGATAGGTAACGAGAGTCGCGCATATCATTACAAATGTTACCGCAAGTCCCATTCCGGAAGCACTGTCGAGCTTCTTCGATACGCCGAGGAACGGACATATTCCCATAAACTTCGAGAGCACGAAGTTGTCGGTGAGCATTGCGGAAAGGAGTATCACAAACATACTTTTCACTTGCACTCACCTCCGTTTTTTGAACAGCTATCAGCGTTCGGACAGCCCTTGCAGCCGAGCTCCTGAGGCGGCTTTTTGTTCGACAGCTTATTCACTGCCGCTATTATCATACCAAGCGTGAAGAAGCCTCCTGCCGGCATTATAAAGAGCAGCATCGGGTTGCTGTGGAGCACCGGTATGCTCATTCCGAGCCACTGTCCGGCACCGATCATCTCTCTGACCGAACCCATAAGGAAGAGCGCGAGCGTGAAGCCTATTCCCATTCCTATCGCGTCGCAGGCAGAAGCGACTATGCCGTTCTTGCTTGCGAACATCTCCGCTCTGCCGAAGATTATGCAGTTTACGGTGATGAGCGTCAGATAAATTCCGAGACTGTCGTAGAGGTCGGGCAGGAAGCCCTCGAGCAGAAATCCGATGAGCGTTACGAAGCTCGCTATGATGACGATGAAAGCCGGAATTCTCACCTTGTCGGGTATCACCTTTCTCAGCAGCGAGACAACTATGTTTGAGCCGAGAAGTACGAATGTAGTCGCAAGTCCCATACCTATTCCGTTTTTAGCCTGTGTGGTGACTGCGAGCGTGGGGCACATTCCAAGCAGCATTACCAGCGTGGGGTTTTCTTTTACGATGCCCTTGGTGAGCTCTTTTCCGAGACTTGTTTTATTTTCTGCCACTCAGTATCGCCTCCTTGTTGTTATTGTAAACGTCGAGCGCTTCCTCGACTGCCTTCTTCATTCCCTTTGATGAGAAGGTAGCACCGCTTATAGCATCGAGCTCTACCGGCGTGCTGTCAGCTCCGTAGAACTGCTCGCGGAACTCCTCATTGTCGCGCACCTTTGAGCCGAGACCGGGAGTTTCACCGAGTCCAATGAACTCTATCTTCGAGACCTTGCCGTTCTCGTCGATACCGACGAGAATGTTGAGTCCGCCCTTTGAGTAGCCGTCCGCGATGACCTGAACGGCAGTCTTGCCGTCCGGTGTGACTGCGATGGCTTCTATGTCGTCAGCGCCAAAGGTTGTGTCGAGAAGAGTAATCTCCGTCTTGCCGAAGAGCTTCTCAACGCTGCTGCTGAACTTCTTTTCCTTCTGCTCGGCAATACTGTCGGCAGTCATTTCGTGTGCAAGCACAAGCAGCAGAGCCGCTGCCACACATATCACTGTGAGGACGAGGGTGGGAAGTACCTTTTCTTTCATTCCTTCTCAGCCTCCTTTGCTCCGAATACCTTTGTGCGGGTAAGCAGCTCGATGTAGGGCGTAAGTACGTTCATAAGAAGTATCGAGAACGAAACGCCCTCCGGATACGAGCCGAAACGTCTTATGACGAATGTTATGATACCGCAGCCGAGTCCGAATATTATCTTGCCCTTTTCGGTTATGGGAGTCGTAGCGTAATCGGTAGCCATAAAGAAAGCTCCGAGGAATACGCCGCCGGCAAGTATGTGATAAAGCGGATCGCCGCCGGATACCCATGTGAGAAGCGCAAGGCTTCCGATGAATGCAACAGGTGCGGAAAGTGAGATTATCCTGCGGAACGCAAGGTAAAGTCCGCCGATGAGGAGTGCAAGAGCGCAGGTCTCACCGAGACAGCCGGCAGTCGTTCCGAGAAAGAGATCCTTATACGAAGCGGAGCTCTGACCTATCAGATCAAGCTCAGAACTGCTCATTCCCTCGAGCTTGAGCGGAGTCGCTGCTGAAACTGCATCGACCTTCTCACCAAACGGCAGAGTCCACTTTGTCATTGCCGCTGGGAACGATACCATAAGCACGATACGCGCTGTTATAGCCGGGTTTGCGAAATTCTGTCCGAGTCCGCCGAAGAGCTGCTTGACTATGACTATCGCTACGAATGAGCCTATCACAGCCATCCAGTAAGGCAGGGTGACCGGCAGGTTCATAGCAAGTATGAGTCCGGTAACGACTGCGGAGAGGTCGGTTATGGTGTTGTCTCGCTTCATCATTTTCCTGCAAAGGTACTCGAAGATGATGCAGCTCGATATGGTGACCGCCGTCAGCGGTATAACGCGGAGCCCGAATATGTAACAAGCAGCTCCCCATGCCGGCAGCAGTGCAAGTATTACGTTAAGCATTATGCCGGACGTCTTTGTGTAGTTTTCGTCGTGAGGAGACGGCGAAACGATCAGTTTATTCATTTTCTCTGCCTCCTTACTTTCTCGGTATCAGCATCTTGGCAAGCTGATTTGTCTCTGCGAGCTTCCTGTTTGCCGGACAGACATAGGTGCAGCTGCCGCAGTTCATACACAGTGTGACCTTGAGCTTCTTGAGCTCGTCGATGTTTTTTATCTTATAAGCCTTGTCGATCTCCGCAGGCATTAGTCCGAGCGGACATACTCTGACGCATCTGCCGCAGCGGATACACGCGGAAGTTCTTCTCTCATCGAAATTCTTTGCGGCAATGAGAGCGTTTGAAGTCTTTACGACCGGCATATCAATATCCGGCACACTCATTCCCATCATAGGTCCGCCGGCGATAACCTTCTTGAGAGCTTTGATGTCGGTCTTGCAGAACTCGAGAACGTCCCTGAAGGAAGCACCGATAACTGCACGGACATTCTTGGGCTCGCCGACAGCGTTTCCGTCGACCGTGAGCCTCCTCGTAACGAGGGGCATACCGGTCTGCATATACCTGTAAATGAACGCACAAGTCGAGACGTTCAGCACGATAACACCCTCGTCAGAGGGGAGCTCCCCTTCCTTGACGATGCGTCCGGTGGAGTTGTAGATTATGACCTTCTCTGCACCCTGCGGATAGCTCGAGGGCAGTGTGATTATGTCGATAGTGTCATCATTCGCAGCCATTTCCGTGAAATTGCGGATAGCCTCCGGCTTGTTTGCCTCAATAGCGAGTTTGGCGTTCTTGATGCCGAGCTGGCTCTTCACAAGGTTTATGCCGCCGATTATGTCCTCCGGAGCTTCGAGCATTTCTCTGTAATCAGCCGTGATATAGGGCTCGCACTCAGCTGCGTTTATAATAAGTGTATCTATCGGAGTCTTGGGGTTGAGCTTGATATGCGTCGGAAAACCCGCGCCGCCCAGTCCGCAGACGCCGCTCTCCTTCACAGCCTGTATAAAACTCGCCTTGTCAGTCACGACAGGCGGCTTTACCTCCTCAGAAACAGTCTGGAGACCGTCAGGCTCTATCTCGACTATCTTGCAGACAGCTCCCATAGCCGTTCTGTAATCGCCGATAGCAGTAACTTTACCGGAGACGCTCGAATGGACCGGTGCGCTGAAAGCAGCTTCGGCGTCGCCTATTTTCTGTCCGACCTTGACTTCATCGCCGACCTTGACAAGCGGCTGGCACGGTGCGCCCATTGTCATCGACATCGGTATCCTTACCTTTGCCGGCAGCGGAAGTTCGACAGTGGCACAGTTCTCCGTATTCTTACGGTGACTGAGCTTTATCCCGTTGAGTTTTTTCATCGTATTCTCCTTAAAAACGCGGTCCTTACACCGCGGAAATATTCTGACCTCAAAAACACGCCATACATTTTTATTATATATGATTTCCACCACTATTTCAAGACAGATGTACAATATTTTCGTTGGATATTTATGTATTTTTGTTAGTATATCGTAACTTTTGTAAAAAATAAAAGCTCCTTTGAAAAAGGAGCTTTGGAGGCGCCACCCAGATTTGAACTGGGGATCAGGGTGTTGCAGACCCACGCCTTACCACTTGGCTATAGCGCCGTTTTTGGAGCGGATTACGAGGCTCGAACTCGCTACCTCCACCTTGGCAAGGTGGCGCTCTACCAGATGAGCTAAATCCGCATAATGGCG
>CACXEJ010000123.1 GCA_902766595.1 Ruminococcus flavefaciens | reverse complement strand
CAAACCCTTTGATTTTTCTGTATTCTTCCATAGTTGATAACCTCCAACTTTTATTTTACTCTTCAAGCCCCTCACCGCCGATCTGATTCATTACGTCAGCGAGCTTTTGAGATGTATTGACCTCAGCTGTCACCTTGACAGTGTACTCACCGGTCATCTTATTCAGAGTGTCAATAGCTCTTATTCGGTCGGCTGCAAGTTCATTCTTGTTGCGAGCTATCTCAGAAAGCTCTACTTTGCGTTCACCTGCTGTAAGTATGCGCTCGTTCTGCTGCTCATCGGATAGCTGCCTGATATAGTCAGCGAGTTCAGGCTTATATTTCTTGGGTTTTCTTGGGTTCAGCCAGTTACTTGCATACTCTGCTGTTTTCTCAGAGTACCCTGCTGCAATAGCTGCCTGTATAGCGTTACCGCAGGCAATATAAACTTCTGCGAATTTAAGTTCTCTGTTTGTCACGGTAACACCGTCCTTCGTGTGTAATGCAAACGCCCCGGCTAATGCCGAGGCGCTCTTGGGGGTATAAAGGAGAATGTCAGTATCGAAGTGTGTGGGTGCAGCTACCAGGCTCGAACTGGTGACCTTCGGGGCATGAACCCGACGAGCTACCGACTGCTCTAAGCTGCCATAGAGGTGCCGGATTGTGCTCCGGCAAAGAAAGAAAAATGTACAACCACGGAGACAGAACCTGCGGAACGGGATGAATTCAGCCTTAAGGCCTCGTTCCGTCTATGTTCTATGATATTATTATAGCACTTGTTTTTTTCCCACGCGCACAAACTTAAATCAGTCCGAGGTTACAGGCTACGAAATGCAGCAGCTTAGTCCGCCAGTATGAGTATGTATTTCTGTGGGCTGTATACGGATAAGGTGAGCCGTAGCAGATATTATTTATCAATGGTCTCCGATATTCTTCTGGAACTTTCTCTATTGCCTTTGCGACCGCATCACATTCCCGGTCGAGCATTGCGAGCTTGATGCCCTTCTGCTCGGTAGGGTTGCCTGTGCCGGTGTGAGGAACGCCGTCCGGAGCAGGGCTGCTCTGAAGTATATCCTCTCGCTCAGAGCGCAGCCGTTCATAGTCTCGAACGAGATACAGCATACGCATATAAAGGTTGTGCGGCAGCTTGTAGGGGTTGTTCTTCTGCTTCTGGTAGTTCCTCATCTTATCTCCTCCACATAGTATATTTCCGGACTGAGACCGTTCCGGCGCATATACCATAGTGCCTCAGCTCGTGTTTCAAATTCGAGTAGCTTGAATAGTGTAACGTGAATGTAAGCTCCTATGATGCTGTTACGGATCCGGAAGCGCATTCCCAATCTGTCGATGTGAGCATTCATCTTCTCCGCCTCCGATCTGAACCGCGCTTGTGATCTCGCAGGCGCTTTACTGCTCCCTTTATCTCAGAAGCAAAGGCTCTTTCATCCTTATCCGCAGCACGTTTTGCTTTGAACTCATCGAGCTCAGAGCGGTACTGCTTGTACTTAGCGCAGGAACTATGGCAACCGATGAACCTTTCCGGGCAATCTTTGCAAGGTGATGCAATCATCCATCAGCACCACCTTTCAGGATAAGGAACGCTATACCGCCGACGCATACAACAGCGATAGCAACGCTGATAATCAGATTAGCCATTCTGCTCACCGTCCATTCTTGCTCCGCAATGGCAATATGGCATATCCTTAATATCTCTACTATCTTCTGTCCTTCCGCACTCAGAGCATACCGCTATGAAATGTTCTACATCGTCCGCTATTATCCACCGCCCACGCTTCACAGGCTGAACGTCTGCGTCAATATCCGTGTCGTTGAAATTGTTCTCACTCTCCTTTTCTTTGATTTTTTCGTCAACACGTTCTAAGATTTCGTCCGCTGTATCAATAGCTGTTATGCCCTCGTTAGTCCACTCATCACTCCGCAAATAAATGTCATGGCATATTGCTTCTACATCAGCTCTGCTGATATACTTGTTCCTATCGACTTCCTTAATCCCCATTATGCAATAGCCGTCTTTACAAAACACCGAATCACGCAGGATATAGGTGACTTTTGCTTTCAACTTTTTACCTGTAAATTCACCGTTGCCGTACTCACGCAACAAAAGCGTATCGCCTACTTGATACGGTCTATCATCTTTGCGCACTTCAAACGTCTTGATTCCAAGCGCCACCGCCTCAAAGTATATGGGAAGTATTTTTAAGTCATGTATCATTCTGTATCACCGTCCTCTCCATACAAAAACGCCATCATCTGTTTGTATTTCTCTTCCTTTTTCTTTTGCTGTTTTTTTGTTTCGATACCGTTAGTAAGAGCTATTATGCCACACAGCAGAACAAAGACAGCTCCTATAAGTTTATATTCTTGGTGCTGAATAACTGCGAGAACTGAAACAGCTATGCTTAACAGGACATCTGCAATTCCTACCGTAAATTGCACTTTGTCTTTAATTTTCACTATTATCACCGTCCTCTCCGATCAGCTCCGGGTTGTCGTAGATGTTGCCGATGACCTCGCCTCTCTGGTAGGCAAACACACAGAATACAGTGTTCGGTTTTACAGCTGAGAAACGCGCATAATGAGGAAGATAGTTGATAGAGTATCTTTTCCCTTCATACTCAACAATATCCCCCTCGAAGATCTTAGTACCGTTCTTGTCGGTCAGACCTGTGAACTGCCCTATCGTCTCAGGACGAACTTGATATGCCGTTGATATTCCTGCTTTGTTGGAAATATACCATTCGTCTTTGGCTATATTGTGTGCCAGTAGCCCTTCATACCAATTACCTTTTATATCTTTTCCTCTGAATAGTAT
>CACXEJ010000122.1 GCA_902766595.1 Ruminococcus flavefaciens | reverse complement strand
AGGTACGACTATGCACATTACAGACAAGGTTGTACCTAACCTCGTTGGTGTAGACATTGGCTGTGGAATGGAGACTGTAAAACTTAAGGAAAAGCACATCGAATTACAGAAGCTTGACAAGCTCATCTATGAGAAGATCCCATCGGGATTTGCTATTCGCGACAAGGCACACCGCTATAATGAGCAGATTGATCTCACCGATCTTTACTGCTATGAGCATATCAATCCAGTTCGTGCTGAGAGGAGCATAGGCACTCTCGGCGGAGGCAACCACTTCATTGAAGCAGACAAGGGCGAGAATGGCAGCATATATATCGTTATCCACTCCGGTTCTCGTCACCTTGGCGTTGAAACTGCAAAATACTATCAGGAAGAGGCTTACAAGCGACTCAACGGAAGCTCAAAGAAGGATATTGACTCACTTATCGAAAAGATGAAGTCCGAGGGGCGCAATAATCATATTCAGACTGAGATAACAAGGCTCAAGAACACAAAGTTCACTGATATTCCAAAGCACCTTGCGTACTGCGAGGGTGAGCTTTTTGAGCAGTATGTCCATGACATGAAGATAGTGCAGCAGTTTGCAATGCTCAACCGTCAGGCAATGATGGATGAGATAATCAAGGGTATGCACCTCCATGTTGAGGAGCAGTTTACAACTATCCATAATTACATTGACACAGAGACTATGATACTTCGTAAGGGAGCTGTTTCGGCTAAAGCCGGTGAGAAGCTGCTCATTCCGATCAATATGCGTGACGGCAGCCTTATCTGCACAGGTAAGGGCAATCCCGACTGGAACTGTTCAGCACCGCACGGTGCAGGGCGTCTTATGTCGCGTTCGCAGGCAAAGGAGAGTTTCACAGTGTCAGAGTTTAAAAAGCAGATGAACGGTATCTATACTACTTCTGTCAATGCGGCTACGCTTGACGAGTGCCCTATGGCATACAAGTCCATTGACGACATTCTTGGTAATATCTGCGATACCGTCGAGATAAACGAAATAATCAAACCTATCTACAATTTCAAGGCAGGTGAGGAATAATGGAAAAATTCGTATCTTTTGAAAAAATGAGCAAGAAGGAGCAGAAGAAGCTCAACTCCGCACAGCGCCGCGACTGGAACGGTATCAATCCTGTCACCCGTGTTCCTCAGGAAAACAAGAAAGCTTATAAGCGCAATCCCAAGCACCGTAATTCAATATACGCAGAATGACGAACAGCCCTCATATGAGGGCTGTAAATATTATTTCAACACAGACCATTTTTCAAAACCTCTGCATCCAGGAGTACTAGCTGCTAACTCCCTGTTTGTCCAACCACTTCCACGGCATAAACATTTACCTTTTTGGTTTGCACTATCTACAGTCACTCTTTCTCTCAAAGTACCACTGTCCCGGGCTCCTCCCCAATAATTACAAGTTGCGCAGTTTTTCCACTCACGAGGATATGTTTGCGACATAAAATCCACCTCCTTGATAAAATATTAGTAAATGAATAGTTAATATAGTGTTTATCTATTTGATATTTGAGACACCTCCCATCTTCCGTGCGTAATTTGGCTAATAATTCTACAACAAGTTTCTTTTATCAATCATTCTTTAATGTGTAAACAGGTTGGCCTGTGCCATATCCCTGATAAATCCGATTTTCTTTGATTGTATAGACAGGTTGGCCTGCGCCGTAACCTTGATAAATCCGATTTTCTTTGATTGTATAGACAGGTTGACCTGCGCCGTAACCTTGATAAATCCGATTTTCTTTGATTGTATAGACAGGTTGACCTGCGCCGTAACCTTGATAAATCCTGTTTTCTTTGATTGTATAGACAGGTTGACCTGTGCCGTAACCTGGGTATATTCGCATTAAAAATCCCCTCTTTCTCTGGAATCAGAAAGCGCGTTAATGGCATAATTGTAGATTACTTTCGATATCTTATCAGTGATAATATGCTTAGCATCGTCCTTCGGAAAAAACTTGACATTTTCGATAACGTCAATGGCAACTGTAATACAATTAATACCTTGTCCGTTACCCCAATTGAATTTTTGTATTATATAGGTATAGTATACATCTTTCTCTTAAAAATGTCAATAGAATTTGGCAACGTTAATAAATTATTAAGAATCGTATATTAGTAGATCAATTCTTTGGGAAAAGTGCAGTTGAAATGTATGGTAGCAAGACTGAGAGCTTCTATACCTGGCTTAGGGACGTGCTTTTCGTAAGTGACTTTCTGTACTGGCGTACCGGGAATAAGCTCCCCTAATTCCTTCATATGTTTTTCTGTGGGCGGTTC
This sequence comes from Ruminococcus flavefaciens, assembly GCA_902766595.1. Lineage (GTDB taxonomy): Bacteria > Bacillota > Clostridia > Oscillospirales > Ruminococcaceae > Ruminococcus > Ruminococcus flavefaciens_U. The sequence goes on along the minus strand of CACXEJ010000122.1, from coordinate 753 downwards.
GAGTTCCTTCCAATCTTCATATCTGCCCTCATAATAAACATCAGTTAGGGCAGTACAGCCTGCAAAAGTCCCCTCCCTAATACTCGTTACGCCTTTGGGTATAGTGATTCTTTCAAGGGAAGTACAACCTGCAAATGCGCCTGCTTCAATACTGCAAATATCAGAACCGAGTATTATATCAGTAATAGTTGTATTGCCTTTGAAAGCGTTGTGCCCAACTTTTATTATGGGAACTATTTTACCATAGTGATTGACAGTACGGCAGGGGACTTTTATTATCTTATCAGTAACGCAATTTACTGAAACAATTCGGAGAGGGAGCCTGTCCGGATGTAGCATTACAACAGCAAGTCCGTATTTGATTCCCTCTGTATCAGGAGTGTTATCAATGATTTTTCTGTATTCGTTGTAATTCATATTGTACCTCCTGTTATTGCAGGTCATACCTGTTTTGGATAATCACAGTTAAAGTGTATAGTCGCAAGACAAAGCGATTCGATTCCAGCTGTACGGACGATCTTGTCTGAAACTACAACCTGAACCGGTGTTCCTGAGACAAGCTTACCGAATACTTTTTCGCGCTTTTCAGTTGGCGGTTCGAGCTTTTTCCATTCCTCATAGCTGCCCTCATAGTAAACGTCAGTCAGGGAGGAACATCCTGAAAATATATACTTGCTTATTCGTTTTATCTGCCGTGGAAAGTATATCCTTTCGAGGGCGGTACAACCTTTAAATGTGCTGCCGCCAACCATT
>CACXEJ010000121.1 GCA_902766595.1 Ruminococcus flavefaciens | reverse complement strand
TATATATGAAACGGAGCTTTATTGGCGGTGCATACGCCTCCTTTCCACGCTGGCGCTTGTTTCACTCGCTCAATCTGTGCGTGAACGATGATCTGCTTTCGCACACGGCACTGTATGTGAAACGGTGCTTTATTGGCGGTGCATACGCCTCCTTTCCACGTTGGCGCTTGTTTCACTCGCTCAATCTGTGCGTAAACGTTAATCTGCTTTCGCACACGGCGCTATATATGAAACGGAGCTTTATTGGCGGTGCATACGCCTTCTTTCCACGTTGGCGCTTGTTTCACTCGCTCACTTTCTGCGGAAACGCTAATCTGCTTTCGCACACGGCACGGAATTTGCGCTGACACGATTTGTAGGGAATGCCGTTTACGGCGTTCCGCAATTACATACAGCTATGGTAAGGGCGGAGCTTATCCGCCCTTATGACAGCTGAACCGATACGAAAAACATTATGAAAAGAATTGTAAAAAAGTACAGCCATAATCGTATACTGCTTTTTTCTTCGGTCACCAATGCGATCATCGGCGCTGCATTTCTCGGAATGTACTTTGCAGTAGACAGCATTTCCAATGATATTATGAACTCCAATCCGGTAGTAAAGTTCCTGCTTTTACCGGGGTGGCTTTTTCTGGAGCTGTTTTCGGTCGCAGGACTTGCCATAGGAGTGCCATGTACGGTATGCGGCATTATCTGCTTTATACTTGTTGTCCCTTATCTCGGACGTATGCACAGTATACGAAAGGCTCGCAGAAAAAACGGCAGAAAGATACCGAAGGAGCTGCTCGAAGAAATGCTTGAGACCGGCGAGCTTGACAAGGTTGAGTACGAACGCGAGCTTGCTAAGTACGCTCAGGCAAAGGAGAAGTCTGATGAAAGTGAAGAGCCGAAGATATCGGCAAAGGACGTTCTTCTGCGTATAGTGGGAGCGGCTTTGGTATTAGGGATAATGATAGGTCTGCCGGTGGCAATAGGCTATTTTCTCGGCATACTGCATTAAAACACAGCAAAGGAACAATATATGAACAAACTCAAAGGCGCGATTTTTGATATGGACGGTCTGCTGATAGACACCGAGAAGCTCTATCTCCGCTATTGGAAGCAGTCTGCGGCTGATTTCGGCTACGATATGCGTGACGAGCACGTCTACGCGATACGCAGTCTTGCGAGGAAATACTCTATCCCGAAGCTCAAGGGCTTTTTCGGAGAGGACTTCCCGACGGAGGAGGTCCGTGCCCACCGCACTGAGCTGATAAACGCTCACATAGCGGAGCACGGCATCGACCTGAAGAGGGGGCTTTTCGAGCTGTTGGACTACCTTCGGGACAAGGGCGTCAGACTGGCTGTCGCTACGGCTACTCCGCGCGAAAGGACGCTGAAATACCTTGAAAAGATAGGTACCGCCGATCGTTTTGACGCAGTTGTCTGCGGAGATATGGTCACGAGCGGCAAGCCTGATCCCGAGATATACCTCACGGCTGCAAGGGAACTCGGTCTGCCGCCGGAGAACTGCGCGGCGTTCGAGGACTCTCCCAACGGACTAAAGGCTGCAAGAGCAGCAGGTTGTCAGGTCATTATGATACCTGATATGACTCAGCCGCAGCCCGAGGACGAACCGTTCTATGATGCGGTATACAGCAGTCTTGACGAGGCGATAGACTTTTTCGAGAGGAGGGAAGCGTGATGCCGAGCGTATCACAGGTATTCGAGATCCCCGGCTATTATTACTTCGATGCCGGCAACGATTTTTCCGGAAGCAAGGGCGATTTTGCCTATAAGATCATAAACGGCGAGCGTTTCCGCGCTATCGCGTGGCACGGCAGACTCTGTTCAATGAAGGCTGAGATAGAACACGAGGCGGATTTTGAGCGGACTCCAGACGGCTTCGCGGCACTGGTCAAGTGGCTCGAAGATACATATAGTAAATAAGAAAGGGACGGACGGTGTTCGTCCTTTTTTATGTTCCGGCAGTCTTTTCAGGCGTTTCAATGTTAGAGGAAGGTTAAATAAGACCTCGATTTATTACAAAATCGGTTGAATTCGTCACAAAATTGTTACAGAAAAGATACAATTTCGGGAGATGCGTGATTAATAGACAGTAAACGGTTGACTTTTGCAAGGAATACTGTTAAAATATATATGATGCGCAACTATGCGTATGTCAATCTGATACAAAGGAGGAGCAGCTTTGGGAGAGCAGAAATTCTGTTATAAGTGTATGGAAAAGATAGATCCGCAGCTCCATATCTGTCCGCATTGCGGCTATGACAATAATACTCCGGCTGACCTTATGTATATCGCTCCCGGAACGATCCTTCGCGATAGATACCTCATCGGCGCACTTCTTGAATACAACGGCGAGGGTGCTTCCTATGTCGGCTACGATATGGCAACAGAGTGCCGCGTGCTCATCAGGGAGTATATGCCCATAAACCTCTGCTCAAGAGTCAAGGGTAAGGCTACTATCAGCGTAAACTACAACAATCTTGCCAAGTATAAGGCATTTATGGCTGAATATACCGAACTCAACAAGTCGCTCGCACGGCTCAGGAACGATTCAAATATCATTCCCGTGCTCGATATGTTTGCCGAGAATAATACGACCTACACTGTGTTCGAGAGCGTCGAAGGCGTAAAAATGCTCGACTACCTCAAGGACAATGCCGGTGAACTCAGCTGGGATCAGGTATCGCGTCTCTTCCCGCCGCTCTTTACGACTATCGGCAGACTCCATAACGCAGGTATTATCCACAGGGCTATCAGTCCTGAGACCGTATATATGACCGATAAGGGAGAGCTCCGCCTTTCAGGCTTCTGCATCTCACCGGTCAGAACTGCCAACGCAGGGCTTGAATACGAGCTTTTCAAGGGCTATGCAGCTCCGGAGCAGTATTCCGCCAATATCGACAGCAGACAGGGCTCGTGGACTGATGTTTACGGCATCTGTGCGCTCATCTACCGCGCACTCACAGGCTGTATGCCGGTCGATTCCACAAGCAGACTCGCTCACGATGACCTCTGTGAACCCGCTGTGCTCAATTCGCGTATACCGCAGCACGTTTCGCGCGTTATTATGGACGGTATGAACCTCAATGTCCGTGACCGTATCCAGACTATCACAGAGCTCGTTACACGTCTCTTCGAGCAGCCGCCTGTTATCAGGAACGCCGCTCCTGTACCTCCGCGTCCGGAGCAGATACCTCCGCAGCAGCCGGTCAACAATTACGCTCAGTATCCTCAGAACGAGCAGCGTCAGCCTGTGTACCGCGATCAGGCTCCGCCTCCGCCGTATGGCTACGGTCAGCAGCCTGACGACTACTACGACGAGGAATACCGCTATGAAAAGGTGAATACAGTTGACAGACTGAAGGTGCCGGTGATTATCGGAATACTCCTTCTCTCTATCCTGATGATACTCATAGTCGTTATATACAATATACTCCACGATCCTACAAGAGATGAAAATCCGGCTGCGAGCCGTACATCGTCCGCTTCCGACAAGGTCGTTTCCGGAACTACCGGCACGACTACCTCCGAGCCCTCCTCTGAGGTTCAGGATACGGAAGTTCCGCTGCTCACAGGAAAGTTCTTCGAGCACGAAAAGGAAAAATGGGCAGAGTATGTCGTTCTCGATCCTGTATACGAGTACAACAACGATTATCCCGATAACGATATGATCTTTGAACAGCTCACCGAAGCCGGCAGTATGGTGCCTAAGGGAAGCGTTATCAAGGTCAAGGTCAGCAAGGGACCTGAGTCGGCTATTATCCCGGACTATACCGGATGTACAGTTGCTCAGTACAAGAATAAGCTGGAAGCATCAGGTATCTCCGACAACTACCAGTTCATCGAGATCAAGAACCCCTACTACGGAGTTCCTGATTCTATCGTAGAGCTTCAGGTGGACGGAAAGAGAGTAAACTCCGGAACTTATTTCAACAATAAGGAAAATAAGAAGCTGACTGTTTACTACATCTCCGCAGACGCGCAGATACCTCAGCAGACCGAGGCTCCACAGCAGCAGGAGACTGAGACCGAAGCAGAGACCGAGTCTCAGACAGAAGCTCCGCAGGAAAAGCCTCAGCAGCAGGAACAGCCTCAGCAGCAGGAGCAGCCTCAGCAGCAGGAACAGCCCCAGCAGCAGGAACAGCCCCAGCAGCAGGAGCAGCCTCAGCAGCAGGAACAGCCCCAGCAGCAGGAGCAGCCCCAGCAGCAGGAACAGCCTCAGCAGCAGGAGCAGCCCCAGCAGCAGGAACAGCAGCAATAATGTATACCACGGGCGGCATTTGCGCGCTATCCTTAACGGAAAATTATTAAATTCTTGTGTAAACCGAGTGGTGACGAGCCACTCGGTTTCTTCTTTTTAGCAAGC
>CACXEJ010000120.1 GCA_902766595.1 Ruminococcus flavefaciens | reverse complement strand
GAGGTTAGCATCACCATACTTTGTAACCTGAACGTCAGGAAGTGTTCCTGTTGTGATCTGCTCTGATGTTGTCTCAGACTGTGTCTCTGTCTCAGTCTGCTTCTCGTCAACTGTATAATCCTTCATCTCAACCTTCTCAGGATTGTACCAGATCTGGAATTCAACATCTGTTGCATCTGCGGGAACCTTGTCAAGCGGAATTACGACCTTTGCAGTTCCGTCAGAACCGATAGTTGTTTCCCACTCAACCTGTGTCCAAGCAGGAGCCTTGAAGCCGAGGCAGCCGTTTGTAACAGTGCCAGCCTCACCCTTGAGGTTGATATTGATATTACCATTTCTGTTGCTGCCAAGCTCAATGCTGTACTTCTTGGTCTTGTCGACCTCGATCTCGATATCAATGTCAGGAGCATTGAGGAATACGATCTTCTCGATCTTTGTAACAGCGTTTGTTCTTGCCTGCATATGTCTGATATTGTCAAGGCTGCCTTCCCAGATCTTGGGAACTGCCTGATCTACGAGATAGTAAGCAATGCCTTTCTCTTCGTCGATCGTGTAGGGGCTCATTTCCTTCCAGCCCTTGTAATCCTTGTCAGAAACTGCAAGTACAGGTGTATCGCCTGTGTACTTGATAGCAACTTCCTTACCCTTCATATCAGCCCATGTTACTTCAGGCTCGCCGGGAGTTGTGTTCTGATATACATCAGACTTGGAAGCATCGATCTCGATAGGTGAAGATATGTAAGCCTTACCGGAATTGATATCCTGGTGGTCATAAGTAGGCATCTTGCCCTCGCTGCCCCAAACGATAGTAGGATCGTCCATGATCTCCATCATCTTGTTGATGATAGGAAGGCTTGATGAAAGCCACTCGCCTGTCTCACGGTTGATGTAGCCGTGGCACTCGCCGGGAGCTGCAGGGTTGGACTCGATATTGTTATCCCAGAGTACGCATGGGATACCGTACTTCTTAGTTGTCTCGAAGTACTGTTTTGTCCAGTCTACACGAGCCTGTGTATTTCCGAAGTTGGAAGTACCCATTTCACCGATAACTACCGGAATTCCCTTGTTAACGAACATATCACGGAAGTTCTGGAGATTGTAAGCAAGGTCAGCGCTGAATTCCTTAGTGAAGGTATCGTGGTAAGCGCCTTCCTCTGTGTTGGTGTTCATTGTGAAGTTGTAAGGTGTGTAAGCGTGGATAGATACTGCACAGTAATCATCATCAGGCATTACGATCTGATTGAGGAATGTCTTATCTGAACTTGCAACATATCCGGGGAGCATAAGGAGACGGTTCTTAGCGTAAGCTCCGTCTGTGCTTCTGATGAGCTTTACGAAGTCAGCGTTGAGCTTGTTGATAACGTCTGCCTCAGCAACAGGTGAAGCTGACCACCACTCATGGTCTGTGCCCTTAGCACGAGGCTCGTTCATACACTCAAATATTAGGTGCTGATCGTAGTCCTTGAACTCCTCAGCTACCTGAGTCCAGATAGCCATAAGTCTGGGCTTGATATCGTCATAAGCTGTAGCAAGATCAGGTCTGTTGATCCAGCCCTCCTCATGGTGAACGTTGAGGATAACGTACATATTGTTCTTATAAGCATAGTCTACTACCTCGTGAACACGAGCGAGCCATGCGGGATCGATCTTGTTGTTGCTGTCAAGATGCTGGAACCATGTTGTAGGGATACGGACTGTGTTGAAGCCCTTTGCCTTGAGGGCATTGAAGAGAGTCTGATTAGCCTTAGGGTTTTTCCAGCAGGTCTCAGTCTCAACACCGCAGCTTGCGAGAGGATTTCCGTCGGCATCCTGAGCATAAGCGTCGAGGGTGTTACCGAGGTTCCAGCCCACCTTCATATTCTGTGTGATCTGGAATGCTGTGAGAGTGCTTGCAGCGTCTACTGATTCAAAGTAGTCTGCGGGAGCAACTCTGAGAGAACCAAGCATACATACAGCAGCAGCGGAAATGCTGATGATGCGCTTGATCGATTTTGTTGCGTCAAACATTGTAATTACCTCCTGTTTGCACTTTACATGATATAGATTTTTTGTTTTTGTCAGAGAGAGCCTATAAATAACTCCTGTTCTCTGACTCCGAACTTATTTTAGCACAAACGTAGAAATAAGTCAATACGATTTGTGCAATATGCCACAAATATGAACATAGAAATTTACCTGTCAATTTTAGCTATATTGTATAGATAAAGGAAGATATAACTCTGCGTTTAATTAACATTCTGTGAATTGATTAAATATAAAAATGCCCGTACATCTTTGTACGGGCACCTGTCTTACTTATTCTGCATATATTCGTCCATTGCTGCGGCAGCCTTCTTGCCGGCTCCCATTGCAAGGATAACTGTTGCGGCACCTGTTACAGCGTCGCCGCCTGCGTAAACGCCTTCCTTTGAGGTGAGACCGTTGTCGTCGGCAATAATTCCGCCCCACTTCTGGGTGTCAAGACCTTCTGTTGTTGCCTTGATGAGCGGATTGGGAGATGTACCGATAGACATTATTACACAGTCTGCCTCGATGTCAACGAATGCGCCTTCCTTCGGAACAGGCTTTGCTCTGCCGGAAGCGTCGGGCTCGGAGAGCTCCATTTCCTGACATACTACACTCTTTACCCAGCCCTTGTCGTCGGACTTTATCTCAACAGGATTGGTCAGGAATCTGAATACTATGCCCTCTTCCTTAGCGTGTTCGACCTCCTCTGCTCTTGCAGGGAGCTCGTTCTCTGTACGTCTGTAAACGATAGTTACATCAGCGCCGAGTCTCTTCGCACATCTTGCAGCGTCCATAGCAACGTTTCCGCCGCCTACGATAACTGCCTTCTTACCGTGCTGGACAGGTGTGGAGCTATCCTCCTTGTAAGCCTTCATAAGGTTTATTCTTGTGAGGAACTCGTTTGCGGAATATACGCCGCTGAGGTTCTCACCCGGGATCTTCATAAATCTGGGAAGTCCTGCGCCTGAGCCGATGAATACGGTCTCGAAGCCCTCTTCCTTCATAAGCTCGTCGATAGAAACTGTTCTGCCGACTACTGTATTTGTCTCTACCTTGACGCCGAGAGCCTTGAGTCCCTCGATCTCCTTCTGAACGATGTCCTTGGGGAGTCTGAACTCGGGGATACCGTAGGAGAGAACTCCTCCGGCAACGTGAAGAGCTTCAAATACTGTAACGTCGTAGCCCTTCTTGATAAGGTCGCCTGCACAGGCAAGTCCGGAAGGACCTGAACCGATAATAGCTGCCTTGTGACCGTTTGAAGCCGGCTTCTCAACGGGAGCCTCGGGCTGTGCATTGTGCCAGTCAGCAACAAATCTCTCGAGACGTCCGATAGCAACGGGCTCGCCCTTGATACCGCGGACGCACTTGCCCTCGCACTGGTTCTCCTGCGGACAGACTCTTCCGCATACAGCCGGGAGTGAGCTGGACTTTGTGATTATCTTGTAAGCTGCTGCAAAATCGCCCTTTGCGACCTCTGCGATGAATGACGGAATGTCGATCTGTACGGGACAGCCTGTCACACAGGGCTTGTTCTTGCAGTTAAGGCAGCGCTGTGCCTCGTCGATAGCCTGTTCCTCGGTGTAGCCGAGCGCTACCTCCTTGAAGTTCTTATTTCTTACATTGGGATCCTGAACAGGCATCTCGTTTCTTGTAGCTCTCATATTAGGCATCTTACTTTACCTCCTTGAACAGATTGCAGGTCTCCTCGTGAGCTTTGCGCTCAAAGGGCTTGTACATAGCGCCTCTTGCCATAGCTTCGTCGAAGTCTATGAGGTGACCGTCGAACTCCGGTCCGTCAACGCAGGCAAACTTTGTCTCGCCGCCTACTGTAAGACGGCAGCCGCCGCACATACCTGTTCCGTCGATCATAATGGGGTTCATTGAAGCAACTGTGGGTATTTCATACTGCTTTGTGAGCTGACAGACAAATTTCATCATAATGAGAGGTCCGATAGTGATGACACGGTCGTACTTCTCGCCGCTCTCGATGAGCTTCTTCAGCGCATCGGTAACGAGTCCCTTTTCGCCGGCAGTACCGTCATCGGACATAAGCACGAACTTTGATGAAGCTGCCTTGAATTCGTCCTCAAGGATAACAAGATCCTTGTTTCTGAAGCCGACGATAGAGTGTACCTCAACGCCGAGGGAATGGAGCTTCTTTGCAACGGGATATGCGATAGCGCAGCCAACGCCTCCGCCTACGACAGCGACCTTCTTGAGTCCCTCTGTCTCGGTAGCACGTCCGAGAGGTCCTACGAAATCGTGGAGACATTCGCCCTCATTGAGGTGGTTGAGCTTTTCGGTAGTAGCTCCGACTATCTGGAAAATTATCGTAACTGTACCGGCGCTGCGGTCAAAATCAGCGATAGTGAGCGGTATACGCTCGCCGTTCTCGTCAGTTCTGAGAATGATGAACTGACCTGGCTCTGCCTTTTTTGCCACCTTGGGCGCAGCGATCTTCATAAGGGTAACAGTCGGGTTGAGACTTCTTTTTTCAAGTATTTCAAACATTGTCTTTACCTTCCTAAACGTATATTTGCGGCACAGGGGGTTATCCGGCTCTGTCGCCATTGACCTGCTCCGGTACAAGCGCCGCAGGGGAATAAATTATATTATATCACGTTTTTCACGATATTTCAATAGGGAAATTGAAATAAGCGCATATCAGCGTTGATATTCCGGAAAAAGCGTCAGCGGTATTCCGCAAACGCAGACTCGTTCCTAACGGCATAGAGCTTGTTCACCAGCTCGAGTTCCTTTTCCGAGAGCTTGTGTCCGGCAGCGTATATCAGAACGTCCTTGAAGCTGTTGTCGCGGAATGCGCACTTCCTTTGGACAAGTCCGTACTTGCCGCAGAGACTGTCCGGAACAGGCGAGTCAAGCATAAACGACTGCGGAACGGTCAGCAGGAAGTCGATAGAGCTGCCCCTGTCGTATGTACACACCCTTCTCACCGGAACGTCCTCGGGACGGTTCTCAGAAAACAGCTTCTCGATAGCTCCGCTCACATACGGAACAGCGTCGTCGCCCTGACAAAGCTCGGTATAATTTGCCGAAAGATAGGCATAATCGAGGCTGTCATCATTAGCCGCAGGGTGTTCCGCAGACATAACGGCGAGCATTTCGTACTCCCACAGGAGCTTGCTGTCGAGGTTCTTTTCAGCGAGGAAGTCTGTGAAATACTTCTCGTGAGCTGTATTAAAGCGGATAATGCCGAAGTTATATCCGTTTTCGCGGACGTTCTCTATGCTTCGGATAGAGTTGGTCTCGCAGAAATATATCTCCATATCCTCCGGATACTCCATAGCGGCAACATACTCCGAAAAAGCCTTTGAAATGTATCCTGCTCGCGGCACGGATATGCGCAGCTTGCGGTTTACGGGCTTGTCCGGCGAGTGTATCGCCTCCATATTGTCTATCTGTATAAGTATCTGCTTTGCGTACTCAAGGAACTTCATTCCCTGATCCGTAGGGATAACGCCCTTTGATGTACGGCGGAATATCGTTATCCCGAGGGTGTTCTCGAGCTCCTTTATCGCCTTGCTCAGATTTGGCTGAGCCATATAGAGGTTTTCGGCAGCCTGAGTTATCGAACGTGTCTTTTCGATCTCGACCGCGTATTTGAAATGCAGTGTGTTCAACCTGTCGCCTCCTTATGTTATAGTGAATAAAAAAGTAATTGTTATTTCAGCCTGTCTAATATTATGTTTTTCAAGAGACGCCCTCTCTTGCGGAGCGCCTGAACGCATTGCAGGGCGCTGCCCTGCACCAGCCAGAGGCGCCGCCTCTGGACTCCGCTAAAGGGATAACATCCCTTTAGAAACCCATTTTTGCTGAATTCTACTTTATCGCTTTATTTCCTCTATGCCCGCAACTCTGCGCACCTTCTTCGGCTTTACAGCTGCTTCGGGCTTCTTTTCGGCAGGCTTTTCCTCTGCCTTGGTCTCTTCCTTTTTCTCCTGCTCTGCCGGAGCATCAGGTATCTCGCTCTCGGGCAGCTTCTTCACAGGCTTGCAGGGATTTCCGGCTGCCATTACTCCGGAGGGAATGTCCTCACAGACAACGCTTCCGCCGGCGATGACAACATTGTCGCCGATAGTAACGCCCGGCATAACACAGACGTTTCCGCCTATCCATACGTTGCTGCCGACCTTTATGGGCTTCGCGTACTCAAGTCCGGAATTTCTCACCTTATAGTCAAGAGGGTGACCGGCAGTATAAAAACCGCAGTTAGGTCCGATGAAGACATTGTCCCCGAATACGACCTCGGCACAGTCGAGTATGACCATATTGTGATTGGCGTAGAAATTGTCTCCGATCACGATATTATAGCCGTAATCGCAGAAGAAGTTGGCTTCGATCCAGGTGTTTTCGCCTCTGAGCGCAACGAGTCTGTCGAGCATACGCTCCTTCTTCTGATAGTCGTTGTACTCGATAGCATTGAACTCAACACAGAGCTTCTTAGCCTTTACTCTCTCCGCAACGAGCTCCTTGTCGGCTGCGTTATAGAGCTCACCAGCCTGCTGTTTTTCTTTTTCAGTCATTTTAAAACCCTCCTTTAATTTAGGTATAACAGTCACATCTGCTTCATCATATATATCGCTGCTGCAAAAAATGCAATGCTCAGCACTTGCTGCCCTTTGAACCAAAGCTGCCTCCCATAGAGAGGATATTGGTGTCAAAGGTGTAGTTTATCTTCTCGCCCTGTCTGTAACGCTTGAGTGCGAGCTGGATAAGGCGCTCAAGAAGCTCGGGATATTTCACTCCCTTGGGCTCCCACAGGTAGAATGCGAGTGAGCCGGGGATAGTGTTTATCTCGTTGATGTAGACCTTGCTTGTGTCCATATCTATCATAAAGTCGATACGGGTCACGCCGTTGCAGCCGAGATAGCGGAATGCGTCTACGGCTGTCTTTCTGATGAATTCGTCCTGCTCGGAAGTGATATCGGCAGGTATCTTTCTCTTGAGTGTAGCCATACCCTTGCTGCCGCCGGACTTTCCGCCGCCGACGTACTTCTGCTCAAAGCTGAGTATGTCCTCATCGCTTGCCTGTACGGGCTCCTCACATACGGAAGCCTCTGCGGACTCGCTGTCGCCGACTACTGAGCAGTTTATCTCCTTGAGGTTAACTACGCAGGGCTCAACGAGGATACGGTCTGAGAACTGGAAAGCCTCCTCCATAGAGGTGATGAGGCTGCCGTGATCCTTAGCCTTGGAGATGCCGACGCTCGAACCGAGGTTGATAGGCTTTACGATGACGGGATAGCCGAACTTCTCCTCCACCTGCTTTGCACAGTCCTCGATACGGTCTATCTCGTATGCTGAGAAGCGGCAGCAGTCCAGTACGGGGAAGCCTGCGTCCTTGAGGAGTATCTTCATAACGAATTTGTCCATACCCACTGCCGAAGCAAGCACGTCGCAGCCTACATAGGGCAGGTCGAGAGTCTGGAGGTAGCCCTGCAATGCGCCGTCCTCAACGTTTGTTCCGTGAACTATCGGGAATGCGATGTCGATGTCGGAAATGAGGTTCGAGCCGAACTTCTTCATCTTCTGGCGGATAAGCTGAACCTTGCCCTCGCTGCGGACAAATACGCACTCGGTACACTCGCTGAGCAGAGCCGGAATGTCCTTGAAAGCGTTGATGTCCATCAGCTTTTCGCCGGTGTAGAACTCGCTCTTCTTGGTCATATATACAGGTATGATGTTGTACTTTTCCTTGTTAATGCTTGCCATAGCCTGAACTGCTGAGATGACGGAGACCTCGTGTTCAACACTTCTTCCGCCGAATAATACTGCAAGGTTTATCTTCATTGTAAATTCTCCTCTTAGTCTGGTGTAGGGGCGGCGTTCCGCCGCCCGTCAGTTTTGTTTATCATGCGGGCGCCGGGACGGCGCTCCTACAAATATCGTTTTTAATAATTATCAGGAAGGTCGTTTTCGAGAAGTACGATCTTCTTTTTATCCGTCTGGCAGGACTGTACCTTCGCCAGAGCTTCATTGAGCCCGTCGGTCACGAACACCTTTCCCATATCGAAGCCGGCGTCCTTGATGCCGTTGTATATCGGGACGGTCTGCGCCTTGCCCACAAGTATGATATAGTCACAAGCCTTAGCCGCTTCCTGACCGAACTCGAAGTTGAGCTCCTCCTGCTTAGCGCCGAGCTCGACCATACCCGGTGTCACAAGTATGCGGCAGGCGTCAAACAATCCTAGGACGTTCAGTGCTGCACGGCAGCCGCTCGGATTGGAGTTGTAAGCGTCATCTATGTAAGTGACTCCGCCGCCCTTGTCGAGAAGCTGGAGTCTGTGCGGAACTGCCGCGATACGCTTGACCGGCAGAACGAGCTTTTCAAGCGGTATGCCTGTTCCGTGCGCGTAGGCAATAGCGCCGAGAACGTTCTGGACGTTGTGCTCGCCGAGGAGCTTCATAGAGTAGCGGCAGGTCTCGCCCGAGGGAGCGGTCACGGTGAACTCCGTGCCCCTGTCGGAAACCGAGATGTCCGAAGCGCGGTAGTCATTGCCTTCTGTGAGTCCGTAGAGTACAGCGTTCTTATACTGCGGAGCCTTTGCGCGGATAAGCTCATTGTCTCCGTTGAGGTATATCTTTCCGCCGGCAGCCTGAACCGCGTCCGCAAGCTCAAACTTGGTATTGACAACGTTCTCGATAGAACGGAAGGTCTCAAGGTGCTGAGGTCCGACAGAAGTGATGATGCCGTCGTGAGGATTTGCTATGTCACAGAGCTCCTTTATCTCGTGAACTCTTCTCGCGCCCATTTCGCAGATGAAATACTGGTGCGTCGGACGGAGATCGCGGCGGACTGTTATCGTCACGCCCATAGGTGTATTGAAGCTTTCGGGAGTCTTGAGAGTCTCATACTGTGAAGCGAGAAGCTCGCTCAGGTAGAACTTCATACTGGTCTTGCCATAGCTTCCGGTGATGCCGACCTTGTGGAGATCTGGCATATCCGCGAGCTTCTTCTTGGCGTCGTTGATGTACCAGCGCTGCACCGATTTCTCGACCGGCTTGTTTATGAGGTTAGAAAGCGGAACGAGCAGCGGTGTGAGGTAGAGTGCCGAATTCACCAGAATATAGGGAAGCGCCTTGCTGAACCAGCGGGTCTCCTTTGAAATATATGTAAAATCGGTGTGTGCCTCATTCCAGATGCGCCCGATATAGACCACGCTCTTTCCTTTCAGGACGGCGACCGCGAACATCGCTCCCACCAGTATCCAGAAGGTCGTCATCATACGCTTGACGCGGGCGGTGTATACAAGTGGCTTCTTGAACTTCTTTCCAGGCTTGTTAGCTGCTATGAAGCAGGCGTTGAAGCAGGTAAAGGCTATAATGAGCGAAGTCTTTGCTCCGCAGACTATCAGCGATATCTGGAGAAGGAACAGCGTCAGCGGAAAGATGTATCTGTTGAAGTTCTTCTTCATCCACCGCGAGTGCTCCGGTGTCTTGTAGCCGTTGAGCTGGAGCATATGGAACTCCCTCAGGCTCGTGAAAACTATCGCGGCAAACGTCACAGCCGCAAAAACTATCCATAAAACCAATTTCATATCTATCTCCCAAGTGTTATTAATTCATAATTAAGAAATTAAGAATTAATCTTCTATCTTTAAAAAGCTGCACATCACGCGGTTAAAGGTGTACTGCTGCTCGAGGAAGGAATAGTGTCCGGCGTTCTCGAGCTTTACGAGACCTGCGTCCGGAATGAGCTTTTCCATTTTTTCACCGTCAGAGAGCGGAGTTGCGGTGTCGTTCACGCCCCATACGAGCAGTGTCGGGCACTTTATCAGGTGAAGATAGGGCTCTAAGTCCTCGTTGACCACCTTGACCATTACCTGTCTCATAAGCGGTGAAGCCGCAGCGTAGTCGGCACTTCCCATTTTCTTGCGGAAATTCTCGAGGGCATCGGGAGCTAATTTCTGCATCAGCTTTGTGGAGAGGAAAGCCTTTCCGAGCTTGTAATAGCGTGTTCTCCAGCTCTTCTTGTTCGACTTGGGCGGCATAATTCCTGCGCTGTCAACGAGTATGACCTTGGTTATGTCGAACGGCAGGCTCTCTCTTGCGTGCATTCTTATGATGACTCTGCCGCCGAAGGAGTGTCCGAGGAGCATTACCTGCTTTGTGTCATAGTCCTTGAGGAAGTCGATGACGAACTGCACATAGTCGTCCACGCACCACGCCGAGGGCGGTTCCTCGCTCTCACCGAAGCCCGGCATATCCATTGCCACCACGGTATATTTCTTTGAGAGCAGCTCGATGAGGTTTGCGAAGAGCTTGATATTGCTTCCCCAGCCGTGCAGGAGCACGATGAGGTCGCCGCTGCCCTTCTGCTCATAGTTTATACTGATCCCGTTTACAGTTTTTCTCAATTTCATTATCTCCAGTTGTTTATTTTTATCAGAGCATATCCGTCTGCGGATACACATACACATTTTATTATATCACGCCTGCAAATCAATGTCAATCTCAAATAGCTGTGAAAAATCCGTGCTTTTCAACAAAAATATGCTCCGCTCCCGCTTAATAGAACTTTATCTGTTTATTGTTTACGGTAATCCTTGACTTTAACAGCCGTTTATTGTATAATTATAGATATGAATATATCTACGCAAGGAGCGATAGTATGGCAAAGTTCAAAGTGCTCGAAAAGCAGGGACAGATCGGTATCCGCTGCAAGCTCACCGGCAATGAGCAGATCAACAGCGGTGAGATCCTCTACTTTTCACAGAATTTCATAAAAGGCTTTATGCAGCCCTCTGTCGAGGACGCAGGCAAGCTCATCTTCATCGGCGCTCAGGGAGTTCCGCTCAGCCGCTTCCTGAAACAGGTCATAACCAAGGAACAGTTTTTCCCGATAGTTGCACAGGTCATTGAGATATACAAGGCTGCTGTGAACCGCAATCTTCCTCTCCAGAACGTTGTGCTCTCGCCTGATTTCATCGTGATAAACCCGAATACAGGTGAAATGTCCTTTGTTTACGCCGCTATAACCACTCCCCAGCCTATGAACGACGGCTACACTTCGTGTATGAACCGTATTGCTTCGATTGCTCATTTCGCTACTCAGGAAGATCTCAACGCGGTCGGAAACTTCCTCAACTTCATCAATGGTCTTGGCAGCTTCTCCGTTCCCGAAATGGAGAGCTACATTATGAAGGCTGCTCCGATAACCTACAATATCGTTATCCGTCAGCCGTTCAATCCCCCTGCTGCACAGCCTGCACCGGCTGCCGCTCCGCAGACAGCTCCCGTTCAGGAGGCAGCACCGGCTGCACCTGTTCAGGAGACAAAGCCCGAGTCTGCACCGGTTCAGGAGACAAAACCCGAGCCGGTCAAGGAAGAAGAAAAACCGGCTGTACAGTCCGCTCCTGCGGTCCAGATACCCCAGCCTGCACCTGTTGAAGCTCCGCCTGTTATCCACGCAGACGAGGCAAAGGTCAAGGAGATAAAGGCACCCGAGGTTCCTGCCGCACCCGAGGACAAGGCATCCGAGCCTGTTCATGAGGTAAAGCAGCCTGAGCCCGAGGCAAAGAAACCCGAACCCGTTCAGGAGATTAAAAAGCCTGAGCCCGAGGTCAAAAAGCCCGAACCCGTTCAGGAGGTTAAAAAGACTGAGCCGGTCAAGGAGTCAACGCCTGCCGAGCAGCCTGCACCCAAACTCACGCGCCGCTCAAACGGCGAAACTTTCTCCGTAAACAAGCCCGTATTCAAGCTCGGCAAGGAACGCGCTAAGGTCGATTTCTGCATCACAGGCAACAAGACCGTGAGCCGTGTTCACGCAACGCTCTACGTCCGCGGCGGAGAGTGCTTCGTTCAGGATAACAACTCCACAAACAGAACCTTCGTGAACGGTGAGCCTATCGCCGTTCAGACCGAAATAAAGCTCAAGAAGGGCGACGTTCTCAAGCTCTCGAACGAGGAATTCGATTTCATCGGCTGATAAGTCGATATCTGCCGGAAAGGAAGTGAGTCTATGGAATATATCGTTGCTGCCGACACCGACATCGGTAACACGAAGCAGGTAAATCAGGACAGCCTTTGCGTCAAGACAGCTGATACCCCCAAAGGCAAGGTCGCTCTTATTATGGTATGCGACGGTATGGGAGGACTGTCCAAGGGAGAGCTCGCCAGCGCTGAGGTAGTGCGGAGCTTCGCGGACTGGTTCGACTATGGGCTTGCTAAAGAGCTCAAGAACTGGAGCTGGGACAGGATAGCGGAAATAACCGCCCGCCGTCTCAGATACCTCAATGATACTATGATAACCTACGGTATCCGCAACGACATCAAGCTCGGCACGACTGCGACAGGTATGCTCGTCGTGAATTCGCAGTATATGAGCTTCCACGTCGGTGATACCCGCATATACAAAATAGGTGAGGAGCTCACCCAGATCACAGAGGATCACACCTACGTCAACCTCGAAATGAAGCGCGGCAATATGACTGCCGAGGAGGCTTCCAAGGATAAACGCCGCAACGCTCTCGTGCAGTGCGTCGGAGTTACCGGAGGAGTTTCGCCGGATATACAGTTCGGCAACATCGAAGAGGACGTAAACTACCTCATCTGCTCGGACGGTATGCGCCACGTCGTTACCGATGAGGAGATACTCGATATACTCTCCCCGAGACTTATCACGACCAAGTCCTCAATGATAGCGCGTCTGCGCGAGCTGATCGAGCTGGTCAAGCTGAGAGACGAGAAGGACAACATCTCCGGTGCGGTATTCCGCGCTGAAATATAGTTCAGGAAGGGCGTGATACCTTTGACGGCAAATGAATGGAAAGTTGTAATTGCCGCGGTCGCAGTATTCGTGATCGTGAATATCATAATGTGGACTCTGATAATAAAGTCAAAAAGGCGTTCAAAAGCCAACAGCGGAGGTCCCTCTATGGAAGGACTGCCTGAGAGCATAAAAACTTCCCCGAAGAAGTCAAAAGCTCCGGCACCGTCGCCTGACGAATTCAGTATTCCTGCCGACCGTAAGCCGCCGGAGGATTTCAAGCTGATAGACAATATAATCATCGTTCACACCGACGAACGCATAAAAATATAAAGGACTCCTACGGAGTCCTTTTTTATACGGAACATAGCCAAATGTAGGGGTGGACGCCCTCGTCCACCCGTCAGTTTTATATTTATATGGGCGGGGGACTCCGTCTCCTACGTTTTTTGTTACAATTCCAGAATTCGCGGAACGCCGAAGGCGGCGTTCCCTACAAAAGCAAATTCATAACATAGCCCAAATGTTAGGGCGGGCGCCGGAACGGCGCCCCTACATTTGCTGTATGATACGAGTTCAAATGGCACGGGCGCACGGAATGCGCCCCTACAATGGTTTGGGCAGACATATTCGTGATTTGCGGAACGCCGAGGCGGCGTTCCCTACAGACGGTTCAGGATACGGATATAAACGGCACGGGCGGCGAAACGCCGCCCCTACGGTGGTTTTGGCATACATATCCGTTGTTTTGGCACAAAAAAAGGACTCCTTTCGGAGTCCTTGATTTTTACTTTGAAGCAACAGCTTTCTTTGCCTCTCTGCCCTTCCACCATGACCACGTTACAGGTGCAACGAAGAGTGATGTGTAGGTACCGGAGATAAGTCCTGCCATAAGCGGAACTGAGAAGCTGAGCAGTGAGTCATAGCCCTTTATCATAACTACGATAGTGATGATGAGCATCGTTGAGATAGTTGTGATAGATGTTCTGATAGAACGTGTAAGGGACTGTGAGCAGCCTGTGTTGATAAGCTCATTGAGTGAAGCCTTGGGCATCAGCTTGCGGTTTTCTCTTATTCTGTCGTAGATAACGATAGTGTTGTTGATAGAGTAACCGAGGATAGTCAGGATAACCGCAACGGTGTTCGCGCTGAACTCAAATCCGAAGATAAAGGATACAGCCATTGCCACAACGAGGTCGTTGACGAGGGCGAATACCGAGCACATACCTGCGGACCAGCCGCCGATGTTTCTAAATCTTACTGCAATGTAGAGGATTATCACGATAGCTGCAAAAACAACTGCGATAACGCACTTGAGGAGGAACTCGTTACCTGTTGTTGAAGTAACGTTTACAGCCTCAGCGTCCTTGAGGTTGTTAGCAGCAAACTTTTCCTTGAGAGCCTTGGTGAGCTCAGCCTGCTTGTCGGCATCGAAGTCACCTGTTGTCATAGAAATTGTGAACTGTGAATCACCTGTATTGATGTCCTTACCTGTACGGACAGTTGCGGACTCGTTTGTAACATTCTTTACAATGTCCTTGACGTCACTCGTACTGAGGTCACCCTCATACGAATATGTGAGCATCGTACCGCCCTTGAATTCGATAGAACGGTTGTCACCGCGGATGATGATACCAACGATGAGTGCAGCGAGAACTACGATACAGATAACGAGTATCATTCTCTTCTTGCCGCAGAAGTTGTAGACCTTACCAGTGTAAGCCGGAGCTTCCGGTGTTTTCTTCTTAGCACTCACTTAACATCACCTCCGTAAAGCTTTCTGTTCTTGAAGCACTTGAACTTTGAAAGTGAAGTTACCATAATTCTTGAAGCAAATACACCCATTATGAAGTTCAGGATTACACCTGCGAGGAGCGTAAAGCCGAAGGAGTAAACGAAGCCCTCAGCAGTTGCGCCGAACGCAAAGAATATAGTCTTGTTGAGTATCTTTGAGAAGAAGCTGGTAGGTACACCGAATGCACCCATAAGGATAACGGCGATGAACACGTTTGTGATGTTACCGTCGAGGATAGCGGAGAACGCTCTCTTGTAAGCTATCTTGATAGCGGAATCGAGAGATTTTCCTGTCCTGAGCTCTTCCTTGATACGCTCACCGGTGATGATGTTGGCGTCAACGCCCATACCGACGGCGAGTATGATACCCGCGATACCGGGGATAGTAAGTGTGGAGCCGTGCATAAAGCCGAACCAGCCTGTGATAGCAGCGATACTTCCTGCTACCTGACCGATAAGAGCGATAACTGCTACGAAACCGGGAAGTCTGTAAAGAACTATCATATATACTGCGATGAATGCGAATGCGATAGCAGCAGCAAGAATGATAGCATCGAGTGAACCCTCACCCATTGTAGGTGAGATGGTGTTTGTGCTTACTGTGACCAGCTTGAAGGGCAGCGCACCGCCGTTGATCTGGTCTGCGAGCTTCTTTGCAGAGTCGCCTGTGAAGCTTCCTGAGATAACAGCTGAACCGTCTGTGATAGGTGAGTTTACGGTAGGAGCTGAGATCATATAATCGTCCATCCAGATAGAGATCGGAGTCTGAGTATTTGCGAGCTCTGTTGTAGCGCTTGCAAACTTGCTTACACCGGTGCCGTTGAGCTTGAGCTCTACTACCCATTCAGGCTCTGATGTGTCGCTCATTCTTCTGTAAACGGGTTCAGCGTGGTCTATATCTGCACCCTCGAGAACGAGGTCGCCTGAAGGATGCTTGTTGCCCTCAGCGTCTTCAGTAGTGTCCGTACCCTTGCGGAATGTGAGCTGAGCCATATCGCCGAGCTCCTTTACAGCGGCTTTAGGATCAAAATTGTCCTCGCCAGCCTGCCACGGGAAACGTACAATGATTCTGTTGCTTTTTGTATCGCTGTAAACCTCGTTATCTGTTATACCAAGGTTTGCAAGTCTTGTCTTGATGATCTGAGTTGCAGCATCGAGCTGATCCTCGCTTGCGTCGTAGCCGTCAGCCGGCTCGAAGGTAGCGTCAACGCCGCCCTTGATGTCGATACCGAGACGAATATCATCAACGCCCTTGATATAGGTTGTTGTCTTATCGGCATAGGACTTGTCGAGACCTACGATCGATGAGAAGGTGAATAAAGCGATAAAAGCAACGACAATGAAGAAAGTTGATTTTCCGATCTTTTTCACGGTCAATGCCTCCTAAAAATTTTGTGTCTATTCGACAATTATAAATATTGTACTATAATTTTGTCAAAAAGTCAAGCACATCGCCGCAAATCCTTAACATTTCAAAATTATGCACAAATTTCCAAAGGGATATTCGTGCATAGTTCATAGTAATGCAGCGGTGTGCTCTATTTACTTGAAGTGTTTCTGCGATACTTTAAGGCGGTTCATAGCGCGGTTGAGAGCAGCCTGAGTCTGGTAATACTCCTTGATGCTCTGCTTCTGGCGCATTTTTTCCTCTGCGCGCTGACGGGCTTCCTCCGCACGTTTTATGTCTATTTCCTCGGGGAGCTCACAGTTATCCGCGAGGATTATCGCCTGATCCGGCATAACCTGTATGAAGCCACCGGATATAGCGCCGTAATGCCATTTTCCGTCCACCATATACTTGAGCTCTCCGGTGGGCAGGGAGGTCACGACAGGCTCGTGGCCTGCCATTATTCCCACAAGACCATCTATCGCTGTTACGACGAGGTGCTCACACTCGCCCTGATAGAAGATGCGGTCGGTGGCGATTATCTCAAGGTGAAATGTCTTAGCCATTCCGCTTCTCCTCTCAATCGTCGCCTATCTGCTTAGCCTTGGCGATAACGTCGTCGATAGTGCCTGCCATAAGGAAGGCTGCCTCGGGGTATTTGTCCATTTCGCCCTCGATAATGGCATTAAAGCCCTCGATAGTGTCCTTGAGCGGAACGTACTTGCCCTTGAGACCGGTGAAGTTCTCGGCAACGTTGAACGGCTGCGAGAGGAACTTCTGTATCTTTCTTGCGCGGTATACCGCCAGCTTGTCCTGTTCATCGAGCTCCTCCATACCGAGGATAGCGATGATGTCCTGAAGCTCCTTGTACTTCTGGAGCAGCTCCTGAGTCTTTCTTGCAACGTGGTAGTGGTCCTCGCCGACTATCTCGGGCTCGAGGATACGGGAATTCGACTCGAGCGGATCTACTGCCGGGTAGATACCCTGTTCCACGATCTTACGCGAAAGAACGGTCGTCGCATCGAGGTGGGCGAAGGTTATAGCCGGTGCAGGATCGGTGAGGTCGTCCGCAGGGACGTAGACCGCCTGTACCGATGTGATAGAGCCGTCCTTTGTGGAGGTGATACGCTCCTGAAGCTCGCCGACCTCGGTAGCCAGTGTAGGCTGGTAACCAACGGCTGAGGGCATACGTCCGAGAAGTGCTGATACCTCCGAGCCTGCCTGTACATATCTGAAAATATTGTCGATGAAGAGAAGAACGTCCTTATGCTCGCGGTCACGGAAATACTCCGCCATTGTAAGACCGGTCTGAGCTACACGCATACGCGATCCGGGCGGTTCGTTCATCTGACCGAACACGAGCGCGGTCTTGGCGATAACGCCCGACTCCTGCATTTCGTTCCAGAGGTCGTTGCCCTCACGCGAACGCTCTCCAACGCCGGTGAATATAGAGTAACCGCCGTGCTCGGTAGCGATATTGCGTATGAGCTCCTGAATGAGAACCGTCTTGCCGACTCCGGCACCGCCGAAAAGTCCTATCTTACCGCCCTTTGCATAAGGAGCGATGAGGTCGATTACCTTGATGCCGGTCTCGAGTACCTCAACGACAGGGCTCTGATCCTGAAACGTAGGAGCCTTGCGGTGTATCTCCCACTTTTCCTCGGCATCAACGTCGCCCTTCTTGTCGATAGGCTCTCCGAGAACATTGAACATACGTCCGAGAGTCTTTTCACCTACGGGCACCTTTATACACGAACCGGTCGCTGTGACCTCCATATTCTTGGAGAGTCCCTCGCTCGTTGCAAGCATTATGCAGCGGACGATCCTGTTGCCCATATGCTGAGCGACCTCCATAACGCGTTTCTTTCCGTCTATCTCAACGGTGAGCGCGTCTCTTATCATAGGGAGCTTTCCCGTGGGGAACTCCACATCTATAACAGGTCCGATGACCTGTGTTATCTTGCCTTTTTCCATAGGCTTCTCCTTTCAGTTGAAGCAGAGATCAGAGCTCAGATGTCAGAGCTCAGTTTATCACACTTACTTTCAAGATTGCTCACCAATGCACTGAGCATTTTTCCGATCTCTTTACAAAGCCCAAAAGCCATTTTTGCCTGATTTTCCTTGAAATACCCTAATCGGATACATATTCGGAGCTGAGTTTCGATCTCATAGACAGAACCTCTTGCAACTACAAGAAAATGTATAAAATCCGGAGCTGTTTTTCTTCCCGCACCTTCCGCAATGTTAGAAGGCACCGAAACAGAAGCTCTGCGCATCTGATTTGCAAGAGCAAACATTTCTTCTTTAGGAAGCGTTCTTATAAGTCTGTACATCTCTTCGACCAGATCCATAGCCTTCTGCCAGACTATGAGGTTCTGATAAATATTATTTTTGTCACTGTCAGCCATAACTCTGCCTCTGCAAACTAAAATCTGAGATCTGACTTCTCAACTCTTATCGCCGCTCTTTGATCGGCGGTCACTCTCCGAGGCTTGCCGCACCGCCGCACACCTCAGTTATCTCCTGTGTTATAGCAGCCTGACGGGCACGGTTGTACATCAGCGAAAGATCCTTTATCATATCCTTTGCACTTGTCGTCGCAGCGTCCATAGCGGTCATACGAGCCTGCTGTTCAGAGCAGAAAGCCTCCACCATAGCGCCGTAGATAAGTCCCTTGGCGTAGTTGGGTATGAGGTTTGCCATTACGACCTCCGGCGAGGGCAGGAACGAAGCCTTCGGCAGCTTTTTCAGCGTACCGTCAGCCGCGAGTCCGACGTGTTTGCGGACGAACGGCAGCAGCTGTACCTTCTTTACCTCGAATTTCGCGGAATTTATCATATCCGTATATATCAGGCTCACCTCATCGAGCTCCTTGTTCTCGAACTTGTCGAGGACGAGCTGCGCTATCTCCATAGCACGGTAGAGCGTCGGGTTCTGGGTGGTGTAGAGGAATTCGCTGTCCACGGAAGCCTTTTTCGCGGAACGCTGACGGTTCTGGAAGTACATTCTGCCGACCTGTCCCATTACGAAGAGCTGGACGTTGTCGAGGTCGGGGAGCGAGCTGAGCTCGTTCTCGGTGAACCTCAGAACATTGTGGTTATAGCTTCCGCAGAGACCTTTATCGGCTGTAATGACGATATATCCGCGTTTTCTCTTATCCTCCGGTATACCCTCACGTCTGTCGAAGTAGAGCTGACGGGTATGGGGAGTATGTTCGAGGATACTCTCGATAGTAGTCTGGAGCTTGTAGAAGTACGGCTCGGTGTCCTCGAGGGACTTCCTCGCCTTCTTGAGCTTTGACGACGACATAAGGTACATCGCGTTGGTTATCTTGAGTATCTGTTTTATACTGGAAATACGCTCGCGTATCTCTCTGATATTAGCCATAGCGTTTCACCGCCTATTCCTCAAATGCCGTAACTATGCGCTCGATGCGGTCTGCGAGGTCGTCCGTGAGGACCTTGTTCGACTCGATCTCCTCGATGATGTCCTGACCGTATGTACGGATATAGTTCATAAGGTCGGCGCGGTAATCTCTCAGCTCGTTTATTGGTATGCCGCGGAAAAGGTCGTGCTGAGCGGCATAGAGGAGAATGACCTGCTCGTAGTGCGGGAGCGGATTGTAGAGCGGCTGCTTGAGCAGCTCTGTGAGCATATGACCGTGCTCGAGGAGCTCAGTCGTGGACTGGTCGAGCTCGGAGGAGAACTGCGTGAATATCTCCATTTCCTTGAACTGTGCAAGGTCGATACGGAGGTTTCCGGCAGCCTTTTTCATTGCCTTTGTCTGAGCAGCACCGCCGACACGCGATACCGACAGACCGTAGTTAACTGCAGGTCTGAGACCTGAATTGAAAAGCTCGCTCTCGAGGAATATCTGACCGTCTGTGATAGAGATGACGTTTGTAGGGATATAAGCCGAAATATCTCCGGCAAGAGTCTCTATTATCGGGAGAGCGGTCAGTGAACCGCCGCCGTGTTCGTCATCGAGACGGCTCGAACGCTCGAGCAGACGCGAATGCAGATAGAAAACGTCTCCGGGGTATGCCTCACGTCCGGGCGGACGGTGGAGCAGCAGCGACATTGCACGGTATGCAACGGCGTGCTTTGAGAGATCGTCGTATACTATGAGGACGTCCCTGCCCTTTGACATAAAGTATTCAGCCATAGCTGTACCGGAATATGGTGCGATATACTGGAAGGGCGCAGGATCGCTCGCAGAAGCGCAGACAACTACGGAATAGTCCATAGCACCGTACTTTCTGAGGGTATTAACTACCTGTGCAACGGTAGAGGACTTCTGACCGATAGCAACGTAGATACATATAACGTCCTTGTCCTTCTGATTTATGATAGTATCGAGTGCGATAGAGGTCTTACCGGTCTGTCTGTCGCCGATGATGAGCTCACGCTGACCTCTTCCGATAGGGAACATCGAGTCGATAGCGAGGATACCCGTCTGGAGCGGGACATTTACCGGTTTACGCTCTATAACGCCCGGAGCTTCGCGCTCTATGGGGAAGTAGTCCTCGGCAGCGATAGTGCCCATACCGTCGATAGGAGCGCCGAGAGCGTCAACTACTCTGCCGAGCAGAGCGTCGCTCACACCAACGCCGGCACGTTTTCCTGTACGCGAAACGGACGATCCCTCTGTGAGACCGTAGTCGTCGCCGAGGAGAACGACTCCGACAGAACGTTCCTCAAGGTTCTGGACGATACCTCTGATACCTGTTTCAAATTCAACGAGCTCGCCGTACATAACGGAATTCATACCGCGTACTCTTGCGATACCGTCGCCAAGAGCGGTTATGAAGCCTGTTTCGGAGGCTCCGGATTTTACGTCAAAATCCCTGATCTCGCTCCTGAGAACGGATATAACGTCGCCGGACGTGCTCTTTTCAGCCTTTGCGCCCTCAGAGAGACGGGCTGCCTTTGAATGGAGAGTCTCCTTCATTGCGCGGAGACCTGTGCGGTAGCTCCTGTCGTACTCCACATCGCCTGCATTGAGGATAAATCCGCCTATGATGTCGGGATCCCTGCGGTATTCAATGGAGACGTCGTCCTTGTTGAACTTCTCCGTGATAAACTTGCGCAGATCAGCCTGCTGCGACTCAGTAAGAGGCGTAACATAGCGGACTACCGCTCTTATACTGCCTTCCTTTTCGATGAGTATATCTATGTACTGGTCGAGTATCTCGTCGATCTGACCGATCATACCGCTGCGGGCTGTGGCGAGGACGAATTTCCTCATATTTTCGGGGAAGAGCCTTTCGATGACGATGCGCTTCTCGTCATTCGTTACGAGGGGATTGCCGAGAGTTTCGGCGAGATCGCCGCACGAAGCGAGTATGCGCCTTGTATCCTCAACGTCTGTCTTGCTGACTTCAAGGCGGCAGAGGTCGTTTATGAGCTCTTTTTCCTTTTCATTCACTTTTTGCCGCCCTCCTCTTCGGAGAGGAACTTATCCACGAGACGGCGGTTCTTTTCATCGTCAACGTTTTCTCCGATAATTTTAGAGGCAGCTTCGATAGCGAGGTCTGCGATCTGAGTCTGAGCCTGTGCGATGACTCTTCTGCGCTCGTCCTCAATGGACTTGCCTGCATCGGCAACTATCTGATCTGCTTCCTCCTGAGACTTTCTTATCATAGCAGCTCTCTCGGTCTCTGCGTCCTCGTGAGCCTTGTCGAGTATCTTCTGGACCTCTTCCTTAGCACCGCTGAGGTCTTCCTGATACTGCTGCTTCAGAGCCTCAGCCTCTTCTCTGGTCTTTTTAGCCTTGTCGAGGTCGTCCTGTACCATTTTGGTACGCTCGTCCATCATCTTCCTGACAGGCTTGAAGAGGAATATTCTCATCAGTATGAGCAGCAGAACAAGGTTTATCGCAGCCCATATGAAATTCCAGATGTTTATATCCAGCATTACGCTTTTTCCTCCTTGAAGCGCGGAACGCCGGCGGCGTTCCTGCATCGGTATTCTGATAGTGTTATGTATGCCGCTATGCGGCAGCTTCCATTACTTGAGGAGCAGTATGATAAGGAGAGCGATAACGAAGCCGTAAATAGCGGTCGCCTCTGCGAGCGCACATCCGAGAAGGAGTGCCTTGTTGATGTCGCCCTTAGCCTCGGGCTGACGAGCGATAGCCTCAGCAGCCTTTGATGTTGCGATACCGATACCAATTCCTGCGCCTGCGCCTGTAAGTACGGCGATACCTGCGCCTAATGCGATCATTCCCATAATATTTACCTCCTGAAATTCCGGCAGCTCCTTGCCGCCGCATTATGTAATAGTTGTTATTCTTCTTCCATTGCCTCCGACATAAACAGCGATGTCAGGAATACGAATACATATGCCTGTATACAGCCGTCGAACACGTCGAAGTAAAAACTGAATACCAGCGGAAGTCCCACAGGTACGATGAGCTTGAGAAGCTCCATAATAACGAATGCGCCAAGTACGTTTCCGAAGAGTCGCATACACAGCGAGAGGGGCTTGATAACGAGCTCGAGAATATTTATCGGGAGCATTATCACCATTGGCTGGGTAAAGCTCTTGAGCCAGCCCTTTACGCCTCTTTCCCTGATGCCGCTGAACTGTATCAGCAGTATTGCGAATATCGCCAGTGTAGCTGTTACGCCGAGATCCTTGGTCGGCGGTCTCAGACCGATAAGACCTATCGTGTTGGATATGCCTATATACAGCAGCAGGGTTTCAAGCACCGGAAGGTACTTTCTGCCCTTCTCACCGAGTATCTCGAGGAAGAACTTGTCCATCCAGAGGATAAAGCCCTCGATGATGCACTGCGCACCGGTCGGTACGAGCTTCATCGTCTTTGTGAATATAATAGAGCCGATGACCAGCGCTGCCATTATTATCCACGTCATAACACAGGATTCCGGAACGGGTATCCCTCCGAATATCGGTATAGTAAAAGGCGTGCGGCACTCGAGCTCTTCCATCAGCCTTTCCGCAAGGTCGCCCATATTTTCCACCTTCTTTCCTGCCAGTCCGCGCGGACTGACTACCATTTAATCATATAACAATTCTTAGTCGAAGTCAAGAGTTTGCGCACATTTTAACGATATATTTCTTGATATGATGCTATTCTCTCATTCCGCGCCTTCTTCAGCAATACGAAGGGCATTGCTGAGACGTTCAATGGTGCCTGAATTGAGCTTTTCCGAGAGCCTTATGCGGTCGAGCTCCTTCTTGTATGCGGCGAGCTCCTCAGCTATACGCCGCATCGCTTCAGTCTGCTGGAGCTGCTTGTCCTCAAGCGCGCACACACGCTTGATAAGCTCGTTTATATTGGCGGCAAGAAGCTCGTTTGCCTCGTTCTGCTTCTGACCGAACTCGGTCAGCTTTGCCGGAGCCTTGAGCGCGCTCACCTTTTCGTGACCGTCAAAGGCAGTCATTCTGTCCCTTGTGAGTTTAAGATCTGACATTTCTATCATCTCCTGTTCTGCTTAACCGTTATGTGAACGTTCCTCGAGAGCTTTCTTTATCTCAGGATCCATAGTAGCTTCTCTTTTCGCCCTCTCAGCATCCAACTCAGCTTCGAGCCTCTTGCGTTCACTTTCCATATATTCTCCAATATCAACACCTTCAAGGTCTTCCGGATCAATAGACTGTGTTTCCATTCTTTGAAGAGCATCTTCACCCATCTTCACTCTGCGGTGTAGGGTGTACTTCTTATCGTCGCTCTTGGTTATATAGAGCGTGTCTCCGACTACCTTATATTCACAGCTGCCTATGTTCATATTACTCTCCATATCGGAGCCGAGCTCCATCTCAAGGAACAATGTGTCGCTGTATATCTCAATGTTTGCCGGGAACTTGACCTTGAGCTCGCTCTCGCTGTCATTGAACTCGAGCCCGAGGTGCATATCCGTGGGAGTGCTGTTCTCGCCTTTTGTCTTTAATCTCGCCTTGTATGCCTTGGAGAGAATATTGTAAAGATAGCCGCCTTTCAGCTCATACTCACCGTAAACGCTGTTATTGTCGCCGTCTGTCTTTTTCATACTCATATCGTTGCCGTCGGGAGTGCTGAGACTGAAATAACCGTCGCTGAAGGTGTAATTGTCCTTGGGATAGGTCTCTCCGTTCCAGTACAAACTGCCGTCGGAATTAAAATGCAGACTGCTTGAATAGTCGGTAACAGCGCCGAACCACGCTGATGACTCGCTCTCAATAGCGATTATTCCGCCCTCGTCTTCGCCCTCCATCTCCCATTCACCGATGAGCTTCTTGACATCGCTTTCCGAAGCCTTTTTCACAGATGAATTTGAGGTGAGACTGCACGAAGCCGCTCCGATAAGCATAACAGCGCCTGTGATAAATGCAGCAAGTCTTCTCATATCACTTTACCTCCGGGTGACTGCGCCAGTAATCAAGCGAGTCCCTGATAGTCTGTTCCATAGAGATCTCAGCCTTCCAGCCGGTATCTGCCGCTATGCGTGAAACGTCCGGCTCAATGATCGGAATATCCGAAGCTCTCATTCTTGCCGGATCGCGGCTTACCTTTATGTCCATATCCGAAAAGCTCAGTGCGGTGTCGAGAATGTACTGCACCTCGACTGCCTTTCCTCTGCCGATATTGTAGACAGCTCCGCTCTTACCCTTTGTTCCGAGCAGACGGTAGGCTCTTACAACGTCCCTGACATCGGTGAAATCTCTCATCGCGGAGAGGTTTCCGACCTTCATCTCGGGCTCGCGCTCACCGCGCTCTATCTCGGCTATCTGCTTGCAGAAGTCGGAGATGACGAATATCGGGAGCTGCTCCGGACCGGAGTGGTTGAAGGCTCTTACCATAACTATATCCATTTTGTAGGCTCTTGCGTATATCTCGCCGAGCATCCCCTGACACGCCTTTGTAGCCGCATAGATGTTGCCCGGTCTGAGGGGCTCCTCCTCGGTGAGAGGACAGGCTCCCTCGCGTATGAAGCCGTATTCCTCGCCGGAGCCTATGAGTATCGTCCTTATGTCGCTGCGTCCGGTCTCACGGACAGCCTCAAGGACGTTTATAGTGCCGACAACGTTTATCTCAGCGGTGAGCTGAGGCTTTTTCCACGATACCGACACCGAGCTGAGGGCTGCCAGATGATAGACTACGTCCGGCTTTACGTCGTCAAGAAGCGGCTTTATGTCGTCCTTTGACAGTATATCGAGAACTCTCTTGTCGCAGTCCTCAGTGATATTCTCATTCGGAAGGCAGGTCGCACAGACCTCCCAGCCGTTGTTTTTAAGCTCGCGTATGAGGTAGCCGCCGACAAATCCTGCGCCGCCGATTATCATAGCTTTCATATTATGCCCCCTTACTGCTCTCCGGAAAGTATGCCGCAGAGCTTCTTTATCACTTTTATCTCGCTGAATTCATTCTTAACTCTCTCCGCCGCAGCCTTACCCATAGCGCTGCGGAGAGCTTCATCGCCTGCAAGAGTATTTATCGCCTCTGCAAGGCTGTCCGGATCGGACGGCGGAACAGTCAGTCCGGTAACGCCGTCAAGGCTCACATAGGGAACTCCCGACGGGAGCGCCGTATTTATGACGGGCTTGCCGTAGACCATAGCCTCGAGCTGGACTATGCCGAAAGCCTCGCTCCTCTCGACTGAGGGGAGAACGAATATATCACATTCCCTGAACGCCTGACGGAGCTCGGTCTGCGGAAGAAAGCCCATAAAGTGTACTCTCTCCTCAAGACCGTTTTCGCGGACGTATTCCTTCAGACCGGCTTCGAGGTCGCCCTCGCCGGATATGAACAGCTCACAGCCCTCCGTCTGCTTCATAGCCCTGAGCAGAACGTCCACTCCCTTATAGTAGACGAGCCGTCCGGTAAACAGCAGCTTTACGCTGCTTTTGTCGGTGCAGCGGTCGGAGAGGACCGTGCCCTCCGGGACTCTGAGGTAGGCTCCGGGAACTATTCCGTATGGCAGCACACGGCACTTTTCCCTGTAATCCTTGAGGTAAGCCGAGCCCTCGATGTGTCCCTCCGTAGCAACGAGTATGCGGTCGGCACGTTTCAGCAGGCTCTTCATAAAGGGCTTGTAGAACATCAGCAGCTTCTTCTGCTTTACGACGTCGCTGTGCCACGACACGACCACTCTGCCCTTGTACCCCGACAGCAGCAGAGCTGCGTCCGCGAGCGGGAACGGGACGTGTATATGCACGACATCGGCTCTCTTCGCCATTTTCCGGAATTTCCTGATGAAATCCAGCGACAGCGGACACTTGAAGTATGTTCCCATACTTGCAGCACGGGTGACGTCAACGCCGTTGAGCTTTTCGTGACTGCCCTTTCCCTTGCCGTCGCGGCATACGAGCACCCTGACATCAGCCGGACATACCCTGCTCAGCTCCTCGGAATACTGCCGTATAACAGTCTCGATGCCTCCGGTATGCGGATAGTAGGCTTTATTCACTTCGAGTACCCTGAGCCTGTTTCCGCTCATTTTCTCACCTCAGTATTCATATAGTTCACCGTTGAATCCAACGCCCTTGTCATTCCAGCTGAGCTCCGGATTCGGCTTGTCGCTGTCGAAGATATAGCGGTAGACTACCCCCTTATCCTTGACATAGAAGTTATACTTTGTATTTCCGAACCAGTCGTCTTTTTCGACTCTGATGATATAATGATCTCCGTCAGGGCTCTTGATACGCTCCGGCTTGTCAAGATTTCTGAAGAGGAGCATCAGCGGAACGAGTATAGTCAGTCCAACTTCCAGACAGGCTGCCAGTACAGGAAGGACCTTCCTGAGCTTTGACTTGGGAGCTTCATCGGTATTTTTCTTCTCCCTGAGAAACATTAACAGCAGGATACCTATACACAGCCATGCGATAAAGTAAATTGCCAGATAGATATGGTTGCTGCTATGATCGCCGATAAATATCCTGCGGCTGCCTCTCTCAACTCTTTTTACAACAACTGCTCCTATAAGAGCGGCGGCTGCAATTACCTTCAGCACGGTTTTGAACACCTTCATCACATCAGCTCCTCATAGACGCTCCAGAGTATCTCCGCAGAGCGCTCCCATGTGAATGTTTTTGCGCGTTCGAGTCCGCGGGCGGAGAGGTCCTTTCTGAGAGCCTCGTCCTTGTAGAGACGGTAGAGCCCCTGAGCGATGCTCTTCACGGAAAATGCGTCGCATATCACAGCGCAGTCTCCGGTAACCTCCGGCAGGGAAGCCTCCCCGGAAGCAAGCACCGGTACTCCACACGCCATAGCCTCGAGCGGCGGCATACCAAAGCCCTCATACAGCGACGGGAAAACAAATGCCAGTGCGCCGCACATAAGCGGGTTCATATCCTCTGAGGGAACGTATTTCGTAAATATCACCTTGTCTGTGAGCCCGAGACGCTCCACGCGCGCGAATATGCCGTCGTAGAGCCAGCCCTTTCCGCCGGCGAGCACCAGCTTCGGACACTTCTCTCCCAGCTTCTTCACAAGAGCGTTATAGGCGCTGATAAGGCGTTCGAGGTTCTTTCGCGGCTCGATAGTGCCGAGGTAGAGGAAGTAGTCTCCCTCGATGCCCAGCGACTCCTTTACAGCCGGTATGCGCTCCGGCTCCTCACACGGACGGAACTTCTCAAGGTCAACGCCGCAGGGCACTACCCTTATCTTTTCCTCGTGCTGAGGGAAGTATTTCACTATCTCGCGCTTTGAGAACTCTGAGTCTGTAACAATGATGTCAGCGCGCTTCATAGACTTTTTCAGTCCGGTATTCAGCATCATCATCGTTCTTCCGCGGACTGTCTCCGGAAAAGCCTTATACACCATATCGTGTACCGTCACGACGGTCTTTCCGTGGACTCCCGGCGGCACGATGTAGTTGAAAAAGTGGGTTATATCGGCTTTTTTGCCAAAGAAATGCGAATACGGCACCGGTACGAACGTTGAAGCCGCACGGTACATATATCCCGAAAAATGTACGATCTCCGGTTTTATACCGCTGCCGATGAACGGAGCAAGGCGCTCCATTTTGATATGATCGTCCCTGCGCGAGAAGAAATTATAGGAATAGCTGTTTTCCGGGTGAAGCTTTGCCAGAGCCATTGTCTGACCTGCCTCGCACCAGCCTATACCCGACATTTTGTCGCTTACGAGCGGCAGTGCATCGAACTGTATATTCACTTCGTCACCTCTCCGGGGAAATCCCCCTCTAACCTAAAAAGGGACGGACTTCTCCGCCCCTTTGCGTTAATTTCAGCCAACGATCTCCTTGACCTTGATCTCCTTTTCAACGCGGTCGAGGTCATTCTTGACCATTCTCTCAACCAGCTCGGAGAATGAGATCTCTCTCTTCCAGCCCAGAGTCTTTTCAGCCTTCTCGGGATTGCCGAGGAGGATGTCTACCTCTGCGGGACGGAAGAACTTCTTGTTTACCTTAACGATAGTCTTGCCGTTTGCCTTATTGATACCGATCTCGTCAACGCCTTCGCCCTTCCACTCAACGTCGATGCCAACGTGCTTGAAAGCAGTCTCAACGAACTCACGGACAGTTCTTGTCTCATTTGTAGCGATAACGTAGTCATCGGGCTTATCCTGCTGGAGCATCAGCCACATAGCCTTAACATAGTCCTTGGAGTGGCCCCAGTCACGCTTGGAGTCCATATTTCCGAGCTCAACATACTCCTGTACGCCCAGCTTGATACGGGCAACAGCGTCTGTGATCTTTCTTGTTACGAACTCAAGACCTCTTCTCTCAGATTCGTGGTTGAAGAGGATACCGGAGCAAGCGAACATACCGTAGCTCTCGCGGTAGTTCTTTGTGATCCAGTGACCGTAGAGCTTAGCAACACCGTAGGGGCTTCTGGGATAGAAGGGAGTTGTCTCGCACTGCGGGATAGCCTGTACGAGTCCGAACATCTCTGATGTTGAAGCCTGATAGAAACGGCACTCGGGCTTTACGATACGGATAGCCTCGAGCATATTTGTAACGCCGATAGCGTCGATATCAGCAGTACCGAGGGGAGTGTCCCAGCTTGTTGCAACGAAGGACTGAGCAGCGAGGTTGTATACCTCGTCAGCCTGAGAGATCTTCATAGCAGAAATAAGTGAAACAGGATCAGTCATATCAGCGTAGATAAGAGTTACCTTGTCCTTGAGGTGAGCGATGTTGCCGTAGTCAACAGTAGCCTTTCTTCTCCAGATACCGTACACATTGTAGCCCTTCTCAAGAAGGAGCTCTGCGAGGTAAGAGCCGTCCTGACCTGTAATTCCTGTGATAAGTGCATTTTTCATTATACTTTCTCCTTTATCAGTTGTTTAAAGACTTTTCAAAGTCCGGATTTATATGAGTTCGTTTCTGCCGTGCTCCTTGAGCTGGGCAATGACCTTCTTTACGTCCTGGGTATTGTTCTTGGAGCATACCAGCAGAACGTCGTCTGTATCGACGATGATGATGTCTCTTGTACCGATAGCGGCAACGAGACGCTTTCCGCCGCAGATAGTAGTGCGCTTGGAGTCAACTGTGATAACGTCGCCGTCAACATAATTCTTGTCGTCGTCGGTCTCGTTTATACGCTCAACAGCGAGCCAGCTTCCGACGTCGTCCCAGCCGAAGCTGCCGGGGATAGTGTAGATATTGCTTGCCTTTTCCATAATGCCGAAGTCGATCGACTCAGATGTGAACGCTGTGAACTCCTTGACGAGAGTCTCTGTGAACTTGTCTGTGCCGAAGCTCTCTCCGATACGGAGCGCGCCCTCGTAGATGTCGGGCATAAACTCCTTGAGGTCAGCCATAATGGACGAGATCTTCCATACGAACATACCGCTGTTCCAGAGGTACTTTCCGGAAGCGAGATACTTCTTTGCTGTGGGGAGATCGGGCTTCTCTACAAAGCGCTCGACCTCGTAGGCACTGCCGGCTTCATTTCCGAAGTTGATGTAGCCGTAGCCTGTTTCGGGGTAAGTGGGAGTGATGCCGATAGTAACGAGATTCTTGCCCTGCTCGGCAACTGCCACAGCCTTCTTGAGGGTGCTGATATATATGTCCTCATAGCCTATGAGGTGGTCTGAGGGAAGCACGAGCATAACCGCATCGTCGTACTTTCTGCCGATAACAGCAGCCGCAAACGCGATACAGGGAGCAGTGTTCCTTGCACAGGGCTCAGCGAGGATATTTTCCTCGGGCACCTCCGGGAGCTGATCCTTAACGAGATCCTTATAAGCCGCATTTGTAACAATAAAGATATCCTCTGCTGCGACCATAGGCTTGAGTCTGTTTACAGTCTTTCTGATCATAGTTTCTCCGTCGGAAGTGAGTGAGAGGAACTGCTTGGGGCAGGAATTTCTGCTCTTTGGCCAGAAGCGTTCTCCTCTTCCGCCAGCCATTATAACTGCCGTGATCTTCATTTGTCATTCTCCTTTTTTGGCGCTGTTATTTGTAAATTCGGGCAGTATGCCCTCTTCTGTCTCCGCATTTGTCTTTCCCGGAAACAGCATAGTTTTCAGCGTCATAAGTATTATCTGAAGGTCCATACGCACAGAGTAGTTCTCTATGTACATCAGGTCCATTTTCAGCTTGTCATAGGGTGAAGTGTCATAAACGCCCGTTACCTGAGCATAGCCCGTCAGACCGGCTTTCACCTTGAGACGGTACTCAAACTCGGGCATTTCCTTCTTGTATTCCTCGGTGAGCTCCGGTCTTTCCGGACGCGGTCCGACTACGGACATATCGCCCTTAAGGATATTGAGGAGCTGCGGGAATTCGTCTATCCTGAATTTTCTCAGTATCTTTCCTACGGGAGTGATACGGTCGTCCTCCTCGGAGGCGAGACGGGGCTTGCCGTCCTTTTCCGCATCGACGATCATACTCCTGAATTTGTAGACGTAGAATTCCTTGTGATCGATAGTAAGGCGTTTCTGCTTATAGAGGACAGGTCCTCTGTCGTAGAGCTTGACCGCGAGTGCCGATATGAGCATAAACGGTGCAGCCGGAACGAGTGCGATAAGCGAGAAAACTATATCGAAGATACGCTTAACGAACCTCTGCTCGAAGTCAAGACCGTAGTTGCGGCAGAGAAGGAGCGGCGTATCGAAGAGGCGTATATCGTCAGCGCCTCTGACTATGATATCCGAGATCTTCGGCGCGATATAGGCACGGAGAGAGTTCTCGAAGCAGAATTTGAGATAATCGTTGCGAAGCTCAGCCGGAATATCGCAGATGATGACGCCCTCGTATTTCAGGATCTGTTCCCTGATGACCTCCTCAGACTCGTTTATGCTTACCGACTCGCAGATCATATACTTGTCCACACGCTGGCTCATTTTCAGAACGAGCGCGGCAGCCTGATGGCTTCCGTAGAGTATGATGAGCTTTCTCGGCGGATACAGTATGAAGTAGATCTTTCCGGTGAGCAGTGTCCACAGGAAGATGAACAAAAGATCCACAAAGGTCATAAATACGATCGGTGAAGCGTCCATAAAGTGACGTCCGATAAGGCTTATCAGGAAATACGCCACGACGTTCACGCAGACCATAGATATAGTCTGGGAATACAGCATATCAGTCTTTTTCAGATAGCCAAGCTTAAATCCGCCGTAGACCTTGAAGAAGAGTGCAGTAAGCAGGCAGTAGATGCCTATGAGCACCCAGTTTCCTCGTCTGTAATACGGCAGAACGATAGCGTCAACGTATGAATGATACCATACGAGCGCAAAAATCCCTGTCAGAGCTCCGAGCAGCACCATCGCAGCACCGAAGGTGACAAATCGTTTATACAAGTCTCTTTTACTGTTCATAATATTCCGGACCGCTTTTCAGCCAGTCCATTGTAGTCTCCTTATATCTATATACACCGCCTGCAAAACGCAGACTCTATACTATTATACCAAATCCTGCCGCATATGTCAATACTTTAACGATTATTCTTCGCAAGCATTGTGGACAGCCGGACTTTTTTCAGTGCAAAATAAAAAGTCCGGCTGGAAATCTGACCGGACTTTTCATATCTGTTAGCGATCAGGACCATTCAGCAGTTTATCTGAAATGGTTCTGTATGCCGTCGCCCCAGAAGTATAAATAACCATCTTCAAAGGCTTCGGGCTGATTGAAGTAAAGTCTTACAGCGTTCTGAACAGCTTCTGTCACATAGGGCATAAAGCTGCCGTTGAATGCATAAGTCTCACTTCCTGTAAACTGACCGGGCTGTGTGAGCACGTCAGTAATGGTATTAGGGAACAGGTCACTGTGTACTCTGTTCATAATAACCTCAACGACTTTAGCTTTGTCGTTCTCGGAGATCCAGTTGGAACCTGCCTCGTGTGCAACCACGTTGCAGAGTACAACGAAATCTTCGTCGGATATAGGAAGACTGTCCTCTTCATCAAGCACGAGCTCCTGTATGCGCTCATCGGCTTGAGTTTCAGGCTGAGTCTCAGGTTCGGTTTCGGGCTCTGTGGGAGTTTCTGTCTCTGTTATCTCCTCAGCAGGCTCTTCAGGTGCGGGGGCTTCGGCTGGTGCCTCGGGCTCTGCGGCGGGCTCGGGGGGAAGCTCCTCAGGTGTGATTTCCTGTACCGCCTCGGTTACGATCTCGGGGGCGGTGGTTGTTGTGGTTGTTGTTTCTGCCGGAGCAGTTGTTGTGGTGGTCAGCTCAATTGTAGTTGTAGCTGCCGTTGTTGTTACGATCGCGGTTGTAGTGCTAACAGAAGTTTGAATTGCAGCGACTGTCATCTCTTCACTTGCGGGCTCTTCGATTTCCACCATATTGCTTGAATTTACATTCGGAGCTGCCTTGTCGGCAACCATAAGCCCACTGATAAGACAAACAGCAATTGTACCGAGGATAGTCGCTACGTTTTTTGCTTCTCTCATCTACTCATCCTTTCGTGAATTTGCGTCCCTCTTTCGGGGACGTGCTAATGATAACACAAACCGCAGAAAATGGCAATAGTTTTGGGAACAATTCCATTTTCAGCCTAAAAACGAAAGAGGAAAACGCGAGCAAAAGTGTAAAATAGCACATATTATATGTACTCGATGTAAACTTTATGTAAATTCACAGTTAATAAATCAAATGATATAGCAACTAAAAATTACAAAAACGTTACAATCAGCACCTTTTTGTGAATACTCTCAGTATATTTCAAGGCGTTTCCACCCACCTTTTATACTCTGAAAATCATAAAAATCAGTCCTCCGGAGAACCGACCTCCACAATTTATGCGCTTTTTCTGCTCTGTAAAATCATATTCAGGAGCCCTCAAAAAAATGACAAACCGGTTAAAATCTATACCGAACGGCATATTGTTTTTGCCGTCCGGAAACCTTTCGGACGTCCATCGCAATTTTTGGTCAGAGGCGATTTTGACAGATATTTCACAGTCTCCGGAGCATAAAAACAGGCACCCGAAGGTGCCTGTCTTTTATATATTATAATAGTATACTCAGAATGCCATCTTTGCTTCGAGGTAAGCAACGAGGTCGTCGATAGCCACACGCTCCTGCTGCATTGTGTCACGGTCGCGGACTGTAACGCAGTTATCCTTCTCAAGTGTATCGAAGTCGTATGTGATACAGAAGGGAGTTCCGATCTCGTCCTGACGGCGGTATCTCTTACCGATAGTACCAGCCTCGTCGAAGTCGACCATAAACTTCTTGGAAAGCATCTCGTATACTTCCTCAGCCTTGGGAGTGAGCTTCTTAACAAGCGGAAGAACTGCACACTTGAACGGTGCAAGAGCCGGGTGGAAGTGCATTACTGTGCGGACTTCCTTCTTCTCGTTGCCGTTCTTGTCTGTGGAAACGATCTCCTCCTCGTCGTAAGCCTCTGTAACGATCGAGAGGAAGAGTCTCTCTACGCCGAGTGAAGGCTCGATAACGTAAGGAATGTACTTCTCGTTTGTCTCAGGATCGAAATACTCGAGAGACTTGCCGCTGGTATTGATGTGCTGAGTGAGGTCGTAGTCTGTTCTGTCAGCAACGCCCCAGAGCTCGCCCCAGCCGAACGGGAAGAGGTACTCGAAGTCTGTTGTAG